>CAKRIZ010000004.1 GCA_934351445.1 uncultured Eubacterium sp.
GGGGAACGAATATGAACAACATCAAAGTGAAAGCCAAACTTTCTATCGTCATGCTGGCAGCGTTTATTGCATTGACGATATGTGTGATTTTCTCAACAGAGTCTATGGATCAACTGGAAGCGAATGCATTGGATACCATGGAAACGACACAGAGGGAATCGTATGATCAACAGATCAAGGCGCAGGTGGATAATGTAGTTTCATTATGCCAGATGTTGTATGATGCTTATGAGGCAGGGGATTTTTCTGAGGAGCAGGCAAAGTCACTGGCAGCAGACCAGATCCGGGCGCTTCGGTATGGAGATAACGGTTATTTCTGGGTTGATCAGTATGATGGAACCAATGTAGTGCTTCTTGGCAGCGATACCGAGGGAACGAACCGTATGGAGACCAAGGATGCAGATGGTTTTCAGATGGTTAAAGAGATTATACGTGTCGGACAGGAACCGGATGGAGGCTATGTAGATTATGTATTTCCGAAAGAAGGAGAGACAGAATCTTCACCGAAGCGTTCTTACAGCAAGGCATTTGAGCCGTTTCAGTGGGTGATAGGAACCGGTAACTATACAGACTTTATTGATGATGAGATTGCTACGACGAGTACGCATTTTAATAACTACGTGGCTAACAGCAGGAATCTGTTTGTAGCGATCGTTATCGTTGTAGAGATTCTGTTGATTCTGTTGTTGCTGCTGATTTCGAGAAGTATTGCGAAGCCATTGAAGCTGAGTCTGGGTTATATCGGTTTCATGGAGCAGGGTGATTTTTCACAGGAAATGCAGCCGGGACTGATGAAACGCCGGGATGATTTCGGACAATTGTCCAGATCGCTGGAGACGATGCGTGCAGAATTAGCTTCGTTAATAGGGAAGGTCAAGGATGAGTCACTGCAGATTACATCTTTGGTCGAGAATATTGATAATAGTATTATTTCATTAGATGATGAGATCGAAGGAATGTCTGCAACGACGGAGCAGTTGGCTGCCGGCATGCAGGAGACGGCGGCATCTTCTGAGGAGATCAATGCGATGTCGCATGAGATCGAAGATGCAGCGAAGAGCATCGCTGATCGTTCACAGGATGGTGCATCGGAGGCAGATGAGATCCGTGAACGTGCGATCAAAGTACGGACGGATACGGAGGAAAATGATAAGCGCACGAAGTCGATTCACACGGAGATCAATGAGAGCCTGACAAAGGCATTGGAGAATATAAAAGTCGTAGATCAGATTCGTGTATTGGCGGATTCAATCATGGATATTACAGAGCAGACGAACCTGTTATCCTTGAATGCTTCGATTGAGGCAGCGCGTGCCGGTGATGCGGGCAGGGGATTTGCAGTTGTGGCAGATGAGATCCGTGGACTGGCAGAACAGTCCAAGGATACAGTCACACATATTCAGGAAGTTACTGAAAATGTAACGCATGCAGTTGATGATCTGGTGGCAGATGCGACCAGGCTGTTAGAGTTTGTCGGTACGGATATTGTACATACGCTGGAAGGCTTTTCGGATATGGCAGATTCCTATAATACGGATGCATCAAATGTGGATGCAATCGTGTCAGATTTTTCAGCTTCTTCACAGCAGCTGCTGGCATCGATTGGCGGTGTGATGGAGGCGATCAGTGGCGTCAATACAGCAGCGACAGAAGGTGCGACCGGAACAACCGATATTGCACAAAAGACCGCTACAGTAGCTGAACGTGCTGCTGATATAAAGGAAAAGGCGCGTCTGGCACGCGATGCTGCAAATGAACTGCAGGCGAATGTAGATAAGTTTGTTGTATCGTAAAAGAAATGTGGTAATAAATGTGGTAATACATATAGGAATGGAGTTATTTAGTAATGCAACGTGAATCTTTTAAATCCCGGCTTGGTTTTTTGCTGGTAAGTGCCGGGTGTGCGATCGGAATTGGAAATGTATGGCGCTTTCCCTATGTAGCAGGACAAAACGGCGGAGGATTGTTTGTGTTGTTTTACCTGATATTTCTTGTGGCCATGGGATTGCCGGTGCTCACAATGGAATTAGCAGTCGGTCGTGCCAGCCGCAAGAGTGCGGTACAGGCTTATCAGGCATTGGAAAAGCCGGGCAGTAAATGGCATCTGCATGGCTGGGTTGCGATGTTTGGCTGTTACATGCTGATGATGTACTATACGACTGTGTCCGGATGGATGCTTACGTATTTTTATAAGTTTTTGACAGGGACTTTTCAGGCGGGTATGGATGCTGATACGGTAGGATCGGTGTTCACCGATCTGTTGGCAGATCCTAAGCAGATGGGATTTTGGATGGTTGTGACTGTACTGGCAGGATTTCTCGTGTGCAGCAGGGGACTGCAGAATGGATTGGAAAAAGTCAGCAAGATCATGATGGGTGCACTGCTTATTCTGATCATCATACTGGCTGTTCACAGTTTCACGTTATCCGGTGCGGGAGAAGGAATTTCATTTTACCTTGTGCCGAATATAGAGACTGTGAGGAAAGTCGGATTGCGAAATGTTATCACTGCGGCAATGAACCAGTCCTTTTTTACACTGAGTCTTGGCGTGGCTGCGATGGAGATCTTTGGCAGCTATATGGGCAGGGAACATTCACTGGCAGGAGAGGGTGTACGCATCTGTGCATTGGATACGTTTGTGGCGATCATGTCCGGACTGATCATTTTCCCGGCGTGCTTTAGCTATGGCGTAGAGGTCACAGCAGGACCGAAGCTGATCTTTGTCACACTGCCGAATGTATTTGTCAATATGGAGGGCGGCAGGCTGTGGGGAACATTGTTTTTCCTGTTTATGACATTTGCGAGCTTCTCAACGATCATTGCAGTATTTGAAAATATCATGTCATTTTGTATGGATATGTTTGGATGGAGCAGGAACAAGGCAGCATTTATCAATTGTGTGATTATTCTGATTGCGAGTCTGCCTTGTGTACTCGGATACAATGTATGGAGCAATCTGCATCTGATCGGTGGGCGTGATGTCCTCGATAGCGAGGATTTTATTGTAAGCAGCTTGTTGCTCCCGATCGGTTCGTTGATCTATCTATTGTTCTGTGTGACAAAATTCGGATGGGGATTTGACCACTATATCAAAGAAGCTAATACCGGTTCCGGACTGAAAATTGCAAAATGGCTCAAGCCGTATTTCCAATTTCTGCTGCCGCTTATGATTCTGATTATTCTCATTCAGGGATTGGTGTAGGAAAAAGAAAGACCTGCACGCGGCAGGCCCTTCTCTAGGGGAGGATAAAGTATTTTTGTATCTTTCGCACAACCGAAGCCTTGGGGGTAACAATTGCTCCGGTTAGTTGTAGTATATCCGCTTTTTCGGTTATTATACAAAAAATACTTTGAAAAATATATGTATATGCGTTATACTATGTAAGTGCACATCACGTGTGCGTAGACTATTTTACTAAAGGACGGATGAATTATGGCATTATTACAGGATTGGCATAAGATTGCCTATAATGAAAAAGCAGACAAAGGACAGCTCCAGAGATTCTGGAATAATTATTTCTTATTAGAAAAGGGTATTTATGAAAAGCTTCTTACCAACCCGGATGAGAAGGTAGAGGGAACTGTGAAGGAACTGGCTGAGAAATATCAGATCAGTATCATGGAGATGACCGGTTTTCTGGATGGTATCAATGACTCCCTGGTAGAGGCAAATCCGATCGAGACGATGGAGGAAGACACACATGTCAACCTCATCTTTGATAAGGAGAAACTCTACAAGAATATGGTGGATGCCAAGGCGGATTGGCTGTACGAGCTGCCCCAGTGGGATGAGATCTTTGATGCAGAGAAGAAAAAGGAACTGTACTTAGAGCAGAAGAAGTCAGGCACAATCCGCCGCGAGGGGAAGAAAATCGGCAGAAATGATCCCTGTCCCTGCGGAAGCGGTAAAAAGTACAAGCAGTGCTGCGGCAGGAATGCTTAACAGGCAGTGTGTGATTGTATAAAATAAGTACAAAGATAGTACTTTACACATGACCGGAAAAGCGTTAGAATGTCTAATCATAAATGATATATCATATATCATATATTGCATAACACGATGAAGAGACTAACCAACTCTGAGTGCCCCTAATCCGGGCCGGTGATACCGTTATCATCGCAAAAGTGACTGTGACAGACCGCAGGTGTTTGTCCGGTAACTGGGGTGGAACCGCGAGCAATCGTCCCCGGTGTCAGTGATCTGACGCCGGGGATTTTTTATGTGATAGGATTATGGAAAGGAGAAAGATATATGAAGGTGCTGGTGAAACTGGTGACAAAGCTGATTCCGAACATCGGAAAGGCAGTGAAGAAGTTCTGGGATTCTCTGGATGAGGTTACGATGATCTCCAAACGGGAATTATTTTTAGAGATTGTGGCGACCGCGTTGGCAGGTATTCTGCTCGGTATACTTCTGACACCGAAAAAATCGGTTACGATCGGCAGCCATAATTCCGGAAACGGCTGCTATTGCGGAAACGGAAAAACGCCGGATGAAGATGAAAAATAAACATATGATAAGAAAGAGAATAAAGGAGAATTGACATGAAGATTACATTAAAAGATGGTTCAGTAAAGGAATACGATCAGGCAAAATCAGTGTATGAGATCGCGCAGGATATCAGCGAGGGACTTGCCCGTGTGGCCTGTGCCGGAGAGATCAATGGAGAGATTGTAGATCTGCGTACACAGATCAGTGATGACTGTGAACTCAATATCGTGACTGCAAGTGATCCGGAAGGACTGCGTGTGATCCGCCATACGGCTTCACATGTGCTGGCAGAGGCTGTCAAGCGTCTGTTCCCGGAGGCGAAGATCACGATCGGACCGGCGATTGATGATGGATTTTATTATGATTTTGATCATGAGCCGTTCTCCAGAGAGGATCTCGATAACTTAGAGGCTGAGATGAAGAAGATCATCAAGGAAGGACATGAGATCACACGCTTTACACTGCCCAGAGCTGAGGCAATCAAGTTCATGCAGGAGAAGGGTGAGCCTTATAAGGTAGAACTCATCGAGGATCTGCCGGAGGATTCGGAGATTAGTTTTTATGATCAGGGTGGATTTGTCGATTTGTGTGCAGGACCGCATCTGATGAGTACGAAGGGTGTAAAGGCATACAAGCTGATTTCTTCTTCTATGGCTTACTGGAGAGGTGATTCGGATAAGGCACGACTGCAGCGTATTTACGGTACTGCATTTAATAAAAAGGACGAATTAAAGGAGCATCTGGACAAACTTGAGGATGCAAAGATGCGCGACCACAATAAACTTGGACGTGAGATGGGATTATTCACGACTGTGGATGTCATCGGACAGGGACTGCCGCTGTTCACACCGAAGGGAACCAAGATGATCATGAAGCTGCAGCGCTGGATAGAGGATCTCGAGGATAACGAGTGGGGTTATGTGAGAACACGTACACCGCTGATGGCAAAGGCTGACCTCTATAAGATCTCCGGACACTGGGATCATTACATGGATGGCATGTTTATCTTAAATAAGGATTCTGATGATAAAGAGACGATGGCATTACGCCCGATGACCTGTCCGTTCCAGTATTATGTATATATGAACGAGCAGCATTCCTACAGGGATCTGCCGTATCGTATGGCAGAGACTTCTACGCTGTTCCGTAACGAGGATTCCGGTGAGATGCACGGACTGACCCGTGTCAGACAGTTCACAATCACAGAGGCACATATCATCCTGCGCCCGGATCAGGCAGAGGAGGAACTGACCAGATGCACGGAACTGTGCCATTATGTGATGAAAACGCTCGGCATCGACGGAGATGTGACCTACCGTCTGTCTAAGTGGGATCCGAACAATAAGGATAAATACCTCGGTGATGACGAGTACTGGAACAGCACCCAGCAGTATCTGCGTGATGTGATGGACGAGAATCATATTCCGTATACAGAGGCTGAAGGAGAGGCTGCATTCTATGGCCCGAAGATCGATATCCAGGCAAAGAATGTATATGGCAAGGAAGATACGATGGTTACGATCCAGCTCGACTGCGCAAGCGCAGAGAAGTTTGGTATGTATTACATTGATGAGAAGGGTGAGAAAGTCCTTCCTTGGATCATCCACCGTACATCTATGGGATGCTATGAGCGTACACTGGCATGGCTCATTGAACATTATGCAGGAAAGTTCCCGACATGGCTGTGTCCGGAGCAGGTACGTGTACTGCCGATCTCTGACAAGTATCTCGATTATGCAAACAAGGTTGCGGCAGAACTGAAGAAAAATCACGTGGATGTCACTGTTGACAGCCGTTCCGAGAAGATCGGATACAAGATCCGTGAAGCGAGACTGGGCAAGCTGCCTTATATGCTTGTTGTCGGACAGCAGGAGGAGGCTGATGGTACAGTATCTGTCAGAAGCCGGTTTGTGGGCGATGAGGGCGTCAAGCCGCTCGCAGCGTTTATCGACCAGATCTGCGAGGAGATCCGTACAAAAGAAATCCGTACAGAGGTAGAGCAGGAACAAAAATAATCGCATATTTTTTCTCTCATAAACCATACTAATCGTGCACAGGATCATGTGTATGGCGGTAACTGTAAGGGTATCGAACAGTTACTTATGATTTATGGAAAGGAATGAGAGATCATGACAAAGTTAGACTGTAATGTTTCAAACTGTATGTACAATGCAGACAAGAAGTGTTCCAAGAATGACATCCTGGTAGAAGGCAGCGAGGCATCCATGCCTCACGAGACCTGCTGTTCGAGCTTTCGTGAGCAGAGCTGCGGTTGTGGCAAAAATGCGGTAGGCGAGCCGAAAACATCATTGGATGTCAAGTGCAAGGCATCAAACTGCACATTCAACAACAATGAGAAGTGCCAGGCAGACCATATCGGTATCAGCGGTGTGAATGCATGCGTTGTCGCAGAGACAGAGTGTGCAAGTTTCCGCTGCAAGCAGTAGGAGCACTGCACAGACGATGCATCCCTCGTGTCTGAATTACAGATGCGGGGGAATTTCGTTATCATGCATCCGGGATGCCAGTGGCAGATGCTGCTGGTTTCGCGGAGTGCGCATACAGGGTGATATTTTCAAATGTAAAAAGGGTTAAAATTTATGAATATGAATATCAATTTCCCAAATCTTCACATTTATCTGAGTCATGTTGGCAAATCGATCCATATCGGCAATTTTGAGATCGCTTTTTATGGATTGACGCTGGCATTTGCAATGTTGATGGGATTGCTTGTCGCTTTGCGTGAGGCAAAGCGCAGTGGGCAGAATCAGGACGACTATTTTGATCTGGCGATCATCGCTATTATCTGTTCTTTGATTGGTGCGCGTATCTATTATGTTGCGTTCGCCTGGGACAGGTACAAGGACAATCTGCTGCAGGTATTTAATCTGCGTCAGGGAGGCCTGGCAATCTACGGTGGAGTGATCGCAGCGATGATCACGACATTTTGCTTTTGCAAAAAGAGAAAACTGAAGTTCGCCCTTGTGTGTGATACGGCGGGACTGGGACTGGTCACCGGACAGATCATCGGCCGTTGGGGAAATTTCTTCAACCGGGAGTGTTTTGGGGAATATACCAATAATCTGCTTGCGATGCAGCTTCCGGTCAATGCGGTGCGTCAGGGGGAGATCACTGAATCGATCGCAGCCCATAAGATGGTGATCGACGGTGTGGAGTACATACAGGTGCATCCAACGTTCCTCTATGAATCGTTGTGGAATCTGGCACTGCTGTTGTTTCTGGTATGGTATATTCGGCGTAAAAAGTTTGACGGAGAGGTATTCCTCATGTATCTGTGTGGCTATGGTGTCGGCAGATTCTGGGTGGAGAGCCTGCGTACCGATCAGTTGCTTGTCCCGGGGATCGGAGTGCCTGTATCGATGGTAGTAGGTGCGGTCATGGCAGTGGTCGCTGCTATCTGGATCGCGGTCGTTCGCTCAAAAATAGCAAAAAGCGGAGGAGTTCAGAAGACAGATGACATCCAAAACGATAAAGGATCGGGAGACGCTGCTGCGTCAACTGGAGAGGGAACGAAAGAAACTGAATGAAGCAATTGCAAGAGATGTATCTTCGGAGGAAAGTCTGGCGTGCAGCAGGCGTGTGGACGAGATTCTGGAACAACTGATTGATGAGCAGTCGGTGGAGTGATCCACCGGCTGCTTTTTTCGTAAAAAAACATACGTTCCATTGATTTTTTGGGCTGAAGGGAGTATAGTAGGAACATAAGTGGAGGAAAGTGGTATATATGTGGTGGAAAGTGGTGGATAAGTTCATAACAATGTGTATAAGTTGTTGAATGATACCGATGAGCATGTATATACGATGAGGACCCAGAATGTTTACCGGTGAGTACAATCATAGCATTGATGCAAAAGGCAGAGTGATCGTCCCTTCCAAGTTTCGTGAGCAGTTGGGCGAGGAATTCGTCGTGACCAAAGGTCTCGACGGATGTCTTTTTGTGTACCCCAAGAGTGAGTGGGAGGGTATCGAGGAGAAATTCCGGGCATTACCTTCAAATGCACAGACGCGCCGGTTTATGAGATTCTTTTTTGCGGGTGCGGCGAACTGTGAAGTGGACAAGCAGGGTAGAATCCTGATTCCTCCAAATCTCAGGGAACATGCGGATCTGCAGAAGGAGATTGTATCTGCGGGTGTTCTCAACCGCGTGGAGATCTGGAATCGTGACCGCTGGGTGGAGAGCAGCAATTTTGACGATATGGATGAAGTAGCAGAGCATATGGCAGAACTGGGGTTCAGCTTTTAGGCGGATGAAATGAGAGTGAGGACAGATATATGGAGTTTAACCATACTTCCGTATTGTTGGCGGAGACGATTGAAAATCTGAATATCCGTCCGGATGGAGTCTATGTGGATGGCACACTGGGTGGTGGCGGCCATTCCTACGAGATATTGAAACGTCTGGGTGATGGAGGCCGTCTGATCGGAATTGATCAGGATGCGGATGCAATCGCAGCGGCAGGAGAGCGGCTGCGTGAATTCGGGGACCGTTTGACGGTTATTCGCAGTAATTATGCCAATATGAAGGAAGAATTGGCGCGTATCGGTGTGTTTGGTGTAGATGGCATTCTGCTGGATCTGGGTGTATCTTCTTTTCAGCTCGATACGCCACAGCGCGGGTTCACCTATCGCGTGGAAGATGCGCCGCTCGATATGCGGATGGATCAGAGGGCACGCGTGAGCGCAAGAGATATTGTCAATACGTATAGTGAAGGCGAGCTGTACCGGATGATCCGTGATTATGGGGAAGACCGTTTCGCAAAAAATATAGCAAAGCATATCGTCGCAGCGCGGCAAAAGGAACCGATCGAGACGACCGGACAGCTCAATGCCATTATAGAAGCTGCAATTCCTAAGAAGGTTGCAAAGACCGGAGGTCATCCGGCGAAGCGTACTTATCAGGCCATCCGGATTGAATGTAATCATGAACTGGACGTGTTAAAAGATCATCTTGATGAGATGATCGGGCTGCTCAACCCGGGTGGCAGGATCTGTATTATCACGTTCCATTCATTAGAGGACCGGATTGTCAAGACGAATTTCAAGACGAATGAGAATCCATGTACATGTCCGCCGGATTTCCCGGTGTGTGTATGCGGAAATGTATCAAAGGGAAAAGTGATTACACGAAAGCCGATTCTCCCTACGGATGAGGAGATGGAAATGAATCCCCGCTCAAAAAGTGCAAAATTGCGGGTGTTTGAAAAAGCGCAAGATAAAAAATAGCGAAAATATTGGCAACAAAAATAACGGTATCAGGGATGTACCGGATATGAGGGGTAGGCAGTTATGACAGAGTCAGGCAGAGATTACAGAAGAATGACTTATATTGAGGGGAATGTCGTACGTCGCATGGATGCGATGCCGGATAATTGGGAACAGGACAGGCAGCAGCGCAGAGAACGCGAGGAGCGTGAACGAAAGGAGCGCGTCAGACGGCGCAGACAGCGGGCAATCGCCAGACGCAATCAGGACCGTGCACTGGTCATGGATCGCAGTTACGTTGCTTTTTTGACAGTTGCTGCAATTGTCACTTGCATTACGGCTGTGTTTTATATTAAACTACAATCAGATGTCACCATTCATCTGGAAAATATAGCGGCGCTGGAGGCGACTGTTAATAATCTGAAGACAGATAACGATGCCACCGACAAGCGTCTGGCCACGGCGGTACAGATGGATACCGTGAAGGATGAGGCGATGAATGAACTCGGGATGGCTTATCCGAGTCAGGATCAGATCGTATATTATAAAATTGACCGTTCTGATTTTATGTCGCAGTATGGTGAAATACCGGAATAAAGAGAGATTGATAGATTTTGGCGAATCAACAACGAAGACCAAGAAGAAAAACGAAAAAATTTACGATCGGCATGAAAAAGAAATTGGTTTTCTTGTTTCTGCTGATCAGCGGGGCGCTCATTGGACTGGTGTGCAGAATCCTCTACATCCAGTATGTAAAGGGAGCGACGTATGAGAAAATAGTGTTGTCACAGCAGGCATACGATAGCGAGACGATTCCGTATCGCAGGGGTGATATCCTCGATGCAAAGGGAACGATACTTGCGACGAGTACAGATGTATACAATCTGGTATTGGACTGTAAAGTGCTCACCAGTGATGTGAGTGGAAAACAGCCTTATCTGGAGCCTACATTGACAGCTCTTTTTTCATGTTATCCGGAATTGAGTGAGAGTGAGATCCGGCAGTTAGTCAAAGATTCACCGAATAGCCAGTACAATGTCCTGATCAAAAAAATGAGCTACGAGGAAATGTCAAAATATGCAGATCTGGCTGCGGATACAGAAAACAACCCGAATCTGAAGGGCGTATGGTTTGAAAAAAGTTATATCCGTTCGAATCCGTATGGGTCACTGGCGAGCCCGGTGCTCGGTTTTACCCGTTCAGATAATGTCGGTATGATCGGACTCGAGAGCTATTATGACGATGTACTCAGCGGTACAAATGGCAGACGTTTTGGCTACCTGAATTCAGATAATGATCTGGAAAAAACGGTGCGTGAGGCAGTGGACGGTGATACGATCGTAACAACGCTGGACGCAAACCTGCAGAGCATTGTAGAGAAAAAGATCCAGGAGTTTTGTGATACGTTTGAGGATAACGACAGGGAAGGCCCTGCTGCGAGCAATATCGGCGTGCTGATCATGAATCCGAAGACCGGTGAAGTGATGGCGATGGCTCAGTATCCGACCTTTGATCTGACAGATCCGTGGAATCTGGAGGATCGCTATACGCAGGAAGAACTGGACGAGATGACAGATGACGAACTCGATGATGCGAGAAACCGTCTGTGGACGAATTACTGTGTCTCTTCTACTTATGAGCCCGGTTCGACTGCCAAGCCTTTTACCGTGGCGGCCGGTCTGGAGACCGGAACATTAAAGGGCAATGAGACCTTTGTCTGTGATGGTAAGGAGACGATCTCAGGACACGATATCCACTGTGTGAACGTCTATGGACATGGTGTGGAGACGATCCGCAAATCGCTCATGGATTCCTGCAATGATGCACTGATGCAGATGTCATACCGCATCGGTGTGGACAATTTCTGTAAATATCAGAATATTTTTGGCTTTGGACTGCGGACAAATATTGATCTGCCGGGTGAGGCACGTACTGACACGCTGCTGTACCATGCAGAAGATATGAAGACGGTCGATCTGGCAACAAACTCGTTTGGACAGAACTTTAATGTCACGATGATCCAGATGGGTGGCGCTTTTTCTTCACTGATTAACGGTGGAAAATATTATCAGCCCCATATGCTGTCAAAGGTACTCGATGAGAATGGCAATGTACTCCGTACGGTCGATCCGGTGCTGATCAAACAGACGGTCTCTGAGGAGACGAGTGCACAGATCCGCAGCTATTTATATGATACGGTATCGGAAGGCACGGCTCGTTATGCAAAAGTCGCAGGTTATTCTATGGGTGGAAAGACCGGAACGGCACAGAAGTCTGTCAGTGGTTCCAAGGATGAGGATAACTATCTCGTATCATTTATCGGTTATCTGCCTGCGGATGATCCGGAACTTCTGATCTATACGATTGTGGATGAGCCGAATACACATGAACAGTCGCATAGTACCTATGCGCAGAACCTCACGCGTGAGATTCTCGAAGAGGCATTGCCATATCTGAATATTTACCCGGACGAGATCGCACCTGAGGGCGCACTCACACCGGATGAAACGAATTATTTTACCGGATTGGACGGTGTGGCGGTTCCGTCTGCGAGTGGGAGAAAGACCGACGCGCAGGACGCAGAAGAAGCAGATGGTACGTCGGATACACAGACGCAGGATGCAACTGAGAGTCAGACGGACGATGGACAGACGGCAGAAAATCAGTAATGGTATCATAACCTCATAAGAGCAGTAATAGATTATAGTAACTGCTTTTGTGGGGTTTTTGCATATGACGGAACGGGAGGAATGGACAAAGTTTCACAATCGTAAGAAAATTGTGATGATGTTTTTTGTTGTGGCTGCCTGTCTGATGTTTTTGGTCGGAAGACTCGTATATCTGATGGTGTGGGGTTCTACGTATTATGGAGGAAAGGCGCAGGATATCCATGAGCGCGAGCGCTCAATCAAGGCAGCACGCGGAAATATCTATGATCGCAACGGTGTGCTGCTCGCAGCAAATAAGACGGTCTGCACGATCTCTGTGATCCACAGTCAGATCGAAGACCCGGAGACAGTCATAGCCGCGCTATCCGAGGCGCTCGATATGGATGAGGAAAAGGTGCGGGCGCGTGTGGAGAAGGTGAGTTCGATTGAACGTATCCGATCAAATGTAGATATAGAGACCGGCGATAAGATCCGTGAGATGGGGCTGGCCGGTGTAAAGATCGATGAGGATTATAAGCGGTATTATCCGCATGGGACACTCGCTTCCAAGGTGCTCGGATTTACCGGAGGTGACAATCAGGGGATCGTGGGACTTGAGGTAAAATATGATAAACTTCTGCAGGGAGAACCGGGAAAAATACTGACACTGACAGACGCGAAAGGTATTGAGATCGAAGGCGTCGGTGAATCCAGAAAGGAGCCTGTAAATGGCAATGACCTGTATCTGACGCTCGATTATAATATCCAGACTTATGCGATGCAGGCAGCAGAAAAAGTCATGGAGCAAAAGGAAGCGGACAGCGTGCAGATCATCGTCATGAATCCGTCCAATGGTGAACTCTATGCGATGGTGGATCTGCCAGAGTTCGATTCCAACCATCCGTTTACACTGCCGGATGACTATGAGCCACAGCCGGGTGTGAGTGAAAATGACGCGCTCAATCAGATGTGGCGGAATAAATGCTTGAATGATACTTATGAGCCGGGCAGTATCTTCAAGATCATCACGGCGTCTGCGGCTCTGGAAAAAGGTGTTGTCTCGGAGGCAGATCATTTCTTCTGTCCGGGCTACATTACCGTGGAGGACCGGAGAATCCGATGCCATAAAGTGACCGGACACGGCAGTGAGACATTTGCACAGGGCTTGCAGAACTCGTGTAATCCGGTGTTTATCACGATCGGCCAGCGGGTGGGTGTAGATGATTATTTCAAATATTTTAATCAGTTTGGGTTGAACCGGCTGACCGGTATTGATCTGCCGGGTGAGGCGGGGACGATCATGCATGCCAGGGAGAATGTCGGACCGGTCGAACTGGCGACAATCTCCTTTGGACAGAGTTTTCAGATCACTCCGATCAAGCTGGCTGCGACGGCAGGCTCGATCGTGAATGGAGGGCTGCTCATCACACCGCATCTGGCACTGGAAGCGAGGAATGCGGATGGCGACCTTGTGAGGAATTTTCGGACGGATTATACGGTCAGTGAGCGTGACCGCATTGTATCGGAAGATACTTCGGAATTGATGGCACGTCTGCTCGAGACGGTTGTGAGTGAGGGTGGAGGAAAGCGGGCATATATCGATGGCTATGAGATCGGAGGCAAGACTGCAACCTCACAGACCCTGCCGCGAAGCGCACACCGTTATATTTCTTCCTTTCTCGGTTTCGCGCCGGCGGATGATCCGCAGGTGCTCGTGCTAGTCGTGATCCATGATCCGCAGGGCATCTATTATGGCGGTACGATCGCGGCGCCGGTCGCGCATGATATTTTTGTGGATATTCTCCCCTATTTAGAGATCGCGCCTTGCACTGAGACTGAAAATAACGTATACTAGATAAGTTGAAATGAAAATTGTATCAGAACAAAAGAAAGAGGGATATCAAAGGTGGAAGATATGACAAATGTATGCATTTTTGCCGTACTGATCTCATTTGCGGTCAGTGCAGTGTTAGGACCGGTGCTGATACCGTTTTTGCGGAAACTGAAGATCGGTAATACAGAGCGTGAGGAACTGGCATCGCATCAGGTGAAAAACGGTACGCCGACAATGGGCGGTCTGATGATTCTGATCGCGATCACGGTGACCAGCCTTGTTTTTATGAAAAATTACCCCAGGATCATGCCAATCTTGTTTGTGACGCTCGGCTACGGTATCATTGGATTTTTAGATGATTATCTGAAAGTTGTACTCAAGCGTTCGGACGGTCTTCTGGCATGGCAGAAGATGCTCTGTGAGATTGTCGTAACGGCTGTGTTTGCATGTTATCTTGTTCATGCGGACATTCCGATGACAATGCTCATTCCGTTCAGCGGTGGCAAGTATCTGAATCTCGGCTGGCTGGCATTTCCGGTTATGTTTTTGGCGGTTATCGGAACGGTCAACGGTGTGAATTTTACGGATGGCCTGGATGGTCTGGCGAGCAGTGTGACGATTCTGGTGGCGACATTCTTCGCAGTCGTAGCGATCGGCACAGGCAGCCAGGCAGCACCGATTACCTGTGCAGTTGTGGGTGCGCTGCTTGGATTTTTGTTGTTTAACGTCTATCCGGCGCGTGTATTTATGGGTGATACCGGTTCACTGGCACTTGGCGGCTTCGTCGCAGCGACAGCGTATATGATGCAGATGCCGATCTTCATCCTGATCGTCGGCTTGATCTACTGGATCGAGATTTTATCGGTCATGCTGCAGGTCGGATATTTCAAACTGACACATGGAAAGCGGATCTTCCGCATGGCACCGATCCATCATCATTTTGAACTGGGTGGATGGTCAGAGACAAAGGTCGTGGCAGTATTTTCGATTGTGACCACATTGTTGTGTCTCGTTGCATATATGGCATTGTAAGGAGTGTGTGAGATATGAGAATACAGATGAATCTGGAAGGTAAAAAGGTACTTGTAGTCGGAACCGGTATCAGCGGCATCGCCGCAGCAGAGCTTCTGGCGGCGCAGCAGATCGCATTTGACATTTTTGATGGCAATGAGAAGCTGACAGAAACTGCGGTTCGTGAAAAGTCACAGGCGCTGTCATCGTGCGGGGTGCTGATTGGTGATCTGCCTGAGGCGCAGATGGACAACTATTCCTATGCAGTGCTCAGTCCCGGTGTACCGACCGATCTGCCGATGATCAATGGCCTGCGTGCGCACGGTGTGCATATATGGGGAGAGATCGAACTGGCATATGCATTTTCGGAGGGTGATGTGCTGGCGATCACCGGAACGAACGGTAAGACGACGACGACTGCACTGACCGGAGAGATTATGAAAAATTATGTGTCTGATGTACAGGTCGTCGGAAATATCGGTATCCCGTATACACGGATGGCACCGGATATGACACCGGAGACTGTGACAGTCGCAGAGATCTCCAGCTTCCAGTTGGAGACGGTAGAGCATTTTGCACCGAAGGTGTCAGCTATTTTAAATATTACGCCGGATCACCTGAACCGGCATCACACGATGGAAAATTATATCGCAGCAAAGGAGCGTATCACCGAGGGACAGTCAGCAGATGATGTGTGTGTGCTCAACTATGAGGATCAGGTGCTGCATGCATTTGGAGAACAATTAAAGCAGCGGATGCATGTCGTCTATTTCAGCAGTGCGAGGGCATTAGCGGATGGATTGTATCTGGCAGGTGACGAGATCTGGCTGGCAGATGGCGGAAAAAAGGAACTTGTCTGCAATGTGAAGGATCTGAACCTGCTCGGAAAGCATAATTATGAAAACGTCATGGCGGCGACAGCGATCGCATACAGCTATGGTGTACCGCTCGATAAGATCCGTGAGGTTTTAGTCAGATTTACGGCGGTGGAGCATAGAATAGAGTATGTCACAGAGGTGGATGGAGTCAGATATTATAATGATTCCAAGGGCACAAATCCGGATGCTGCGATTCAGGGTATCCGCGCGATGGACCGGCCGACCTGTCTGATCGGCGGAGGCTATGATAAACAGTCCGAGTACGAGGAGTGGATCGGCGCATTTGATGGAAAGGTCAAAAAGCTGGTCTTGATCGGTGCGACTGCACAAAAGATCGCGGACACGTGTGAACGCATGGGATTTCATGAGTATGTGTTTGCGGATTCGCTGCAGGAGGCGGTGGATATCTGTCACGCGGCAGCGGTCAGTGGAGATGCAGTGCTACTGTCACCGGCATGTGCGAGCTGGGGAATGTTTGATAATTATGAACAGCGTGGACGCATGTTCAAAGACATGGTCAGGGCATTAAAAAAATAGTGGTTGTAAACAATCGAAAATGATATGAGGGAGTGAGTGTATGGCACGACGGCAGAAGAAAAAGCGGCAAATCAAATATTTCGACTACAGTCTGCTCTTTATCATCATATTTTTGATCTGTTTTGGTCTCGTGATGCTCTACAGCACGAGTGCCTATGATGCACAGAATACGTTCAAAGATCCGGCGCATTATCTGAAGCGTCAGGCAATGGCGTTTGGATTGGGACTGTTTGGGATGTTTGTGATATCGAGAATTGATTACCGCAGATGGAGAAATATGGGAACACTTGCCTATCTTGTTGCGTTTGTGTTATGTTCACTCGTTTTGATCCCGGGAATCGGAATCGACCATAACGGTTCGCGAAGATGGCTGGGTATCCCCAATTCCAGTATGGAGTTTCAGCCGTCAGAGTTTGCCAAGCTGGCGGTGATCATGTTTTTGGCGAGCCTGATCAGCCAGATGCCAAAAAAAATGGCAAAGTTTTCCATGGTGATCCGCGTGATGCTTGTGATCATGCCGCTTTTTGGATTGATCGCTTATAATAATCTGAGTACAGCGATCATTGTTCTGGGTATCGGTGTGGCGATGGTATTTGTATCCAGCCCGAAATATCTGCAGTTTTTTGCAGTTGGCGGTGTAGGTGTAGGAGCGATTGCACTGTTTTTACTGCTGCCATCGGCGGGATATCGTGGTGACCGTATTGCGATGTGGCAGCATCCGGAGAATTTTGAAAAAGGTTTCCAGACATTGCAGGGATTGTATGCAATCGGATCGGGCGGACTGTTCGGAAAAGGACTTGGAAATAGTATGCAAAAGCTTGGATTTGTGCCGGAGGCACCCAATGATATGATCTTTTCAATTATCTGTGAGGAACTGGGACTGTTTGGTGCGATCTGTGTGATTTTACTGTTTTTGCTGTTGATGTGGCGTTTTATGGTCATCGCAAACAATGCCAGAGATCTGTATGGTGCATTGCTCATGACAGGTATTCTGGCACATATCGCAATACAGGTTGTCTTAAATATCGCGGTCGTGACAAATTCGATTCCGAATACCGGTGTCACATTGCCATTTATCAGCTACGGAGGAACGTCGGTGGTATTCCTTCTGGCAGAGATGGGGCTGGCATTGTCGGTGTCCCGTGGAATCCAGTTTGAGCCGGACGCATCGGAGATCGCTTATGATTAGAGAACAGCGCAGGGAAAACGAGCGCAGACGAAGAAAAAAACGGAATATATTGATGATTTTAGGCCTGATGGTGTTGCTGGCGGGGATTGGCACCGTGCTTGTCACACAGGTGTTTACGGTAAAGAAGGTCACAGTCGTCGGCAATGAAATTTATACAGATGATCAGATCCGTGAGCTTGTGCTCGATGATGAGTATTCGTGGAGTTCTCTCTATGTATATCTGAAGTACCGGTTTCTGCGCACCGAAAAATTGCCATTTGTTGATGAGATGACGGTGGGACTGAACCCTCAGCATCCACATGAACTGACGGTAGAGGTATACGAGAAGGGAATTCTTGGATATCTGTACATTACCTCGATCGATCAGAATGCTTATTTTGATAAGGACGGCTTCATAGTAGAGACCTCGCAGGAGGTCATTCCCGATATTCCAAAGATTGAGGGGCTCGCTTGTGATTCGGTAGTCTTGTATGAGAAATTGCCGTTAGAAAATGACACCTCACTCAAGAACCTGTTAGCGCTGACCCAGCTGCTGCAAAAATATGAGATTCCAGCAAAGCGCATCAGCTACGATGAGGCATCCGCAGAGATGACCGTGTATAGCGGGAAGATCATGATACTTGTCGGAAATGCGGATAATCTGGCACAAAAAATATTGCGTCTGCAGTACATCTTACCGCAGTTGGAAGGAAAAAAAGGTACGCTGCATCTGGAAAACTGGACGAGTGAAACGACCGATATTATATTTGCGCCTAAAAAAAGTAAAAAAACAAAATAAATGGTTGATAAATTTTTGAAGAAATACTATTATAAATATGATTGAGTCATGCAAAATCCCATCGGCGAAGCCAATTTGGAATGGATTTTGCATCGTAACGGTGAGGGTACTGAACAGTTACGAATTGAGAATATTTGGATAAGGCGCTAAGTTCGTGCGCATATATGAGGATAGAGGAGGACAAGCTCTTGTTAGAGATTACAACCACAGGTGCAGACAATAATGCGAAAATCATTGTGATCGGTGTCGGAGGTGCCGGAAACAATGCGGTAAATAGAATGATTGATGAGAATATCGGCGGTGTCGAGTTCGTAGGGGTGAATACGGATAAACAGGCATTGGCGCTTTGTAAGGCTCCTACATTGATCCAGATTGGAGAAAAGCTCACCAAAGGTCTGGGTGCAGGTGCCCAGCCGGAGATCGGAATGAAAGCCGCAGAGGAGAGTGCGGATGATCTGTCCAACGCAATCGAGGGTGCAGATATGGTGTTCGTAACCTGTGGTATGGGAGGCGGAACCGGAACCGGTGCAGCTCCTGTAGTAGCCAAGATCGCAAAGGATATGGGTATATTGACGGTCGGTGTTGTGACGAAACCGTTTAAGTTCGAGGCAAAGCAGCGTATGGTCAATGCAGTTTCCGGTATTGAACGTCTGAATGACAGTGTGGATACGCTGATTGTGATCCCTAATGATAAGCTGCTCGAGATTGTAGACCGCCGCACAACGATGCCGGATGCACTCAAGAAGGCAGACGAAGTGTTGCAGCAGTCTGTACAGGGTATCACAGACCTGATCAACCTGCCGGCTCTGATTAATCTGGATTTTGCAGATGTACAGACAGTCATGAAGGATAAAGGTCTGGCACACATCGGAATCGGTGAAGCACACGGTGATGACAAGGCGCTCGAAGCTGTCAAACTGGCAGTTGCCAGTCCGTTGCTGGAGACTACAATCAATGGTGCATCGCACGTGATTATCAATATTTCCGGAGATATTTCTTTGATTGATGCCAGTGATGCAGCCGGTTATGTACAGGATCTGGCCGGTGATGAGGCAAATATTATCTTTGGTGCCAAGTATGATGAGTCTATGACGGATACAGCCAAGATTACGGTGATTGCGACCGGACTTGAGGCAAACAAAAAGCCTTCTGTGACACCTCTGATGAGTGGCATGAAATATTCAACCGGAACGACAGCCGGTACGGCAGGCGCAACCAGACCGATGAACAGTGGATTGACAAGCCGCAGTGGTTTATCCGGCGCTGCAGGCGGTACATATTCGCGTGGGCTGGGTGCAGCCGGTACAGCAGCAGGTGCGACGCCTGTGACACCGGTAAATCCGGCATTCACAGGTATCCAGAAGCCCAAGAGACCGGAGAGCAGTGTGCCTGAGAAGGACATCCAGATTCCGACTTTCTTAAAGAACACAAGAAGATAAAAATTACAAATTAAAAATCATGATTTAAAAATCGCAGCTTTTGACGAATGAAAAGATAGACAATTCCGACCGTGGGTTGTCTATTTTTTGTGTGATAGGAAATTCCTATCACACAAAATGCTCCGCAAGGATTCTTTTTCTATGATGGGCTTAATACGACAAAATCTGCATGCTTTTAGCGGTATAATCTTTGTTATCAAGGCGGTAGGGAGGGAATGCATATGTGGAGCTGACGATATACATAGATGTGCTGTGGCTGCGTACTTTTTTTGTGGAGCTGCAGGTATGTCTGTTTCTGAATCTGTGGATGAAACGGGAATGTCCGGTGATACATATTTTATGGGTGAATGCGGTGGCGGCAGCACTGCAGATTGGCATATTTGTGCTGGCAGGATATGGAGTCATCGTTATGGCTGGAGGAATCATGCTGCGTGCAGTGGTGATCTGTTTTTTATTCCACCCACAGACAGCAGGTGTATTTTTACGCCTTTTTTCCTGGGGAATGGTGGCAACGGTTGCGATCGGAGGGATTCTTGGCATTGCGCAGGCATATCTGCCAGAAAGCTGCTGGTTTGCCCTTGGATGTGTGATATGTGCCTGCAGCATGCTGGTTTCATTGGTATTGGAGGAACGGCGTATGCTGCATGATGAGAGACTCTGTCGTGTTACCTTGCATCAGGGAGCGTCTGCGGTGGAAGTCGTGGGACTCTATGATACCGGAAACCGGCTGAATGATCCATATGTACATGCACCCGTCTATATATTGGCAGAAGCTGAGTATACCCGGTTGATCGGCGAGAGTACGGCTGCACGATTGATCCCATATCTCACCGTCGGAGCGTCCGGCCGGCTGATGGAGGTCACGACGATCGATGCATTGGAATGGAATGGTGGCAGGCAGATGGAAGTTGTGATCGGCAGGGCAGATGATGCAGTCTTTGCAGGCAAGGATTACCGGATGATCCTGCCGGCGGCGTTTGATTTTTGCTTGAAAGGAGACAATGGATGTACATAAAAATTAATGTACCAAATCGCTTTCAACTAAAGATGATACCGACCTTATATACGATGTTGTTTCACAAGGAGCGGGAGATACATTATATTGGCGGCGCGGAGGTCCTGCCGCCGCCACTTGCAGCAGAGCGTGAGCGGGAGTGTATCCTGCTCATGGGAGATAACTGTGCAGAGGCGCGCAAAGAACTCATTGAGCACAATCTGCGGCTGGTTGTCTATATTGCTAAAAAATTCGATAATACCGGTGTCGGGGTGGAGGATCTGATCTCCATTGGCACGATCGGACTCATCAAGGCAATCAATACATTTGACCCGGATAAAAAGATCAAGCTGGCGACCTATGCATCGCGCTGTATTGAAAATGAGATACTCATGTATCTGAGGCGCAACAGTAAAACACGCATGGAGGTATCGATCGATGAGCCGTTGAACGTAGACTGGGATGGAAATGAACTGTTGCTGTCAGATATTCTGGGCACTGACGAAGATGTGATCTCAAAGGACATCGAAAACGAGGTCGAAAAAAAGCTGCTCGGCAATGCAATCGAACACTTATCTGACCGTGAGCGTCAGATTGTAGAACTGCGGTTTGGTCTTCATCAGCCGGATGGAAAAGAACTGACACAAAAGGAAGTCGCCGATACACTCGGCATCTCCCAGTCCTATATTTCACGGTTGGAAAAAAAGATCATGAAACGACTGAAAAAAGAGATAATTCGCTTTGAATAATCAGAAAAAAGTGATAAAATAATACAAAAGAGAGTTTCCAGGGGCTGTAGGAGCGTGTGGTAAAAAGTCAACGAAAGAGCTTAACAAAAAGCGTAAAGGAGATGGGGTTATGTTACTTGAATTTTTGGGTGCGGCACATGAGGTGACAGGCAGTTGTCATTTTTTACAGTATGAGGATAAGCATCTGCTCGTAGATTGCGGTATGGAGCAGGGACCGGATCTGTATGTGAATCAGGAGATCCCGGTCAACGCGGCGGCGATCGATACCGTGCTTGTGACACATGCACATATCGATCATTCAGGTCTGCTGCCATTGTTATATGCACATGGGTTTCGCGGACGGATCTATTGTACACAGGCAACTTATGAACTGTGTGTGATTATGCTCAAGGACTCAGCACACATTCAGGAGTTTGAGGCAGAATGGCGCAACCGTAAGGCAAAGAGATCCGGTGGCGCACAGATTGAACCGTTATATACGATGGAAGATGTACAGGGGGTACTGAATCTGTTCACACCATGCATCTACGGTGAGACGGTACAGGTCGATGATGCGTTAAAGATCCGCTTTGTGGATGCGGGACATCTGCTTGGTTCTTCTTCGATTGAATTGTGGGTAACGGAAAAAGAAAAAGAGGTCAAACTCGTATTTTCCGGAGATATCGGACAAGGCAATAAGCCGCTCATCAAGTCTCCGACATTTTTGGAAGAGGCAGATTATGTGATCATGGAGTCTACTTACGGAGACAGGGAACACAACCTTCCGGTAGATTATGCAACGGAACTGGCAGAGGTGATCAAACGGACATTTATCCGGGGTGGTAATCTGGTAATCCCGGCATTCTCTGTCGGACGTACACAGGAGATGCTGTATTTCCTGCGGCGGATCAAGACGGAACATCTGCTTCCGGAATTTGAAAATTTTGAAGTATATATCGATAGTCCGTTGGCAATCGAGGCAACGAATGTATTTCATAAAAATGTGAAGGAATGTTTTAGTGAGGAAGCACTCGAACTGGTGGAAAAGGGTATAAACCCGATTCAGTTTCCGGGATTGAAAACAGCGGTAGACAGCAATGCCAGTAAACAGATCAACTTTCTCAAAAAACCAGTTGTCATCATATCTGCATCCGGTATGTGCGAGGCAGGACGTATTCGCCATCATTTGAAGCATAACCTGTGGCGTGATGATTCAACGATTCTGTTTGTGGGTTATCAGGTGCCTGGTACACTTGGTCATGCACTGCTAAACGGTGCGAAGGAAGTCAAGCTGTTCGGCGAACAGATTGAAGTGCGTGCAGAGATTGTCAATCTGCCCGGTATCAGCGGTCATGCAGACCGCACAAAGCTGACCGAGTGGGCCGCAGCATTTCAAAAGCATCCACCGAAGCGTGTGTTTGTCGTGCATGGTGAGAATAAAGTGACAGATGAATTTGCGATGCATCTGCATAATGAACTCGGTTACGAAGCAGTTGCACCTTATAGTGGCGATATTTATGATTTGTTTACAAATGCCTGTATCAAACAGGGCAGCCGGACGATGCTGCCGAAGAAAACGAAAAATTCCAGCAAAGCGTCCAGCAATGTATTTGCAAGACTGCTGGCAGCCGGACAGAGACTGTTGGCTGTTATCAATAGAAATGAAGGTCTGCCCAACAAGGAACTTGCGCGTTTTGCAGACCAGATCAATTCCCTCTGCGACAAATGGGATCGTTAAGACCGGCTGACGCAAAAGATTATTTTAGATAGTTTTTCATATGATTCAGGGCAGATTTTTCGAGTCTGGATACCTGTGCCTGTGAGATATGGATCTCCTGAGCCACTTCCATCTGTGTCTTGCCCTCAAAGAAACGTAATTTTATGATATAATTCTCCCGCTCACCGAGCCGCTCCATCGCATCAGATAGAGAGAGCGACTCGATCCAGCGGGATTCTTTGTTTTTCTTGTCTGCAATCTGATCCATGACATAGAGTGTGTCTCCACCGTCTGTATAGACCGGATCATAGAGGCTGACCGGACTCTGGATCGCATCCAGTGCATAGACGATTTCTTCTTTGGTCAGGCCGGATGCTGCGGCGATTTCTTCCATTGTCGGTTCCTCCTGTGTGCGGTTCATGAGCTGCTCCTTGGCATGGATCGCCTTGTAGGCGGTATCGCGCAGTGATCTGGAGACGCGGATGCTGCTGTTGTCGCGCAGATAACGGCGCACTTCTCCGATGATCATGGGCACAGCATAAGTTGAGAACTTGACACCGAGTGTAGGGTCAAAATTATCAATCGATTTCATGAGTCCGATGCATCCGATCTGAAACAGATCATCGATATTGTCAGTATGACCGGAAAAGCGTCGGATGATAGAGAGTACAAGACGCAGATTTCCTTTGATGTATTCTTCCCTGGCAATTGGATCGCCTTCGCGGATGCGTGCAAACAGGGCATCTTTTTCATCTTCTTTGAGTATGGGGAGCTTGGCAGTGTTGACACCGCAGATCTCGACTTTGTATGCAGACATGAGGAAAACCTCCGAAACATGATTTATTACTATCAGTTTGCACGTCTGCCTGAAAAATATACACATCATGAATCATTTGCGTAGCTTGCAGTTGAATTATTTTTACACTTCATATATAATAGGGGCTATGAAAGATTTGATCCAAGAACGCAATGAAAGAGAAAAAATGGAACACAGCATCGTAAAGTGGTGGAATGTTCATTATATGACACCGGAAGAATTGCGTGCTGCGCAGCAAGCGGAGAAACAGGAGCAGGTCAGTGTATCTACACAGCCGGGTCAGGAAATGAATGAATCACAGCAGCTACAGACGGCAGAGGAGGAGCTGCATTCGGTGGAGGAGATACTAGAGCAGCTTGAGCACGAGGCGAAAAAGGATGAAATCCGCAGACGTGAGGAGATCGAGCAGGCAAAGATCGAAGCTGAGTCCAATTACAACCAGACTACCGGTGCATATTCCGGCGTCTATGGACAGACAGATGTGGATGAGAAAGACGATGGACAGATACAGGCGATTCTCTCTGAAAAGGATGATGCACTGCGCGATCTGATTAAAAAGACCGAAGAAGATTAACGCATACATCATGCGGAAAAACAGGTAGAAAATAGTTATTACAAAAAAACGCTATGCGTTTTTTTGTTTTGCCATGAAACATATACCAAAGGAAAGGAAACGGATATGAAAAAGTTATTAGACCAGATAACCCAGACAATGGAGGCAGCCTTTGATGAACTCGGTTTTGACAAGAGCTATGCGCGCGTAACGGTTTCTAACAGACCGGATCTGTGCGAATTTCAGTGTAATGGCGCGATGGCACTTGCAAAGCAGGCGAAAAAAGCACCGATTGACATTGCAGAACAGATTGCTGCAGTGTTGTCAGGAAATGCGTTGTTTGAGGAGGTTCAGGCTGTAAAACCCGGCTTCTTAAATCTGAAGCTGGCCAGGACATATCTGGCTGATTATCTAAAAGAGATGGAAAAGGGCGCAGCAAACGGACATTATGGCTGCGAACGTGTGGCAAAACCGCAGACGATCATGATCGACTATGGCGGACCGAATGTGGCAAAGCCGCTGCATGTTGGACATCTGCGTTCTGCCGTGATCGGTGAGAGCATCAAGCGTATGGGTATTTTTCTCGGAAATACAATGATTGGAGATGTCCATATCGGTGACTGGGGATTGCAGATGGGTCTGATCATTACGGAACTGCGTGAGCGCAAACCGGATCTGCCGTATTTTAATAATGCTTTTGTGGGAGAATATCCGAAAGAGGCTCCGTTTACGATTTCAGAGCTGGAAGAGATCTATCCGACTGCCAGCAAAAAGTCAAAAGAGGACGAGAGATATAAGGAACGTGCGATGCAGGCAACCTATGAACTGCAGCATGGCAACCGCGGTTATCAGGCATTGTGGCATCATATCCTGAAAGTATCCGTGACTGACCTGAAGAAAAATTACAGGAGACTGAACGTTTCGTTTGAATTGTGGAAGGGCGAGAGTGATGCCCAGCCGTATATTCCGGAGATGGTGCGCCGGATGAAGGACGGCGGTTATGCGTATATCAGTGAAGGTGCGCTGGTCGTTGATGTCAAGGAGGAGACCGATACCAAAGAGATCCCTCCCTGCATGATCCTGAAGTCAGATGGGGCATCCTTGTACAATACGACGGATCTGGCGACAATTGTACAGCGTATGACATCCTATAATCCGAATGAGATTATCTATGTTGTGGACAAGCGTCAGGAGCTGTATTTTACGCAGGTATTCCGCTGTGCAAAAAAGACAGGTATCGTCAACGATGATACGAAGCTGTATTTCCTTGGATTCGGTACAATGAACGGAAAAGACGGGAAACCGTTCAAGACACGTGAGGGTGGCGTGATGCGTCTGGAGACATTGCTGACGGATATCGAGGATAAGATGTACGGGAAGATCGTATCAAACCAGAGTGAGAATCAGACAATGACTGATGAGGAGGCACATACGATTGCAGCGCAGATTGCATTGTCAGCCATCAAATATGGTGATCTCTCGAATCAGGCATCCAAGGATTATATTTTTGATATTGACAGATTTACTTCGTTTGAGGGAAATACGGGTCCGTATATTCTCTATACAATTGTACGTATCAAGTCTATCCTGAACAAATATGTACAGGCCGGACATTCGCGAGTGGGACTTTCTGTGGGCGAGGCTCATTCCGAGAGTGAGAAGGCACTCCAGCTGGAGCTGGCAAAATTCAATGGAGTGATCGAGTCTGCATTTGCGGAAATGGCACCGCATAGGGTCTGTGCGTATATTTATGATCTGGCAAATGCACTCAATCATTTTTATCATGAGACCAAGATTCTGGCAGAACCCGATGAGACGCTGCAGCAGTCATACATTGCCCTGCTTGATCTGACACGTGGTGTGCTTGAAACCTGTATTGATGTTTTAGGTTTCTCAGCACCTGATAAAATGTAATTATATTTTAGAAAGAAGGAATAATACATGACAAAGATTGACATTGTATCCGGATTTTTAGGCGCCGGAAAAACAACATTTATCAAAAAGATGATTGAAGAGGTTTTTACCGGACAGAAGATCGTTCTGATTGAAAATGAATTTGGTGAGGTCGGTATCGATGGCGGATTTTTGAAAGATTCGGGTATTGAGATTACAGAGATGAATTCTGGCTGTATCTGCTGCTCTCTGGTGGGCGATTTCGGAAAGAACTTGAATGAAGTGATCGAAAAGTTCCACCCGGATCGCATTCTGATCGAGCCGTCCGGTGTCGGTAAGCTCTCAGACGTCATGAAATCAGTCATGGATGTGGAAAAAACGCATGATGTAGCTTTAAACGGGCTGATCACTGTAGTCAATGCTACGAAAGCAAGCAAGCAGATGAAGGCATTCGGTGAATTCTTTAATAATCAGATTGCGTATGCGACAACAATTATTTTGAGCCGCACACAGAATGCGACACCGCAGCAGCTTGAGTTATGTGTCAGACAGATGCAGCAGTTAAATGCAAAGGCTGCGATCATTACGACTCCGTGGGATCAGATCTCCGGTGAAGCAATGCTCAAGGTCATCGAGGGACAGGATTCCCTGGAAATGAAACTGATGGCAGAAGAACATGCAAAACATGAGCACCACGATCATGAGCATGAACACGATCATGGGCACGAGCATCATCACGACCACGATGAACACCATCATGATCACGACCATGACGAACACCATCACGATCATGACCACGACGAGCACCATCACGATCATGATCACGATGAACATCATCATGACCACGAGCATGAACATCATTATGATGAGAACGGTGTATGCTCCTGCGGTCATCATCATGACCACGAGCATGGCCATCATCATGCCGATGATGTATTCACAAGCTGGGGGAAAGAGACTCCGCATAAGTATACAAAGACAGAGATCGAGAATATCTTAAAGACACTCAGTGATGACGAGTTCTATGGTACGATTCTCCGTGCAAAAGGTATGGTCGAGAATGCAGATGGTGGCTGGATCTATTTTGATATGGTTCCCGGCGAGTATGAGCTGCGTGAGGGTGAACCTGATTACACAGGCAGATTGTGCGTGATTGGCTGTGATCTGAAAGAAGATGAGCTGGAAAAATTATTCCTGCTCGCATAAGCGTTCTGTTCTTTCAATGAAGCAGATGGAGATATAAGGAGATGTAACGAATATGCAAGAAATACCTGTATATCTGTTTACCGGATTTATGGACAGCGGAAAGACTTCACTTATTTCGGAGACCTTGTTTGAGAATGAATTCGGTAAAGATGCAAAAACGCTCATCATCCTGTGTGAAGATGGTGATGTGGAACTGGATGAGCAGAAACTGGCACAGATAGATGCCAGTCTTGTTATGCTCGACGATGTAAAGCAGATCACACGTGAAAAATTTCATGAATTGAACGAACAATATCACCCGGATCAGGTGTTTATCGAGTACAACGGTACGTGGGAGCTGGCTCCGCTGCTGGATCTGGATGCGCCTGATGGGTGGACGATTGTCCAGACACTCACGACTGTAGATGCGACGACTTATGAGATGTACCTGAATAACATGCGTACCATGATGCTGGAGCAGTTCTTTATCTCAGATGTTGTGATATTCAACCGCTGTGACGATGAGACACCTAAAGCTCGTTTCCGCCGCAGTGTCAAGGCAAAGAACCGCAAGGCACAGATTGTATATGAGCGTGCGGATGGTTCACTGGATGAAAACTATGACGATGAGCTGCCTTATGATATCAATGAGGATTTTCTGGATATCTCCGATGCAGATTATGGCATTTTTTATCTGGATATTATGGACAACCCAAAGAAGTACGTTGGAAAGAAAGTCAAATATCTGGCACTTGTTTATAAGCCGAAGGGAAAACTGAAAAGCGATGTGTTTGTACCCGGACGTTTTGCAATGACTTGCTGTGCGGAGGATATCCAGTTTGTCGGAATCAAGTGCAAATATGATAAGGCAAATACGATTGAACACCGCTCCTGGGTGTGGGTGACTGCCGAGGTGGCGTATGAATTCGCAATGGAGTATAAGGGAAAAGGACCTGTGCTGCATGCCATCGAGGTTGTACCGGCCGAAAAACCGGAGGATGAACTGGTTTACTTTTCGTAGTTTCCGGATTGTGAGGAGAATATATGGCAAATGAAAATTATCAGGCTGCCAAAAAGCTGGCATTAAAAGCTGCCAGATCAGCAGTATCAAATGGAAAATATCCGTATTTACCGGCACTCGACGAGTTTGTCACCAGAGATGCGATCTGTGGGGAAGAACCGCTTGGCGTGATTGATATTCCGTTGAGCAAAGTGGCCGGTACGCGTACCAGTGGACGCAAGAATTCTTTTGCCAATAATTTTATGCCACTTTTGGAAGAAGGCACTGAGTTTTCGTTCAAATGGAGCAATCTCTATGATGCACAGATGGAAGAGGGCATCCGAGACCCGATTCTGGCATATGAGTATATGATGCGTTATTATGTACAGGAAGGCAACAAACGTGTCAGTGTACTGAAATTTGTAGAAGCTGCAAGCATCTCTGCCAATGTGATCCGGTTGTTACCGAAGAAGACGGATGATCTGCAGGTGCGGATCTACTATGAATATGTCGATTTTTATGAGGCTTCCAAGCTGTGTCTGTTGGATTTCTCGACACTGGGAGCTTATGAGGAGCTGTGCAATTTTTATGAAAAAGGCTGGAAACAGCCCTGGTCGGAGGAGGAAAGACAGCAGCTCCGCAGCGATTTCCAGCGATTTGAACAAGTATTTTTGAATATGGGCGGAGAGCGGCTGCGTGTGACGGCAGCTGATGCATTTCTGGTATATCTGCGTGTCTATGGCAGAAAGGAACTGCCGTACCGATCCAATTCCGATCTGCGCAATGAGATCGACCGGATCTGGCATGAGTTTCTGACCCAGGCGCAGGATCGGTCTATGAAGCTGCTGTTAGAGCCGACAGAGACACCTACGACGGCATCGTTGATCAGAAAGCGTATACCATTTCTCGGCGGTTCGAACAATCGCAAGCTGCATGTGGGATTTATCTATGGCAAGACACCGCAGACATCTGCGTGGACGTATGCGCATGAACTGGGCAGATTACATCTGGAGAGTGTATTTGGAGACCAGATTGAGACGAAGACCTATTGCCATGCGGAGTATACATTTTCACCGATGGATATATTGGAGCGTGCCATTGACGATGGAAATGAGATCATTTTTACGACTACGCCGTATCTGAGTGCAGCCAGTCTCAAGGCGGCTGTCGCCCATCCGGAGGTCAAGATCTTAAACTGCTCGACGAATTCTACTTACAACAGCATCCGTACCTACTACTGCCGGATGTATGAACCGAAGTTCCTGTTGGGGCTGATCGCAGGTTCTCTGGCCGGAACGGAACGGATCGGGTACATTGCTGATTATCCGATTTTTAGCACGATATCGAATATTAATGCATTTGCGCTCGGGGCGAAGATGGTAAACCCGCAGGCAGAGATACAGCTGGTATGGTCGTCTGTGAAAGGTGTGGAACGGCCGGGAGAGCAGCTGGATGCGGACATCCGTTTTGTCTCCGATAAGGATTTTATTGTTCCGGAGCATCCGGGCCGCAGATTCGGTCTGTATGAGCGTGATGGCGAAGAATTGCGCAGTGTGGCAACAACCGTATGTCACTGGGGTAAGTTTTATGAGCAGATTATACAGGGAATCCGCAAGGATACCTGGACGATGGATCTCACGGTCAACAGAAACCGCGCCATCAACTACTGGTGGGGCATGTCGGCGGGTGTGACGGAGCTGATCTGTTCCGGGAAGCTGCCGTCAGAGACCACGCGGCTGGTGTCGATCATGACTGAATTGATCCGGAAAGGACAATTCCGTCCGTTTGATACGGAATTGACAGATAATGAAGGTGTGCGCCGTCAGGAGATTGGGACGCATATGAGCCATGAACAGATTGTGAAGATGGACTGGCTGTTAGACAATGTAGAGGGCAGCATACCGGCGTTTGGTGATTTGAAGGATGAAGCATTACCGCTTGTTATGTTGCAGGGTGATCTTGCACAGGACGAACCATAGATAGACAGGGAGACTACCGTGTATGAAAATATTAACACTGGCAGATGTTGAATCGAAAGCCTTGTGGGAGCATCTGGATCGGGACTATCTGAGAAAATTTGATATGATACTGGCGGCAGGAGATCTAAAGCCTGACTATCTGGAGTATCTGAGCGTGTATGCGCCTTCGGATATTTTACATGTGTTTGGCAACCATGACCATACGCACGGCAAGCAGAGTCCGGCCGGATGTGTCTGTGTTGAGGACAACATCTATGAATATAAGGGTGTCCGTATTCTGGGACTCGGTGGCAGTATCCGCTATAAACCCGGCCCGGATCAGTACACGGAAGGAGAGATGGAGCATCGGATACGGAAGCTCCGCCGTCGGTTAAAGCGGAGTGGAGGATTCGATATCCTGCTCACACATTCGCCTGCCAGAGGACTGGGAGATGACACTGATCCGACACATACCGGGTTCGAATGTCTGAAAAAGCTATTGGATGACTATCAGCCGAAATATATGGTACACGGCCACGTCCATATGAATTACGGTGTGAACAGGGAACGGATCCGTACATATGGTTCGACGACAATTATCAATGCATATGAGAAATATGAATTTGAATATTAGCTTTTGTTAATAAAGTGACCGTTTTTTTGACGAAAATGAGAAAATTCGTTGAAAAAACGGTCACTTTATTTTATTATAGTATTAATGTGCTGTATCGGAGCACAAAAAAGAATAACATGCGTCTGTGAAGGTACTGCACAGTCGCACAGCCTCGTTGAAGAGGGGATTGAATGAATGGAGGAAAAAGTATGTACCCGATCGTGAGAAAAGAGATTTTGGCTGATAAGATCTTCCTGATGGAAGTGAAGGCAGAGCGTTGTGCAAAGTCCTGTCTGCCGGGTCAGTTCGTCATTGTAAAAACAGATGAAAAGGGTGAGCGTATCCCGTTGACGATCTGCGATTATGACAGAGAGGCAGGAACGGTGACGATTGTTGTTCAGGCAGTTGGCGCTTCTACTGAGCGTATGTTAATGAATATTGATACAATGGAGTCATTCGAGGATTTTGTAGGACCGCTTGGATGCCCTTCTGAGTTATGTCAGGAGCAAAATCTGGAAGAGACAAAGAAAAAGAAGATTGTGTTTATTGCAGGAGGACTCGGAACCGCACCTGTGTATCCTCAGGTAAAATGGCTGCATGAGCATGGTGTTGATGCAGATGTGATCATGGGATCAAGAACCAAGGATCTGTTGTTCTACATGGATGAGATGAAGGCGGTGGCAAAGAACTGCTATATCTGTACGGATGACGGCAGCTTTGGTTTCCACGGAGTCGGAACGGCACAGCTGCAGGCACTGTATGATGAGGGTGTCACCTATGACCAGTGTGTAGCGATCGGACCGATGATCATGATGAAATTTGTGTGCCTGCTGACCAAACAGCTGGGTCTGCCGACCATCGTGTCCATGAATCCGATCATGGTAGACGGAACCGGTATGTGTGGTGCATGTCGTCTGGTAGTCGGCGATCAGGTGAAGTTTGCATGCGTGGACGGCCCTGAGTTTGACGGACATCTGGTAGATTTTGATCAGGCAATGAAGAGAATGCAGCAGTATAAGACCGAGGAAGGCAGAGCAAAGCTCGCGTTAGAGGAAGGTGCTACGCATCACGGCGGCTGCGGACATTGTGGAGGTGACAAATAATGGAAGGAATGACAAGAGTACCTGTTCGTGAGCAGGATCCGAAGGTGCGTGCAACCAATTTTGAAGAAGTGTGCCTCGGATATAATGAGGAAGAAGCAGTTGAGGAGGCTAAGCGCTGCTTAAATTGTAAGAATCCGCTGTGTGTACAGGGATGCCCTGTATCGATCAATATTCCTGCGTTTATCCAGCAGGTGAAAGAGCGCAATTTCGAAGAGGCTTATCAGATCATCAGCCAGTCATCTGCACTGCCTGCTGTCTGCGGACGTGTGTGCCCGCAGGAGAGCCAGTGTGAAGGAAAGTGTATCCGCGGTATCAAGGGTGAGCCGGTATCGATCGGAAAGCTGGAGCGTTTTGTCGCTGACTGGGCACGTGAGAATGGTATCCAGCCGAAAAAAGCAGAAAAATTAAATGGTCATAAGGTAGCGGTCATCGGTTCCGGTCCTGCAGGTCTGACCTGTGCCGGAGATCTGGCAAAGCTTGGCTACGAAGTGACGATTTTTGAAGCATTGCATGAGGCCGGTGGAGTACTCAGCTATGGTATCCCGGAGTTCCGTCTGCCGAAGCAGAAGGTTGTTGCTGCCGAGGTAGAGAATGTGAAGTCACTCGGTGTCAAGATCGAGACAAACGTTGTCATTGGTAAGTCAACAACGATTGATGAACTCATTGAAGAAGAAGGATTCGAAGCTGTATTTATCGGTTCAGGAGCAGGATTGCCCAGATTCATGGGTATCCCCGGTGAGCAGGCAAACGGTGTGTTCTCGGCAAATGAGTTCCTGACCAGAAATAACCTGATGAAAGCATTTATGGATGGCTATGATACACCGATCAGCCGCGGCAAGAAAGTTGTTGTAGTCGGTGGTGGAAACGTAGCAATGGATGCTGCCAGAACAGCACTCCGTCTCGGTGCGGAAGTACACGTTGTATACCGCCGTGGTGAGGCTGAACTGCCTGCACGTGTGGAGGAAGTACACCACGCAAAAGAAGAAGGTATCATTTTTGATCTTCTGCAAAATCCTACCGAGATTCTGGTCGATGAGAATGGCTGGGTAAAGGGAATCAAGATTATCAAGATGGAACTGGGCGAGCCGGATGAGTCAGGAAGAAGAAGTCCGGTGGAGATCCCCGGATCAGAGTACGAGATTGAGGCTGATACAGTAATTATGTCTCTGGGTACTTCTCCGAATCCGTTGATTTCTTCAACGACAAAGGGACTTGAGATCAACCGTAGAAAATGTATCGTAGCGACAGAAGATACCGGAGCTACTTCTAAAGAAGGTGTATATGCAGGCGGAGATGCTGTGACAGGTGCTGCTACCGTTATTCTCGCAATGGGGGCTGGAAAGGCTGCCGCAAAGGGAATCGATGCATATTTATCTGCAAAATAAATAGAACAAAAAATGGATTCTGCATTTGCAGAATCCATTTTTTGTTCCGATTATTCCAGAATACATTCCATTAATTTATCATTCATTTCCGGAGACATGATACAGAAGCGGATATAACGGTCATCGAGGAACGGGAAGGTTGAACAGTCACGGATCATCATTTTGCGGCGGATGGCCTTGTCGAACAATGCCTCGCTTGTCTGACCGTCGCGTAGCAGCTTGACGAGCAGGAAGTTGGCAGATGGCTCATATACCCGGTAGTCAGGATGGGAGCGGAGCATGTTGTACATACGCTCGCGCTCAGAGGAGATCAGCGCACGTGTCTGCTCAATGTAGTCGTGATCAGTGAACATGATCTCGCCGGCGATCGCTGCCAGTGAACTGATGCTCCATGGATTTTGTCTGGTACTTAAATTCTTTAACAGGTCGCGGTTTCCGGTGATCGCATAGCCGAGACGGAGTCCGGGTGCGGCAAAAAATTTGCTTGTGCCACGCAGAATGATCAGATTGTCATAAAACTTGGTGAGTGGAACCGCTGTGACACGTTCCACGTCAGTGGCAAATTCTACATATGTCTCATCGACCATGACAAAGATGCCATGCTCTTTGCAGGCGTCCAGAATATGGCGCATCTGCTTTGTGGTAATACAGGTGCTCGTCGGATTGTTCGGGTTGCAGATGACAAGCATGTCAATGGATTCGTTTAGTTTGGAAATGAAGTCATCCGGCTGAATGCAGAAACCATCGCTCTCGCGCAGCGGATAATAGATGGTTGTACCGCCGCCGAGCTTGACCTCACGCTCATATTCAGAATAGGTCGGTCCGATAATCATCGCTTTTTTTGGATGCTCGATCTGGATGATCAGGGAGATCAGCTCCGTGGAGCCATTTCCGACCAGAATGTTTTTCATGTCAGCACCTACATAATCGGCAATACAACTGCGCAGGGAAGTGTATTCACGATCCGGATAGGTCGTGATCGCATCTACATGGGATGCCAGTGTCTCACGCAGCTTGGGTGAGATACCGAGTGGGTTGACGTTTGCTGAAAAACTGGTGATGTCCTCTTTGCGGATGCCATAGATTTTTTCGATTTTTTCCAGATCACTGCCATGAAAATGTTCCTTTGGTTTTATTTTTTGATTCTTATGATCCACTTTACGCTCCATGGTTTTGGTGCCTCCTAACCCAAAAATGATTGCTAACAACTACTAAATATTGTATAATGTTATCTGATAGTATACCATAACTATAAATAAATTCAACTAATAAAAACAGGTGTTGACGTGTACAGAAGAATTGAAGAACTGGCTGAGGGAAAAGTATATACCGATGTACCGGTTCTGACCATCACGCCGGATCAGATTCGTCTCGAACCGGTCGAGGGGGTCAGCACGGGCGGAACATTTACGATCGAGAGCATTCGCCATGTGCCCATGAAGGGTGTGATCTACTCTACGGATCTGCGTATGGAGATCAAGAACCCACAGTTTCAGGGAGAACGGGTACAGATTGCTTACGAGTTTCACGGAGAGCATATGCAGGAGGGAGAAGTCGCTACCGGTACGTTTTTCGTGATCAGTAACGGCGGTGAGTACGATCTGTCCTGGTCGGTTGCCGTGAAACGGTTGTATGCGGAGACTTCGATTGGGCGTATCACGAATCTGGATGATTTTGTACGTCTGTACCGGACAAACTGGCGTGAGAGTACCCATGTGTTTTCTGCTCCCGGTTTTCGCAAGCTGCTGCGCAGTACGAGTGAACAGCTTTATGACAGGCTGTTGTCCACAAAACCGGTGACACGTATAAATATAGAAGAATTTTTGGTAGCATGTGGGAAAAAAGAACGTGTACGGGTCACATTATCCGAGCATGAACACACGCATCTGCAGGTGTCAGATGCAGTCGAAGAGGTGTTGGAGCTTCGGCGCAGTGACTGGGGATATGTTGAACTGTCGGTTTCGAGTGATGCTGACTTTTTAGTACCGGAAAAAGATGTGATCACCGGTGATGATTTTAATGGGAATCACATGCAGTTCCGTTACCGGATTTATCCGGAGCGGATGCATGCCGGAAAAAATTATGCCCGTCTGACATTGAAAAATCCGGTGCAGCAGGAACTGTATGAGGTCACAGCCGTGAAACAGAATGTTCTGGATCTCGAGCGTGAAGACCGCCGCAGGATCAAACGCGAAAATCTGCAGCTGTACCGGGATTATGAGAGTTATCTGGATGGCAGTATCGTGCTTGGTGAATGGGCAAAGCGGACGACAGAATGTCTGCGTGGCAGACGCAGACGGGAGGAACATTCGGATATGGATGCCCTCTGGTGTGCTTATGCATATCTGTGCAACCGGCAGCTGCAGGAGGCAGCCTGGATCATGGACGAGTACAGGCACAGCCGCAGCACCGGTACAGACAGGGAGTGGGCATTTTTTCTCTATCTGTGCACATTGACAGAAAAAGAGCCGAAACTGCTTGAAAAGCTGCATGAGAATATTCGTATGATTTATCGGGAAAAGCACACGGATGCATGGCTGCGGTTTATCATTATGCAGATTGCCGATCATTCACCGGAAGTAGCCGGAAAACAGCTGAAGCTGCTGGAACAATGGTTTGCAGATGGACTTTGCAGCCCGTTCTTATATGCAGCAGCCGCAGACATCTATATCCGGGAGCCGTATCTGTTGCTGCAGCTCGGACGGTTTGAACTGCATGTGCTGCATTGGATTGGCAGACACCGCCGATTGACCGAGGATCTGTGCAGGCAGATTGTGCGCCGTGCACTCAGTGTTCACACATACAGGCGCATGCTCGATGATATCCTGCAGGTATGCTATGAGGCGTATCCGCAGGAAGAGATGCTGGCAGGCATCTGTGCATACCGGATTAAGGGACAGCGCTTTGATACAGACACGCATGCGTGGTATGAACTGGCCATCGAGCATGATTTACAGATTACGGGACTTTATGAGGCATTCATGGCATCACTTGATCCCAGGGAGGTGCGTCAGCTCCCGAAAGCGGTTCAGCTCTATTTCCAATATACCAATCATTTAAATTACCGCCAGAAAGCGGTATTATATGTGAATATCATTGCACATAAGGATGATCAGCCGATGGTGTATGAACGTTATCAGCAGATCATGCAGGATTTTGCGTTGCAGGAGATACTGGCAGGCCATATTGATGATAATCTGGCAGTCGTGTATACGCATGCACTTGAGCGGATTCCATTTTCAGAGGAACTGGCACAGGCACTGGCCAGAATTATATATGTGAACAAATTCACCTGTCTGGAGGATGCCTTTACACATGTGGTCGTCCAGCAGGAAAATCTGAGATCACCGCAGAGTTATCCAATCGTGGATCATCAGGCATATGTACCGGTCTATCCGGGAAATTATGTAATTCTGCTGCAGGATGCATATGGCAGACGCTATGCACTGCCGACGGATGCACAGATGGTGCGGTTGATGAATCCGGGTAGATATATCCGGAAATGTCTGGAATATGCACCGGAAGAACTGCCATTTGTGCTGCATCATATGAATGGCAAGACGAGGCTGCTGCATATGGATGAGCGGATGGCCGGTTACGTGCGGACGCTGGTACGCTCAGAGGTGGTATCTGATGCATATAAGAGCCGGATCAGTCCGGGATTTCTGGATTACTGCCGTGGAGAGGGCTTTGCGGGGGATATCCGTGATTATTTGAAAAAAATTGATTTTGGAAAGCTGGAGCGCAGTGCGAAAGATCAATATCTGGAATCACTGATCCAGCTGCACATGTATGATGAGGCATGGGCATTTCTGATCATGTACGGAATTGGAAAGGTATCACTGGATGCCTTGCAGGAGATTGTTCTGGCACAGCTGCAGAAGCAGCAGATGCAGGAGGAAGAACATCTGTTGTATCTGGACTTTCAGTGCTTTTTACAGGGCAGCCGGAAACGGCCGGTGCTGGAATATCTGTGTGGTTATTACCAGGGACCAACTGCGCGTATGGTGGAGATCTGGCGTGAAGCGATGAAACAACAGATAGGGACAACGGAGCTGGAGGAACGGCTGCTCATCCAGATGATGTTTGCATCTGCCTATACGCCGGATGTACAGCGTGTATTTGCGGATTATCATGCGCATCAGGGACGCGAGCTGGTATGTATGGCATATCTGACGTACTTCTCGTATGAAGTGTTCGTGCAGCAGACACCGGCAGAGCCACAGATGTATACCTATCTGGAGCAGCATGTACTTGGAAATGCACATGCGAATGTGTATCTCCGGCTGGCGCTGCTCGAACATTATGCTTCTAAGGAAGTGCTGACGGATGCACAGGAGCGTTTTGTGGATGAACAGATAGAGCAATTTATGGAAGATGGACAGATCTATGAGTGTTTCCTGCGGATGTCACAGCGGCAATTGGTGAGGCATCATCTGTATGACAGATATGTGGTGGAATACCGCTCGGCGGTATCGGATTCACAGGTATGGCTGAATTACCGGATGAGTGCAGGGAATGGCAGCTTTTCAAAAGTGTGTATGGAACCGGCGCTGTCAGGGATTTATCTGTGGGATACGCTCATGATCGGTGGTGAGCAGATGGAGTATTATATCTGCGAAAAAAGTGACCGCATGGAGACAATCACTGAGAGCCATGTGACGGAATTGCCGGAATATGTACGGATGCCGAAAAACCGCCATGCGAGACTGTCGCAGATGATCGGTTATGTGCAGGAGGAGCAGGCACAGGAATTGCAGGCGGCGATGGAAGAATATCAGGTCTATGACAGCCTGACAGAAAAACTATTCCGGGTGCGCTGACCGCAGAATGGTTCAAAGCAGATTTAAGCACAAAATAGAAATGCAGATACAGGGGTTGGACAATGGCTGAAAATACGGATAAGAAGATATATGTGGGAATTGATCTGGATACGGATGCCGCGATGGTGAGTTATTCTTATGGAAATGGTGAGCCGGAGACAGTCAGCCCGATGGCAGGCAGTGAGATCTTCTCGATTCCACTGGCAGTCGCATTGAAAAAGGATGGGAGCTGGGCCTATGGAGAGGAGGCACGCCGTGTTGGAAAGGCGGGTCTCGGACGTTGTGAGGATCATCTGCTGGAGCGTGCACTCCGTGGAGAACAGGTACAGCTGGATACACATATGTTTGCATTGTCGGAGCTGCTGGCGCGTTTCCTGAAAAAGATGGTCATGATGGCAGGACGGCTCGGGCCGCGGGCTTCGCTGGAGTGTCTGGTGCTCACGACACATGTGCTGGATGTGCAGATGATCGGGCTGCTCAAAGAATGTATCTCATTTATGCAGCTGGCGGAGGGACACGTACATCTGATGGATCATAAGGAAAGTTTCTTCTATTATGGAAGTAACCAGCCGGCAGAGTTTTCATCCCATGATATGGGGCTGTTCTGCTGTGATGGCAGACAGATGCGGTTCTGGTGCCTGGAACGTGGAAAAGCGTCAAAGCCGCAGCTACTCAACGTGCGTGAGGAACGATATGGTTTTGAGATGCAGCAGGCAGATGAGGTGTTTGAACGGATTATTCCACAGGCATTTGGCAAACAGATTATCACAACGATTTATCTGGTGGGTGATGGTTTTGAGGACGGATGGATGAAACAGTCCCTGAAGCTGCTCTGTCAGGGACGAAGGGTATTTCTCGGAAAAAATCTATTTTCAAAAGGTGCGTGTTTCGCAGCGATGCGCCTGTCGGACAAACGGCCGCCACAGTATGTGTATATTGGTGAGCATGAGGTGAAGTGCAACGTGAGCCTGAAGGTGTATGAGCGGGGCAATCTGTCTTTTTATACGTTGATCTCGGCGGGTGAACCATGGTTTGAAGTCCAGGGTGGGTGTGAGCTTGTGATTGACGGCTCGCCGACGGTGGATTTCTGGATCCAGCAGCCGAACAGCAGGGAAGCACGTATTGAATCCGTGGAGCTGGCGGCACTGCCCCCGCGAGAAAACCGGACGACAAGAATCAGGATCGATGCGATCCCAAAATCTGATCATGAGGTGCAGATGACGCTGACGGATGTCGGAATGGGAGAACTGGTCCCGGGAACCGGTAAAAAGTGGGAGTATCTGCTGACACTCTAAGAAAAGCAAAAAAAGTGAGTGGGAGTGCGTATGGGACAGTTGATCTTATGCAGGACACCGCGTGCAAAGGTGCCTTATTACATAGAGGGTGGACAAGTAAATATTTACTCGCTGGAAGAACTGATGTATTATGCGCAGTCGGCACGTTTTGTTGCGCGTGATGATTTCATGAATGAAGCATTTATCAGCTGGATCGAGACAGAACTGCAGCTACCGGAGCTGGCTGTGCTTTTACGGGCGAAGCTGGATACATCCGTGGGACTTCGGGATTTTTTCCTTCCGCTGGAGGCGGCCAATGGATATCTGACGACGAGTGAATTGCAGATATTGAATGTGCAGCTGCAAAAATACGATCATATGAGCGGGCTGGAAGCAAAGAAAATGTACGCGGATCAGTTTATGCATCAGCATCAGTATGTGCGTGCGGTTCATGCCTACCGGAAGCTGCTCAATGACCCGGAGGTGATTGCGAAGCAGGGACACGTGGCAGGAGATATCTGGAGTAATCTGGGCTGTGCCTATGCCAGATTACAGGATTTTGCGGAGGCTGTGGACTGTTTTTCGAGAGGATATATGCTCAATCACAGGATCGAGACATTGCAGGAGGCAGTGGATGCTGCGTGTCTGGCGAAAAAACCGCAGCTTTTGGAACGGCTATCGGAGCGTTTTGCCACAAATGCCTCGCAGATCGCAGGTGAACGTACACATATGGAGCAGTTATTGGAGCAGACGATGGCGGTGGGGACACATGCGTTCCACGATCAGCAGTTATTACAATGGCTGCAGGAATATCACAGCCAGTGCGAAGATCCGCACAGAGATCAGGAAAGGTTAGGATAAGAAAGATATGGGCTGGTTCAAAAGATGGCGGGAAAAGAAAAAACAATCGCAGGAACCGATCACGATCAGACAGTGGGAAGCGGATGGGGCAGATCTGGAAGCGCCGATGCCGGATCAGCGGGAGATCGGACATCATGTGCTGGATCACTGTGAGCAGATTATTGAGGCGGCGCGTGAGGTCAGTGATGAGAAGAAAGAGTATGGCATCGTCACCAGTTATCTGAAGGATATAGAGACATTGACAGATCTTCCGGATGGTCAGAAAGAGCCGATCCGGAAAGTGGCAGAACGGATCGGCCAGCTCGACCATACACGCAACGAATATCTGAACACGTCCAAAAAGCTCTCAGATGTCCAGTTTATCATGATGGAACGGATGGAAGCAGAGATCCCGGATGCAATCCGCAGATTGCAGACAAATGAGGCTTATCAGACGACGGTCAAGAGTGACATGGCTTATCTGGAGGGTGAGAAGATGCAGTGGACATTGCATCGCAATGAACTGCTGTACGAAAAACATATTTTAAAAATTGCATCGTGTATCGTATTTTCGTTGTTCATCCTGTTTATGGTACTGCTGGTTGTTCTTGAGATTGGATTCTCCGTAGATATTACGTGGGGATGGATCATCATCGCGGCATTGGCAGTGGGCAGTGGCGCGTTCATTTTTATCCGCTATCAGAATGCCACGACAGGTATTGTCCGCGCGGAGATCAATGCCAACCATGCCATCGAATTGCTCAACAGAACAAAGATCAAATATGTAAATATTACAAATGCGGTCGATTATGCCTGCGAGAAATATCATGTGAAAAATGCCAGGGATTTTGAATATCAGTGGGAACAGTACCTGGAGGCAGTGAAAGAACGGGAACGCTATATGCGCACGAATGATGAATTGGATTATTGTAAGAAAAAACTGATCGGTCTGTTAAACAATTATGCGCTGTATGATACCCATGTATGGACAGAACAGTCCTATGCCCTGCTGCATCCGGCGGAGATGTCTGAGATCAAGCATAATCTGCTGGTACGCAGACAGAAGCTGCGCGCGCGTATCCAGTATAACAGTGATATCGTAGAAGCAGAACGCGCGCAGATCGACCGGCTGATGCAGCTGCATCCGGAGTATGAGGAAAAGATCAGGGATATTATTCAGTCCGTGGATAAATTGACTACGGGTGCGATATAGGAGGATTCGGAATGAGTGGACATACGCATATATGCGAAGATGGTACGGTCGTCACGCATACGCATAGGGGAGCGGCAGATCATGGGCATACCCATGATCCGAAGGAAGTGCGTCTGATTGTCAATCGTCTTGCGAAGGCGATCGGACATCTGGAGTCTGTCAAACGGATGGTCGAGGATGGGAAAGACTGTTCGGAGGTGCTGATCCAGCTTGCTGCAGTAAAATCAGCACTGAACAATACAGGAAAAGTCATATTAAAACAGCATATTTCACACTGTATTGTAGATGCCATAGAGACCGGAGATGACGAAGCACTGGAAAATTTGAATCAGGCGATCGACCGCTTGTTATAATATCAATTATCTTTGAAGAAATACAGAGGAAGTAATATGTCATATAGATTCAGTGAGTCACAGCAGGCTGCGATTACGCAGGGCGATGGTGCAACACTTGTGCTGGCTGGACCGGGATCTGGAAAAACATCGGTGATTACCGGGAGAATCCAGTATCTGATTGAGCAAAAATCGGTTCCGCCGGAGCGGATACTAGTCATTACGTTTACAAAAGCGGCGGCTGCTGAGATGCGGCTGCGGTTTCAGGCCATGCAGGAGGGGCGCAGGCTTCCGGTGCAGTTTGGAACCTTTCATGCGGTCTTTTTTTCAATTCTAAAATATGCCTATCATTATCGTGCCGATCAGATTATCACCCCTGAGTGGAAATACGCATTCCTGCGCGAAATACTGGCAGGCTATCATCTGAGTGAGGATGAACAGCAGGAGCTGATGGAAAATCTGCTCGGAGAGATCAGTGCAGTCAAAAATGAGCAGCTGGATCTGGCGCATTATTATGCAAAGTGTTGTGGAAGTGCCCAGTTTCGTGAGATCTATGCAGCCTATGACAGAAAACTGCGTGAAAACCGGCTCATCGATTTTGATGATATGCTGACACTCACATATGAGCTGCTCTCACAGCGGGCAGACCATCTGCATGCCTGGCAGCAAAAGTTCCAATATATTCTGGTGGACGAAGTGCAGGACATGAACCGGCTGCAATACGAGGTACTGCGTATGCTCGCAGCACCACAGAATGAATTGTTTTTCGTCGGTGATGATGATCAGTCGATCTATCAGTTCCGCGGAGCCAGACCGGAGCTGATGCGCAGTTTTATCCGGGATTATGCAGATGCAAAACAGCTATATCTAAAGGAAAACTACCGTTGTGGCTCGGAGATCGTACAGACCGCCGGACGTCTGATCTCACATAACCACAATCGTTTTGAAAAACAGATTACGGCTGCAGGTGGACAGAAAGGTCAGGTGACTGTCACGGAATATCCGTCGACGCTGCGTGAGAACCGTGCGGTCATTGCCGCGATACGCGCGCGGGTGGCGGGGGGTGTCCGACTGTCTGACATGGCAGTATTATTCCGGACAAACCGGCAGTCCGGGTATCTGCTGGAGATGCTGATGCAGGAGGGAATATCATTTTATGCAAAGGAACGTGTACCGCTCGTCTATGATCACTGGATTGCGAAGGATATCTTATGTTATCTGCGTCTGGCGGGAGGGGAACGTGCCAGAGGGCTGTTCTTGCAGATCATGAATCGTCCGGTGAGATACCTCAGCCGGGATGTGCTCGATGAAGCACAGGTAGATCTGGATAGCTGGGAAGCAGTATACGAGGAGCAGCCGTGGATTGCAAGGAGGATCGCGCAGCTCGCAGAAGATCTGCAGGTGATGTCGCATATGGGACCGTTTGCTGCGATGAACTATGTGCGTAAAGGGATCGGTTATGAAGAATACGTCATTGATTATGCACAGACACATGGGCAGGATGCGCAGGAACTGGTCGCTGTGCTGGATGAGCTGCAGCAGTCGGCAGTCGGCTTTGGCTCGCTGGCAGAGTGGCGGGAGCATGTAAGAGAGTATCGTATCCGTATGCAGGAGGAGCAGAAAAACAGAAATCACAGGGATGGGACGAGGCAAGATGGTGTGCAGATATTGACACTGCATGGAGCTAAGGGACTGGAGTTTGATACCGTGTTTATCCCACAGCTTGTGGAGGGACAATTACCTTATAAGAAAGCAGTGCTGGATGCTGACATCGAGGAAGAACGGCGGTTGTTTTATGTCGGGATGACGCGGGCAAAGAACTGTCTGATGATATCGCACAGTAAGAGCCTGTATAATAAAGATGCCACAGCCTCAAGATTCTTACAAGAGCTTGAGACTGCGGCATCTGAAACATCCGTTACTGGAACGAGGTGCGAGTGAACAGAACGGATATCCGGGATCAGGGGAGTTCGTTGAACTCCTGTTCATCCAGATACTCGTCAAAGCGCTCGGAGACTTTTTCGAATTCTTCTTCAGAATCGATATTTTCGAGAGCAGGAGTACCGTCTTCGTCCTCATAGTAACGGTAGATGTATACCTCGCCTTCTTCCATCGGCTCATCGTTTTCATCGACGGGAACGAGTACAATATAGTCTTGGCCGTCTACTTCCAGAATGGTCAGAATCGCGCATTCGGCAGATGTACCATCATCCAGATCGAGGGTGACACGGTAGTCGTCCGGATTATCCTCCAGGTCGATTTCAAAGATTTCATTTTCGCTCATATGGCTTCCTCCTATGACTGAATTCATGATGTTAACACCGTCATTATAGGTGATAGCATCGTGCGATGTCAAGGTCTTGGTGATGGCTGGGGGATAAACATAAAAAACGGTATGCAAACAGGATGTGAAATGATATAATAAATAATCAGTCAGTAGAGACAGATCAGGTAAAAGGCGGAATAGTTATGACAGAAATGACAGAACAGATTGCAGAAGGAACTTACGGCAGATTCGGTGCCAGCAGACTGGCAGATGGAATCTGTTTTACATTTGAAGGGGAAAAAGAGCAGGAGTGCGCAGTGCGCATTTATGAAAAAGGAAAACATGCGTACCGGGACATTCCGGTACCGGGCGCGTACTGTGTCGGAGCCGTGCGTTCTGTCTGTGTGCATGGGCTCAATCCGGCCCGCAATGATTATAATTATCTGATAGATGGCAGGGAAGTCGTTGATCCGTATGCCGGACGTATTGTAGGCAGGGAAAAGTGGGCTGACGGCAGCCGTTATGACCGTGGCATGCAGGTGCGCAGCGGATTTGAACCGGCCGCGTTTGACTGGGGAGACGATGCGCATCCGGAGATCCGGCGCACAGATATGGTCATGTATAAACTTCATGTCAGAGGCTTTACAAAGGATGCCGGAAGTGACATCAGACATAAGGGAACGTTTGAGGCGCTCCGGGGACGGATCGGATATCTGAAAGAATTAGGCGTCACAACGCTCGAACTCATGCCGGCGTATGAATTTGAGGAATTCATGGAGCCGGCATGCGGGGATCAGGCAATGGATTTTTCCGGCTGGTCGCCACAGGCTGTTGCAGGCTATCAGATGCTGCAGCAGGAGGAAAAGGAACAAGAGAAGCGGGTTTTGCGGATCAATTACTGGGGCTATGGCCCCGGCAATTATTTTGCACCGAAAGCGAGCTATGCAGCGGGTGCGGATGCTGTCAGCGAGTTCCGGGAGCTGATACGTGCCCTGCATGCAGCCGGTATGGAATGTATTATGGAAATCTATTTTGATGCGCAGGAAAATCCGAACTATGCCGTGGAGGTGCTGCGTCACTGGGTGCTGAATTATCACGTGGACGGATTTCATCTGATTGCGCCCCAGCGTGTGATATCCGGTGTGATCTGTGATGTGTTGCTGCGCCGCAGCAAGCTGTTTGCATCATCCTTTCCGCAGGAAGTGTGGGATAAGATTGATCAGTATCCGCATCTCTATGTTTATAATGATGACTTTTTATACACGGCGCGCAAACTGGTGAATCATCAGGATGGAAATTTAGTCGAGTTTTTCAACCAGCAGCGCAAGCAGCATCCGCAGATCGGATTTGTCAATTATTTTGCAAATAATAATGGATTTACACTGGCGGATGTTTTCAGCTATGCATGTAAGCATAACGAGGCGAACGGTGAAGATGGGGCAGATGGCAATGATTGGAATTACAGTGTCAATTGCGGCGTGGAAGGCGCATCGAGAAAGAAAAAGATCCTGGCACAGCGTATGCAGCTGATGCGACAGGCGATGGCAATGGTTCTATTTGCACAGGGAGTGCCGCTGATACTGGCGGGAGACGAATTCGGCAATTCACAGAATGGCAATAACAATGCCTATTGCCAGGATAATCGCACTGGCTGGGTCAATTGGAAGCAGCGGGAAAAAAATGATGCTTATTTCCAGACGGTCAGACAGCTGCTGGCACTGCGCAGGGCGCATCCGGCGCTGCGCAGTGCCAGTCCATTGCAGATGAGTGATTATGAGGCACACGGTCTGCCGGATCTGTCTTACCATGGTGCACAGGCATGGAGCGGGGAGATCTATCCGTCGATGCAGGCCGCGGGGGCAGCTTATTGTGGCGCTTATGCAGGTGAGGCGCAGGATCTGTATATCGGCTGGAATTTCTCGCAGGCGAAGGCGGTGCTGGCACTGCCCAAGCCATCGGGTGGAAAAGGCTGGTCGGTCATCTATGGTGAGGGAACCATAGACAGTGAGCGGCTGGAACTGCCAGATATGGGGGTGACGGTGCTCGCGGCGAAGTACCTGCCAGCGAAAGCCCAAAAGCCGGTGAAGACGAAAAAGTAACTTATGACACCTGTTAGTGGCTGTGGGCACAGCCTGCTGAAACTATCACATGGAAGGAGTGCAGCGATGACGGTGTCGCAAAACAGGAGAATTGGTCTGTCGGTCTTTGACCTGAAATGCATAGCGGTCGTGACGATGCTGATCGACCATATCGGAGCATTTTTGTATACAGATCAGTTGTGGATGCGCTATATCGGGCGTCTGGCATTTCCAATCTATTGTTTTTTGATCGTAGAGGGATATTACCACACGCGGGATGTCCGGAAATATATCGGCAGGCTGGCACTGTTCGCAGTGATTTCCGAGGTACCGTTTGATCTGGCGTGTGCCAGTCAGGTGATCTATATGGAACACCAGAATGTATTTTTTACGCTGACACTTGGACTGGTGTGTGTCTGCGTCATAGACCGTCTGCCAGACAGATGGCTGGCAATCGGTATCGTCGGTGCGGTCTGGCTGCTGACCGGTTATGTGATCCGTTCAGATTATGGCGTCGGCGGTCTGCTCATGATCATCTTCTTTGATCAGTTCCGCAGCCGGTGGGTGTACCGGCTGTTGTCGGTCGGTGCGGTCAACTGCCTGTGTTATGGACAGATCCAATGGGCGGGGACGATAGCACTTTTGCCGATCCAGTTTTACAATGGGGAAAAAGGACCGTCTGCAAAGTATTTTTTCTACGCATTTTATCCGGTACATTTATTCGTACTGTACCTGATTCGGAGGTATATGACCAATGTCATTTAAAAAAGCATATAAGCATTTGAAAACAATATGTGCACACCGCAGGCAGGTGCGGAAAAACTGTTTCCGCATGGGGCTGTACTGGCAGGGGCTGACGCATGATCTGTCCAAATTTTCATGGGCAGAATTCCGTATCGGCGCCAAATATTTTATGGATGACCAGAGCCCGCATAACGGAGAACGCGCCGAGTATGGCTATTCGACCGCATGGCTGCACCATAAGGGACGCAACAAGCATCATCTGGAATACTGGCTGGATTATGACGTCAAGGGCGATCATCGCATCGCCGGTATGCGTATGCCGGAAAAATATGTGGCAGAGATGGTCGCAGACCGGATCGCTGCATCCAAGATCTACAAGAAAGAAAAATATACGGATGCTTCTCCGTTAGAGTACTATATGCAGAAGCGGGATTATCATATTCTGCACCCGCAGACAAAAGCATTGCTCGAGCAGCTTTTAAATATGCTCGCCGAGCAGGGGGAGGACGAGACATTCCGCTATATCCGCGAGGTCGTACTGAAAAAATAGTACAGACTGCTGACACTGGAAAATAAATGGGAAAGGCACAGGAAAGCTGTCCGGGACATAAACTGTATTAAGTTCGCTTTGATAGATCGGAGAGAAGCGATTGAAAACATTTTTGCCCCCTCTGACGCAGCCGGAGGAAACGGAATATATCGCACGGATGAAAAGCGGAAGCCTGGAAGCAAAACATGTGCTGGTGGAGCGTAATATGCGTCTGGTAGCGCATATTGTAAAAAAATATCAGAATGTAGATGAAGATACGGAGGAGCTGATCTCCATCGGAACGATCGGTCTGATCAAGGCAGTGGGAACATATAATGATACGAGAGGAAGCCGCCTTGCTACCTATGCCGCACGCTGTATCGATAACGAACTGCTGATGTATCTGCGCACAAAGCGTAAGACCTCGCGCGAAGTGTCGCTCTATGAGCCGGTCGGGACAGATAAAGAGGGCAACCAGATCCGTTTGCTGGATATCTGTGAGAGTGATGATCCGGATGTTGTGGAGACGCTTGACCTGCGATGGCGGATTGATCTGCTGCGGGAGATGATACCGAGGGTACTGCATGGAAGGGAGCGGCAGATTATTATACTGCGCTATGGACTGGACATGGAACGGCCGCTCACACAGCGGGAGATCGCAGCCAGAATCGGGATTTCACGCTCCTATGTGAGCAGGATTGAAAAAAAGGCACTCAGGCGTCTGCGCGAAGAGTTTGAATCCGTTGAGTCAGCCGTGCATGAATAACGGTTCAAACGGTATCGTGTAGAACTTTTTCTTTAAAAAAGATGAAATCCGTGTTACAATGGATTCATCTTTTTTTCGTAAAATCATAATTTCCCATGTGGCACGCAGAGAGGAGTCGATATGTATAGTATCGTAACAACTGCGATCCTGCAGGGAATCGACAGTCTGCCTGTTTCGGTAGAGGCAGATGTCAGTGACGGACTGCCGATCTTTGAGATGGTCGGTTTTCTGGCATCCGAAGTACGTGAGTCGAAGGAGCGGGTACGGACTGCATTGCGCAACTGCGGTCATCAGCTTCCGGCGAAGCGTATCACGGTCAACTTGTCTCCGACAAATATCAGAAAAAGTGGAAATGGTTTCGATCTGCCGATTACGGTAGCGGTTCTGACAGCACTCGGTATGATTCCGCAGCAGACGATGGAGCAGACACTTGTGATCGGTGAGATCGGGCTCAATGGGGCAGTCCTCGCAGTGGATGGCATGCTGCCGATTTTGCTCATGGCAAAAGCACAGGGTATCCACCGCTGTGTGATTCCACAGCAGAATTACAGCGAGGCTGCGGTTGTGGATGGAATCGATATTTTTCCGGTTGATCATATCAAAACTGTCATGGAAATCTGTGGCAGTGCATATACCGTAGAGAAACCACTGCAGTGTCTGGATGAAGGTGTGGCGACTGATCAGACTACCATTCCGGACTTCTCGGATGTAAACGGACAGCAGATGCTGCGCAGGGCATGTGAGATCGCTGTCAGCGGAATGCATAATCTGCTTATGATCGGGCCACCCGGATCAGGAAAGACGATGATCGCCAGACGGATCCCCGGTATTTTACCGCCGATGGAACGCACAGAGCAGTTGGAGGTATCCAAGATCTACAGCGTGAGCGGCATGCTGCACAGCGTGGGTGGCACACCGCATGGAAACCGTGGATTGATCAGTGAACGGCCGTTTCGGGCACCGCATCACACGATCAGCCCACAGGGGCTGGCCGGCGGAGGAACGGTACCAAAGCCTGGAGAAGTATCATTGGCACATCGGGGTGTCCTGTTTCTGGATGAATTGCCGGAATTTCAAAAGACAACTCTGGAGATCCTGCGCCAGCCGATGGAAGATGGATCTATCACAATCAGCCGCGTGAACAGCAGCCTGGTCTATCCGGCAGATTTTCTGCTCGTCTGTGCGATGAATCCATGTAAATGTGGATTTTATCCGGACAGAAGCCGCTGCAGATGCAGCAATACCTCGATTCGGCAATATCTGACGCGCATCAGCCAGCCACTTCTCGACCGGATAGATCTGTGTGCGGAGGCAGAGCCTGTGAACTATCGGGATCTGACGAGCGCAGCGCATGGTGAGTCATCCGCACAGATCCGGGTACGTGTGCTGGCCGCACAGCGGCTGCAGCAGGAACGTTTTGCATCCGAACCATGGTTTTTCAATAGCCAGATACCGAGCGGGAGAATCGAGCAGTTCTGTGCGCTGGACAAAAAGGGAGCTGCCTATATGGAGCGTGTATATGAGAAACTGCAGTTGTCTGCGCGTGCCTATCATAAGATACTAAAAGTAGCACGCACGATCGCAGATCTGGATGTTAGTGAGATGATCACTGTGCGCCATCTGACGGAAGCCGTGTGTTACCGCAGTCTCGATAAAAAGTTCTGGGAGGTGTAGGGATGGGTATTGTGCAGGGAGAGACAGATATTTTATACGCCTACTGGCTGGCAAATATATCCGGGGTGGGCAGCAAGACAATCCATCAGCTCTACAAATATTGTGGCAGTGCAAAGGCAATCTATCACATGACAGGACGGGAGCTGCAAAAACTCTATGGAATTACAGAAAATGCCGCAGCGCGTATCAGCGATGCAAAAAAAAAGTGGGATCTTGACCATGAATGGGAACAGCTCACACGCAGGGGTGTCTCATTTGTCTCACTGGAGCAGAGAACATACCCCAGGCGGCTCAGACATCTGTATGATCCGCCATATGGGCTGTATTATATCGGACAACTGCCTCCGGATGATCTGCCATCGGCTGGTGTTGTCGGTGCGAGAAGCTGTTCCGGTTATGGAAAACAGATAGCACGGCGCATCGGAAAATGTCTCGGCGCAAACGATGTATCTGTCATCAGTGGACTGGCGCGGGGCATCGATGGCTATGGACATGAGGGTGCACTGGAAGGTGGCGGCAGGACCTATGCGGTACTTGGCTGCGGAGTCAATGTTGTGTATCCAGCGGAGCATGGTCCACTGTATGAGCGGATCGCCGCACACGGTGGGATCTTATCTGAGTATCCGCCGGACATGCCACCGGCTCCCGGCTATTTTCCTATGCGGAACCGTATCATAGCAGGCCTGTCAGATGCATTGATTATAATAGAAGCGAAGGAAAAGAGTGGATCGCTCATCACGGCAGACTGTGCATTGGAGCAGGGTAAAGATGTCTATGCCGTGCCGGGACGCATCACAGACCCGGTGAGTGCGGGCTGCAATCATCTGATCCGTCAGGGAGCCGGAATCCTGTTATCGCCGGAGGAAGTGGTGTCTGAACTGGGACTTTTGTCTGAAAAAAATAAATTGACACTTGAAAAGTCTCAACGCTTGGTGTATAGTTGCCTTGATTTGCATCCAAAATCTATGGAGGAGATCAGCCGGGAGACGGCACTGGATCCGGTGACACTGGCGCAGATATTAGATGCGTTAGAGGAGCGCGGACTGGTACAGGAGACCTGGAAAAATCATTATATATCGGTAAACTAGAGGAGATACATGGGTAATGGCAAAATATCTGGTGATTGTGGAGTCGCCTGCAAAGGTGAAGACCATCAAGAAATTTCTCGGAAAAAACTATGAGGTGGCAGCATCCAACGGACATGTGCGCGATCTGCCGAAAAGTCAGCTCGGTTTTAATCCGGAGAATGACTTTGAACCAAAATATATTACAATACGCGGCAAGGGCGATATCCTTGCAAATCTTCGGAAGGAAGTCAAAAAGGCAGAAAAAATCTATCTGGCGACTGACCCGGACCGCGAGGGAGAGGCTATTTCGTGGCATCTGTACTATGCACTGAAGCTGCAGGATATGCCGGACAAGAAAGTATATAGAATTACGTTTAACGAGATTACACAGTCAGCAGTCAAGGCGTCACTCAAGCATCCGCGCGAGATCAATATGGATCTGGTCAATGCCCAGCAGGCACGCAGAATGCTCGACCGTATGGTAGGTTACCGGATCAGTCCGGTACTCTGGAGTAAGGTAAAGAGAGGATTGTCTGCCGGACGTGTACAGTCTGTGGCGCTGCGCCTGATCAGTGACAGGGAAAACGAGATCAACGAATTTATACCGGAAGAATACTGGACGGTAGATGCGGCATTGTCGGTTCCGGGTGAGAAAAAGCCGCTCATTGCAAAACTGGACAATAAAGACGGCAAGAAACTGTCGCTATCCAAGCAGGAGCAGGTAGAGGCTGTCAAACAGGAACTGGAGCATGCCGATTTCCATGTAAAAGAAGTCAAAAAAGGAGAGCGCATCAAAAAAGCGCCGTATCCGTTTACAACGAGTACACTGCAGCAGGAAGCATCCAAGCGGTTGAATTTTTCTACCCAAAAGACGATGCGCCTGGCACAGCAGCTGTACGAAGGCGTGGATATCAAGGGACAGGGAACGGTCGGTATCATCACCTATCTGCGTACGGATTCTGTCCGTGTTGCAGATGAGGCACAGGCGGCTGCACATGCATATATTGCCGAAAAATTCGGGGCAGAATATGCAGCAGAGCATGTACAGGACAACAAGGCCAAGGGCAAGATACAGGATGCGCACGAAGCGATCCGTCCGACAGATATTACACGTATGCCGGTACTGATCAAGGAATCGTTATCCAGAGACCAGTTCCGCCTGTATCAGCTGATCTGGAACCGTTTTGTTGCCAGCCGCATGAACCCGGCGCGCTATGAGACGACATCCGTGAAGATCACTGCGGGCAGCTACGGGCTGCATGTATCGGCATCCAAAGTCGCATTTGAGGGATTCTTGTCGGTCTATAGTGCAGATGATGAAGAAAAGGAAGAGAGTAACGTACTGCTCGGAACTATCAGTGAGGATACACAGTTGTCCTTGAAGGAACTCGATGCAAAACAGCATTTTACCCAGCCGGCACCGCATTTTACAGAGGCATCGCTCGTTAAGACACTCGAGGAGCATGGGATCGGCCGGCCGAGTACCTATGCACCGACGATCACGACACTGTTAGCGAGACGTTATATTACAAAAGAACAGAAAAATCTGTATATGACAGAACTCGGTGAAGCGGTAAATTCTATTATGATGCAGGCATTTGAGACGATTGTGGATGAGCATTTTACTGCCAATATGGAGTCGCTGCTCGACATGGTAGAAGAAGGAAAAGTACCGTGGAAGACGATCATCAGCAATTTCTATCCGGATCTGGAGACTGCGGTCGCCGATGCGGAAAAGAAGCTTGAAAAGGTGGAGATCGCAGACGAAGTCACCGATGTGGTCTGTGAGGAATGCGGCCGCCATATGGTTGTAAAATATGGACCGCATGGCAAGTTCCTCGCATGTCCCGGATTCCCGGAATGCAGAAATACCAAGCCGTATCTGGAAAAAATCGGCGTACATTGCCCGTCCTGCGGCAAGGAGATCGTCCTGCGCAAGACCAAAAAAGGCAGACGTTATTATGGTTGTGAGAATTATCCGGAGTGTGAGTTCATGTCATGGGCAAAACCGGTAGAGAAAAAATGCCCCAGCTGTGGCGGATATATGGTCGAAAAGGGCAATAAATTAGTCTGTGCGGATGCACAGTGCGGATATGTGGAGATGAAGCCAAAGGAAAACGAAAATTTGTAGTAAAATTCTGGATCTTTGCATTGTTTTTTCAGAAAAATGGGTGTATGATGCTCATATATCCATTTGTTGGTACACAATAGCTGTCAGAATCATGGTCTGTCACTATCTGATAAATGGATCATTCAGAACATATTATTCGCGAATGAAAGGAAAAGAGCTATGAGTGTACAGCTTCTGGACAAGACGAGAAAAATCAATAAATTGCTGCATAACAATAATTCATCCAAGGTAGTATTCAATGATATCTGTGATGTACTGACAGATATTCTCTCATCGAATATCCTTGTGATCAGTAAAAAGGGTAAGGTGCTCGGTGCCAGTGAGGCGGACGGCACACCAGAACTGAGTGAACTGATCGTCGATGAAGTCGGAGGATTTATAGATCCGATGCTGAATGAGCGGCTGCTTGGTATCCTTTCTACAAAGGAAAACGTCAATCTGGAGACACTCGGGTTTGTGACAGATATTAAAAACTATTCAGCCATTATTGCACCGATTGATATTGCAGGTGAGCGGTTGGGTACGTTGTTTGTATACCGGATGGAACAACCCTATGATATCGATGATATTATTCTGACCGAGTACGGAACGACCGTAGTAGGATTGGAGATGCTGCGTTCGGTCAATGAGGAGAGTGCGGAGGAGAACCGCAAGATCCAGATTGTGAAATCAGCGATCTCTACCTTGTCATTCTCTGAACTGGAAGCAATCATCCATATTTTTGATGAGCTCGGTGGCAGGGAGGGTATCCTTGTAGCGAGCAAGATCGCAGACCGCGTAGGTATCACACGCTCCGTGATCGTGAATGCACTCCGTAAATTTGAGAGTGCCGGAGTGATCGAGTCGAGATCTTCCGGTATGAGAGGCACTTATATCAAGGTACTCAATGATGTCGTATTTGATGAACTCGAACAGGTCAAGAGGGAACAAAAGCAAAATTAATACAGATATCGTGCTGCTGTGGGCAGTATAGGCAGCAGAACAAATGGATTTGTGGAGATGTAAAGGGATTTACCGTGTATGGTAGGTTCCTTTTTCTTTTCCAGATCTAGTAGTTAAAAGAGACAAAAAACACTATACTATGTAAAAATATAAAAAATGCTTGTGTTTTTGAAAAAATAAATTATACTAGAGATAGTACATAGGTGGACTAGGTACTATTTTGGAGTTTGAGAAAATAATTCATACAATGAGAGGTAGCAGGAACAGACTAATATTTGGAAAGGAGTCATACGATGCTGCAGACCAATGCATACAATTATATCAACGTTTTAGACAAGGCACTGGATGCCAGTAACCTGCGTGAGACGGTGATCTCAAATAATATGGCGAATATTAACACACCCGGATACAAGCGCCGGGAAGTGGATTTTGAGAGTCTGCTCAGACAGGAGTTAGACAATATCAAATGGAATTCACTCGATGAGAAGATGAACGATGTACAGCTCAGTCATCTGAATGCGGGGGTTCATTTTGATATGCAGGCATATGGCTATGATTATCGTCTGGATGGGAACAACGTGGACGTGGATGTGGAGAATACGGAGCTTGCATCTGAACAGCTCCGCTACCAGCTGATCGCAGACAGCGTGACACAGGAATTTTCCAGATTACAGAAGGCAATGAGTTAGCAGGAATCTTTGGACAGGAACATCATGGAGGAATAGATCATGGGACTTTTTCAGTCATTTGATATCAGCGCGTCCGGCATGACCGCAGAGCGGTTCCGGACAGACATTATCGCACAGAACATTGCAAATGTTAAGACAACACGTACAGAAGATGGCACACCGTACCGCAGACAGGTTGTGACATTTGCGGAAAAGCGGGTGAGCCCGTTTCAGGAGGTACTTGCAGGACACGAGCAGAAGTTTAAAGGAACCGGTGTCAAGGTCACCAGTGTTCAGGAGGACACAACCAGTGATTATATCATGGAGTATGATCCTTCGCATCCGGATGCGGATGAAAATGGCTATGTATCGTATCCAAATGTCAACATTGTGACAGAGATGACAAACCTGATCGATGCCAGCCGCGGTTATGAAGCGAATGCAACGGCATTCGAGGCAAGCAAGGCGATTGCACAGGCAGGCATTCAGATCGGAAAAGGCTAAGGAGGCACATTAGATGGAACTATCAGCACTTCGTAATGTGCAGTCCACGGCGATTGCACAGGCGGCAGAACAGAAAAAAGTAAATGGGGATGGAGCGTTTGATTCGATCTTTGCGTCAGCAATGAATATGCTCGACGAGACAAATCAGCTGCAGAATAAGGCTGAATCGCTGGAAATCCAGTTTCTGCTTGGGGAAGCAGAAAATACACATGATCTACAGATCGCACAGAAGAAGGCAACAACGGCGCTGGATTATACGCTTGCAGTGAGGGATAAGGCGCTCGAGGCATATAACAGTATCATGAATATGCAGATGTAACCGGTCAGTGCGCAGAATATGAGAATGATGGTACATAAACAGGAGAGACATAGATCATGCAGGAACGATTGAAACAGATATTAGAGCGGATCTTGGACTGGTGGAAAAAATTCAATAAAAAGCAGAAAGCACTGCTGATCAGTATTGTAGCTGCGGTTGCAATCGCAGTTGGATTGACGGCATTTGTCATGACGCGTCCGAAGATGATTGAACTGACGCGCTGTGAGGATACCAAGCAGGCGGGAGAAGTCAAGCAGCTGCTGGCAGACAACGACATTGCCTATGAGGTCAGCAACGATGGTCTTGTGTTTACGATCAATGCCAAGGATGAAGCCAATGCAAGGATTTTGCTTGGGTCGAATAGTCTGCCAATCAGTGGTTTTACGATTGATGATGCGCTGCGCGGCGGCTTTACGACAACAGAACAGGATACGACACGCCGTTATCAGGTGTATCTCGAGCAGCAGTTAAAAGAGACGATCGAGTTCTTAAATAACGTCAAGGAAGCAAAGATCCGTATGAATATTCCGACGGATGACGGCACACTCATTGCCCGGCAGGAACCGACCTATGTGGCAGTTGTGCTGGATCTCGATGGGGAGATGAGTGAAGAACAGGCTGCCGGACTGGCGAGACTCGTTGCAGTGGCGGTAGGCAATGACAACACGGATGATGTCAATATTACAGATACCAATAACAACACACTGTTTGCGGGTGGTGATGAGACAACGACGATCGGAGCAGCCAATTCGCAGTTGTCCCTGCGCCAGAAATACGAGCAGGGATTTAAAAAGGGTGTCAAGGATGTCCTGATCGGTACCGAGATGTTCAACAATGTTGAGGTCGGTCTGAATCTGGATATGGATTTCTCGAATGTTGATATCACAGACCATAATTTTTATGCACCGGATGGGCAGTCACAGGGCTATCTCGATTCCGAGCAGACGTATGATTCCTCAGCAACTGGTGGACAGGCAGCGGTTCCCGGAACCGATTCAAATGACAATAATTCCTATGTGATGCAGAACGGAAATGTCACAGAATCGACAGTCAGTGAGGTGAAGAAGGATTATCTGCTCAGTGAGCGGCTGACAAAGACATACGGCGCAGCCGGCAAGATCAATTATGATACATCTTCGATCTCGGTCGTTGCGACGACTTATGTTACATATAACGAAGATACGATGAAAAAAACCGGGCAGTTGGATGGCACGACCTTTGATGAGTTCAAGGCAAATAATTCTGACCGTGTCAAGGCAGAGGTAGATCAGGATTTCTACCAGCTTGTTGCAAATGCGACCGGAATTCCGGTTAATAATATATCTATTGTGGCTTATGAAGTACCGGTATTCCAGTATTCTACCGGCAGCGGACGTACCGTGGCCGATTATTTCCAGATTCTTCTGGCTGTACTGATCTTTGCGCTGCTTGGTTATGTAGTGTTCCGCAGTACGAGAAAAGAACAGATACAGGAATTGGAGCCGGAACTGTCGGTGGAGTCGTTGTTAGCGTCTACAAGAGAGAATGAGAATGATATGGAAGATATCTCTTACGCTGAAAAATCAGAGGCTCGTCTCCTGATAGAGAAGTTTGTAGATGAGAAGCCGGAGGCGGTAGCATCCTTGCTGCGCAACTGGTTAAATGAGGATTGGGATTAGGAGTGAGATTCCATGGCAAATGAAGAACTTACCGGTGTACAGAAGGCGGCAATCCTTCTGATCGCATTGGGACCGGAAAAATCCGCGACGATATTTAAGCATCTCAAGGAAGATGAGATCGAGGAGCTGACACTGGAGATTGCCAACACGAGAAGTGTGTCTCCACAGACCAAAGAAGCGGTATTAGAAGAATTTTATCAAGTGTGTCTGGCACAGCAGTATATTGCAGAGGGTGGTATTGGCTACGCAAAGGAGCTGCTTGACAAGGCGCTGGGCGAGGATCAGGCACAGGCAGTCATTACCAAGCTGACGGCATCCTTACAGGTGCGTCCGTTTGAGTTTGTGCGTAAGACAGATCCTTCACAGGTACTGAACTTTATTCAGGATGAGCATCCGCAGACGATCGCTATGATTCTGTCTTATCTGTCATCGGGTCAGGCTGCGATGATTCTCGGCGCACTGGCACCTGAGAAACAGGCAGATGTAGCCAAGAGAATTGCGATGATGGATCGTACTTCACCGGATGTGATCAAAGAGGTGGAGAGTGTGCTTGAGCGGAAGCTGGCTTCACTGGCAAATCAGGATTACACGATTGTCGGTGGTGTAGATGCGATTGTCAACATTTTGAATACAGTAGACCGTGGTACAGAAAAACATATTATGGAGTCGCTGGAGGTCGAGGAACCGGAACTGGCAGACGAGATCCGCAAGAAGATGTTTGTATTCGAGGATATCCTGCTGCTGGACGACCGTGCGATCCAGCGTGTGCTGCGTGATGTAGAGAATTCTGATCTGGAAATTGCATTGAAGGGTTCAAATGAAGAAGTAAAGAGTGTCGTACTCAAAAACCTGTCCAAGCGTCTGGCTGCTATGATCGAGGAGGATATCGAGTTCATGGGACCGGTGCGTATGAAGGATGTAGAAGAGGCACAGCAGAAGATCGTTGCGGTGATCCGTAAGCTGGAGGATTCTGCTGAGATCGTAATTTCCAGAGGTGGAGGTGACGAGGTCATTGTCTAATTTTTATTATGGAAATTATGTGGTTCGCGGAGAACAGGTGCGCCGCGTGATCAATGCAAATGACCGGATTGCCCAGAAAATGCAGGAGATCGAACGGGAACAGAAGCAGGCACGCAGGGAGGAATTGTTGCAGCTGCGTCAGGAAGCCATAGATAATGGCACAATAGATGAACATCCGGAATTTAAAGAGGGATTGTTTGCGCAGGAATTAGAACTGGAGCCGGAAGAACCAGAGATTGATTATGTCGCCCAGGCGAAGGAAGAAGCAGCACAGATTCTGCAGGACGCGCAGGCACAGGCAGCACAGATCCATGAGCAGGCAGTGAACGAAGCAGAACAGCTGCGTGAGCAGGCGAGGCAGGATGGCTACAGAGATGGACACGAGACAGCCACGCAGGAAGCTATGCAGCAGAAACAGATACAGGATGATGCATATGCGTCTAAGGAGCAGGAATTGCAGAACCGCTATGAGGAGACTCTGGCGAATCTGGAGCCGCAGCTATTAGATACGATACTGAAGGTGTTTGATGAAGTGTTTACAATGCAGTTTAGCGGAAAGCGTGAGATGCTGCTGCAGCTCGTCAGACATGCAATGCGTGGGATCAGGGAAACAAAATATTATAAAATACGTGTCTGTGAGTCGGAAGTTGACTTCCTGCGGGAACACAAGCGTGAATTGCAGGAAAAGGTCGGGGATGATGTCACGATTGAGATAGTGATGGATCCGGGACTTACGGAGAGCCAGTGTGTGATTGATGCAGACTCAGGTGTCTATGACTGCAGTCTGGATGTAGAACTGGACAATCTGACACGCGATTTGAAGAGTTTAGCAATCGGATAATATTGGAGTACAAAGCAGATGGATATGGGCTATGATGTGGGCAGATATCTGCAGGTCACAGACCGTTTTTTTTATAATTGTTATGGAAAAGTGGCAAAGGTTGTCGGCTTAACGGTAGAATCAATCGGACCGGAAGCAAAGCTGGGGGATCTTTGCCGTATTGTTGTGGATAAAGAGTCGGGAAATTATGTGATGGCAGAGGTCGTCGGTTTTCACGACAACCGCCTGCTGCTCATGCCTTACGAGAGCATGGACGGAATCGGAGTTGGATGTGTCGTAGAGAATACGGGACATCCACTTACTGTTTCTGTAGGAAATGAACTGCTCGGACATACGTTGGATGGTCTTGGCAGACTGACGGATACAGATGAGGAGATTGTATTGCCGGCGCAGTACCCGGCGGATTGCCTGCCACCGGATCCGATGAAACGAAAGATCATTGACCAGGTACTGCCACTGGGCGTGAAGGCGGTCGACGGACTGCTCACGGTCGGCAGGGGACAGCGTATCGGTATTTTTGCCGGCTCAGGTGTGGGAAAAAGTACATTGATGGGTATGTTTGCCCGCAATACAAAAGCAGACATCAATGTGATCGCGCTGATCGGAGAGCGAGGCAGGGAGGTACGCGAGTTCATTGAGCGTGACCTCGGACCGGAAGGCATGGCGCGGTCTGTCGTCGTAGTAGCGACTTCTGATAAACCGGCGCTGATCCGTAAAAAGGCAGCGATGACTGCGACTGCGATTGCAGAATATTTTCGTGATCAGGGCAGGGATGTGCTGCTTATGATGGATTCACTGACCCGTTTTTCCATGGCGCAGCGTGAGATCGGACTGGCTTCCGGTGAACCACCGGTGACGAGAGGGTATCCGCCCAGTGTATACGCGGAGCTGCCGAAGCTGCTGGAGCGGGCTGGAACCTCTGACCGCGGATCGATCACAGGCCTGTATACGGTATTGGTAGATGGAGATGATTTCAACGAGCCGATCACGGATACGGCGCGTGGTATTCTCGATGGACATATTGTGCTGAACCGTAAGCTGGCACAGAAAAACCATTATCCGGCGATCGACGTACTGGCCAGTATCTCCCGTGTCATGAGCTCGATTGCATCAAAGGAACAAAAGGAATATGCGGGTAAACTCAAGAATGCCATGGCAACCTATGCAGAGGCAGAAGATCTGATCAATATCGGAGCATATAAGAGTGGTTCAAACCCGGAGATTGATTATGCGATTGCAAAAAACAAGGCAGTAAATGAATTCCTGCTTCAGCGGACGGATGAAAAATTTGAATTCGACCAGGAAGTAGATCTGCTGAAACAGATATTTGCAGAGTAGGGAATATAGATTATGGCAAAATTTGTATACCGAATGCAGAGCATTCTGGATATCAAATATAAACTGGAGGAACAGGAGCGGACGGCTTACGGTATCGCCAGCCAGAAGCTGCAGGAGGAAAACGCGAAGCTGCAACAGCTCATGCTGCGGCGTCTGCAGTATGAAAAACATGCAGCAGAACTGGCGGTCGGTACGATTGATCTCCGTGCCATTCAGGAAAATAAGCGGGCGATCGATGTGATGAAAGCATTGATCCGTGATCAGATCCTGAAGGTGCATGCGGCAGAGAAAAGCGTGGAACTGGCCCGTAAACGGCTGCAGGCAGTTATGGTGGAACGAAAGTCACATGAAAAGCTGCGTGAGAAAGCATTCGAACAATTTAAACAGGAACTCGCGGTGGAAGAAGCAAAAGAGATTGATCAGCTCGTAAGTTTTACTTATCACGATCATACAGATGAAACGTAAAGGCGGTGTCAGATATGGCAGAAGAAACAGAAGTAAAAAAGACAAAGGCACAACTCATACAGGAGAAAGCAGCGAAAAAAGCTGAAAAAGTAGCGGCAAAAGAGGAAAAGCGAAAAGAAAAACTGCGGAAAAAAGGCATTGATCCCGATGATCCGGATTTTGATGATGACGGAGGTGTCGGAGGCAAACTCGCGGTAGCGCTCGCAACAGTGATCATCATTGCAATCTGGCTGGGCATACTGGTACTCGTCATCAAATGGGATGTCGGTGGTTTTGGATCGACTGTTATGTATCCGATCTTAAAAGATGTGCCGTATGTCAACAAGATCCTGCCGGATGTGGAGAAACCGATCGAACAGCAGCAGTATCCGTATACCACGCTTGATGAGGCAACCACGTATGTCAAGAAGCTGGAGCAGGAACTGTCAAAAGAAAAGCAGAAGGTCGATAAGAAAAATGAAAAAATCAAGGAACTGAAGGCACAGCTGAAAAAACTGTCTGCCTATGAACAAAAAGAGTCTGAGTTTGAAAAACTCAAACAAAAATTCGATGAGGAGGTTGTTTTTTCGGATAATGCACCCGATATAAGTAATTATCAGCAGTACTATGAATCCATTGATCCGACCAATGCACAGGTCATCTACAGACAGGTACTCGAACAGCAGAAACAGAGCGAGGAACTAGATGATTATGTGAAGACATATTCTTCCATGAAGGCAAAGAATGCGGCAGCCATTTTTGATACGATGGTAGGAAATAATTCACAGCTGGTGGCGGACATCTTGAATGCCATGGATGCTGAGTCGCGTGCAAATATTCTCGCAGCAATGAATGCCGACAATGCGGCAATCATCACGGAGATCTTAGAGCCATAGGCTTTTAAGATAAATCAATAGAATTATAAAAAAAGAGAAAGGAGAAAGATGACAATGACACAGATCGCTGGTTTGGGTATGGGTACAACGAATGTATCTAACACAAAGGCATCTGCGGGGGAACCATCCAAAGAAGTGTTTGAACAGTTCGCCAGTATTATGAATCAGAATGCGCAGGGCTATTTCAACTTAAAGACTGACAACAGTGCTTATACCGGCGTGCAGACGAAGAATGCCAAAGCATCTGACCGTACCGATGTATCCGGACAGGACTATGCCGCATTCCGCAGCAGCACCCGTCAGATCAGTCAGGCGGACCGCAGCGATACCGCTAAAGCAGATACTGCTCTGGCAGAAAAAGTCCAGGCACTCACAAAAGATGTGAAGAATGCCGTGCAGGAGACGATGGACGTCTCAGAAGAAGAACTGAAACAGGCGATGGAATTGCTGGGACTCAGTGATATAGACCTGCTTCAGCCGCAGAATCTGATGCAGCTTGTCGGACAGCTCACAGGCAGTGAGGATGTCAGTGTACTGCTCACAAACGACGGAGTCCAGCAGCTCATGCAGGATATCACAGAGTTGTTTGCAGATTTTCAGCAGCAAAACGGGATGAGCAGCAACGATTTTTCGGATCTTCTGACACAGCTTTCCATGAACATCGACGAACTGGAGGAACAGATCAGGGCGCAGCTTGGTATCGCAGATGATACACAGGTGGATGAGCAGCCGGATGTACTGACAGAACAGATGATGCAGGATGCACTTCATCCGGAACAGAAAAGTGCACAGGCGGGTGTATTTTCTTCTGCATTGCAGCAGACGGGGGAGCAGGCCGCACAGGTGCAGACAAATGACCAGACAAACGTATCCCAGGATGCGGATGCGACGGTTCAGCAGGTGACACCGCTGACGGAAGAGGCTGCCGCACATACGGCCGGTGGAGAGAACGGAAGTATGACAGATAGCAGCTCAGATACACAGACGGATCAGGGTTTTGATGGGCAGATGGATCTGACGGATGAATCGCAGCATGTGATGTATCAGGATCAGACAGCACCGAATACACAATCTGTAGTACAGACAACAGAGGTGCCGCAGGCTGATACGATGATCCGCTATGAATCACTGATGAACCAGATGGAGGGACTTGCGCGTGCATTTGCATCGGCGGAAGGTACCACACTTCAGATGCAGCTCAATCCGGAGAGCCTGGGCAGACTGGTACTCACCGTGACAGAAAAACATGGGAATGTAACCGCACAGATTACCGCGACAAATGAACAGGTCAAGGAAGCGCTGCAGGCACAGATGGCAGAACTGCATGCTACATTGCAGGCGCAGGGTATCAAAGTCGAAGCTGTAGAGGTGACAGTCGCAACCCACGAATTTGAGCAGAATCTTGATGGAAATGCATCTGCAAATGCACAGATGCAGGAACAGAATGATTCGCAGTCCGGCAACAGATCAAACGGTGGCCGGAGAAATCTGGATCAAAGTACACTGGAAGGCATCGGCGGACAGCTGACAGAAGAAGAATCGCTGGCTGCACAGATGATGCGGGATAATGGCGGCAGCGTCGATTATACCGCGTAAAAGATGGTGAAAAACGAAAGCAGAACAATGGAAAGGAGCAGATTTTAAATGGCTTTATGGCAGAAAGTTGAGAATGGCAAAGTCGTAGATACTTCAGCCAGTGCAACATCTTCGTCCAAAGAAAAGAAGACCAACAATCTGGATAAGGATGATTTCTTAAACCTGCTTGTTGCACAGATGAAATATCAGGATCCGTTAGAGCCGCAGTCCAATACAGAATATGTATCACAGCTTGCTACCTTCACACAGGTAGAAGCTACCGAGAATATGGCAAATACGGCTGAGAATGTACAGGCCAACAACCTGATCGGAAAGACGGTTATCATGCGTCCGACCAATTCCGTGACCGGTGAGACGAGTGATGTCATGGGTGTGGTTGATTATGTGATGAAAGAGGGCAGCAATGTCTATCTGTCAGTCAACGGCGCACTGTACAATCTGGATGATCTGTACACGGTAGCGGATACCGAATACATGAATGCAGTAGTCATCGCAGATGATTTTGAGAAGACAGTCAGCCAGATGCCGGATGCAGATCATGTATCACTGGCAGATGAAGCTGTATTTAAACATGTCCGCGAGCAGTACGACAAGCTGACCGATTACCAGAAAGAGTATATCGGAAAATACTGCAAGGATGCGATGAATAAGTTTACAGCAGCAGAGACCGCACTCAAGGCACTGATCGCACTGCGTGACCAGATCAATAAAGGTGATGGCACGAATAAAGATGACAGTGATAAGAAGGATGACAACAAGACAGAAACGGGAACTGGAACGGAAGCCACAACCCCGAAGGAATAATGCGATACTTCCGGGATGGGAGTGAGAACATGAATCAGATCAATCAGACAGGTGCGATCCGAAACGGATTTCATTCGATCGAACAGGTCACAGACACATATCTGAAAAATGGTATCAGGGAATCAGGCAAAACAGCCGAGATATCCTTTGATGAGGTGTTGCGGGCAAAGCAGCAGGCGTTTGATCCGCTCAAGTTTTCCAAGCATGCAGCTAACCGCCTGAATGATCGCAACATCAGCCTCTCCGCAGATCAGACGAAGCGTCTCGCGGATGGTGTATCAAAAGCCGGTGAAAAGGGAATCAATGAATCACTGGTGCTTGTGGATTCGCTGGCATTTATCGTGAACGTGCCGAATAAGACGGTTGTCACGGCGATGGACCAGTCGGACGCAGGCGAAAATATCTTTACAAATATTGATGGCGCAGTGATCGCATAGTCGCTGGACCTTACAAGGGAGCGAATGTCTCTGACTGACAGATGAGACGAAGATCATTTTATGGGCGCCAAAGAAATGGAGGTCATTTCATTATGATGAGATCACTTTACTCTGCTGTGTCTGGTCTTAAGACACATCAGACCAAGATGGATGTGATCGGTAACAACATTTCCAATGTCAATACCGTAGCATTCAAATCTTCCAGCGTTACATTCAGTTCTATTATGTACCAGACATTATCCAGCGCATCCGGAGCGAACGCTGAGATGGGAACCGGTGGTGTGAACGCAAAACAGATCGGACTCGGTGTAACGACGGGTTCTACTTCAATGAGTATCACTTCGGCAGGTGCGTCTGAGACGACCGGACTGCCGTTCGATCTTAGAATTACAGATAAGAGCACGAGCAGCTTCTTCGTAGTCAACAATGGATCGGAAAATGTATTTACCAAGGCAGGATCCTTCTATGTAGATGGCGCAGGTAATCTGTGTATGAAGTCGACCGGATACACGGTCATGGGCTGGGGTGTGGATCCTACGACACAGACCATTAAAAAGGATACTGTATCAGCCCTGAAAGTCATGTCACCCGAAAATATGACATCTGAGCCGGAGGCGACGACCAAGGCACAGTGTACCGGAGTCATCGACAGCAAGAGCACCCAGGTGACATCTTCGACCGGATCAGTCATGAACCTGTTGGTCTATGACAACCTCGGCTATCCGTATACAGCACGTTTTTCGGTACAGGCACAGGATGTGAAAGGTGGAAAATACGCGGTCAACCTGACAGACGTTATTGATGCACAGGGCAATTCGATCCTGTCATCCAAGGTAGCACTCGGTGATTTGTTTGGAGTCAGCGGCAGTACCGGTGGACAGGGCAGCAACACGGTGATTACTGACAATTATGCGTTTGCATCCGGAAAGAGCAAGACAGATATTAACCTTGCGATCCAGAAGTCTGCAAAGACAAAAGCTAACGCAGCAAATCCAGCAACAACTCCGACTTATACCTATTATATAGATGCCAAGGATATCAATGCACAGCTTGGATTGACCGATAAGTTGGCATTGCCGGATGGCTATCGCGTGAAGTTTACTTCAGAGAAGATTACCTATAAAGATGCACTTGCAGAGTTGCAAGGGTTAACCGGTGGTACAGATGATAAATATTTGCTAGTAGAGGATTCAGCGGGAACTGTTGTTGCACGCGGAAAAGCTACTGTGACTGATCCTCCGCAGGCAGATGCGTCGGGTGATAATATGTCAGGCGGTGTGAGCTGGGAGTTTACAGATGGTAAGATCGATGCTACAGGCAAATTTGTTGAGGATACAACCGGTGGTAATGTGAAAAAAAGCTCTTACACATTGACCAAGAAGCAGACACTGGATGATTTTACTTCACTTGGAACGGTTGTGACCAGTACCGATGGTGTGACCGGCTATAAATTCAACGTCGAAGATATTCGTGATGCATTGGGGTTGGAAAAAACTACTTATCCGGAGAATTCGGTCATTTATTACTGGCCGACCTATACTTCAGGGGATATTACGGTGACAGATGCGGCTGGATCAAAGACATTCAAGAGTATGGTTGCGCTGGAGGATGGAACGAAGGTGCCGAACCCCAGCAAGACCGTTGGACCGGAAGAACTGTTAAAAGATTACTCTTATACGACAATTGTTGGTTCAGATCTCGCAAAGGCGACTTCTGATACCGGAGCAATCTTTACCGAGGAGCCGCCGAGTGATGCAGAGATCCGCTACAATATGTTCAGCGGCAATTATAATATCGTGACTCCGTCCAAAGATGGATTTACCTTACAGTTCAATACCGTAGACGGTACGCTGACGAGTGTTGGCGGTGGCAATAATCTGTCCCAGACCTTGAACTTATCCAAGCTGACAGCCGCAGGTTATGATGGATTCAAGGATGTGACGATTGATTTCTCATCCCTGTTAAATTATAACAACAGCGGATCTACCACAGCAGCGATGAGCGGCGGAGATGCAGATGCAGTCGGAAAAGGTAAAAAACTCGGTGCGATGACCGGTATGAGTGTTGACCAGAGCGGCAAAATCTATGCATCTTACGACAACGGTAACACGGTACTGCTCGGACAGATCTCTGTGGCACAGTTTGCCAATGCATCCGGACTCGAGGCAACCGGTGACAACTGCTACCGTTCGACGTTAAACTCCGGTGAGTTTGACGGTATCGGTGTAGAGATCGATGCAGACGGCAGTTCCATTACATCCGGTGAGCTGGAGATGTCCAACGTGGATCTGGCAGGAGAGTTTACATCCATGATCACGACACAGCGTGGTTTCCAGGCAAACTCACGTGTGATCACGACTTCGGATTCGATGCTCGAGGAGCTGATCAACCTGAAGAGATAGTAGATACAGCAGCCAGACACTTGCTGTCAGGCTGCGTAAGAATATGATTTAGGAGTGAGCAGGCTCTTTTGCGAAGCAAAACTTTCAATGAGCCTGCGAATTGTTACTGGAACGAGGTACGAGTGAACAGTAACGACTATCATAATTAACTGCATAATATGTTGGGAATGGGTTTACATCCATCCCCAACATATGGTATAATCGGTATGATTAGGGAAAATTCGACCATAATCGTGCCGATTTTTCATTGTAAATAGGGAAAAATGTAGCTGTTTTGGGGGGTGATTGGATCGCGAAAAACCGGACAGTTACGAAAGGATAGGTGAGAAAATTTGGATTTAGCGTCTTTGCTCGGTATGATCTTCGGTTTCGCAATGGTTATCTTCGGTATTGTGACCGGTGACGGTGGCTTTGCTTTGCTGCCGAACTTTATTGATGTGCCATCAATTATCATTACGATTGGTGGTTCATTGATGGGTGTTCTTGCATCTAATAAGCTGTCCTTTATGGGCACCGGATTCAAGGGACTGGCACTCAGTATGAAGGATCCCTCTTATGATCCGGCATCAATGATCACGAATATTATCAATCTTTCGAATGTTGCGAGAAAAGAAGGTCTGTTGGCGTTGGAAGAAGCTGCTTCTGACATCGAAGATGAGTTTTTGAAAAAGGGTATCATGTTGATTGTTGACGGTACTGACCCGGAGCTGGTTCGTGGCATTTTGGAGACGGATCTGACTTGTACCGAGGATCGACATAAGCAGGTATTTGCATTCTGGGAAAAATGGGCAGAGTTAGGTCCCGCATGGGGAATGATCGGAACATTGATCGGTCTGGTAAACATGCTGAAAAACCTGGAGGACGCTTCAACGATCGGACCGAACATGGCAGTCGCTTTGCTGACGACCCTGTATGGATCACTGATCGCGAACTGGCTGTGTAACCCGACGGCGACCAAATTGAAATTGAACGATGCAAATGAGATGATTATCAAACAGATCATCGTAGAAGGCTTATTGTCAATTCAGGCAGGCGAGAACCCGCATGTCATTGAAGAAAAATTAAAGACATTTATTACACCGAAGGATCGTGAGACACTCGGTGCAGCAGGTGGAGGTGAAGAGTAGTGGGCAAGCAGAAAAAACAGGAAGATGCGCCCGCTGGTGCTCCTGCGTGGATGTCCACGTTCTCTGATCTGATGAATCTGCTGCTGTGCTTTTTCGTGTTACTGTTTTCTATGTCTACGGTTGATGCGGAAAAGTTTGAGGTGATTATTGCCTCCTTCCAGTCCCATTTCAGCGTGCTGCAGGGCGGTGGAGCATCGATTGGTAATGGAGAGATGGTCGGTGCGGGCATCAATCAGCTGCCATACTATGATACGTTTTACAATCCGGATGCCAATAGTTCCGGAAAAGGTGAGTTTCAGGAGGATGGTAATCGCACGAATGCGGATAACAGCGTGATTGACCGTGCAGATCCGGAGGATGGCACGAGCCAGGGCGGAGATGATCCGGATGCGAGTGACAATCAGGATCAGAGCCAGGCGCAGCTGACAGAAGAACAGCTGCAGGAACAGTACGAGCAGAAAGGGCTGGAGGAATCAGACCAGATTGCCGAGCAGGTCAAAGAAAATGCTGCAAAATACGGCATTCAGGATCAGGTGGAAGTGTCCTTCAATGCGCAGTATGTGATGATCACATTAAACGGAGCGGTATTATTCGATACCGGATCGGAAGTGATCAGGGAGGATGCACTGCCGCTCGTAGATAAAGTTGGCAGGATTGTCAATCATTACAAAGATAACATCATTGAGGTAGAGGGACATACCGATAATGTCCCGATCCATAATGGAAGATTTGAGGATAACAATGTCCTGTCCATGTACCGTGCATTGTCTGTTGCGGATCGTTTGCGCGAAGTGACGCAGCTTGACCCGGCACATATTAAATCATCCGGACGCGGCGACTACGTACCGATTGCGGACAATTCGACTGCAGAGGGGCGTGCCCTGAACCGGCGTGTGGTTGTTAAGATCTATAATTCTTATAATCTGGATGGCTGATTGCAGATGACAGGCATACAGCCGGAAACCGGATGAACATAAAAATCTAAATGTAAATGTAAATGTGAAAGAAAGGGTGACTGTTGTCAGACACACAGTCTAAGGTGGTTGAGCCATGAAGAAAAATCTGATGTCGGTGCTGATTTTGGCACTGCTCGTTGTGAATCTTGTACTGACGGCGATTACAATGATCAGTATTGTACCGTCCGCAAAAAAGAGCAATGAACTGATCACGCAGATCTGTACCGCTCTGAATCTGGAACTTGCAAGTGGCAGAACTGCAAATCTGTCCAGTGTTCCGATCGAGAATCTGCAGTCTTATACGCTGGGCGATACGATGACCATCAATCTCAGGGACAGCGAGGATGGCAGCTCGCATTATGCGGTTCTGACAGTTGTACTCTCAATGGATAAGTCCAATGAAGATTATACGAAGATTGGCCAGGAAGGTATTGAGGCTGGATTGTATGATTCGAATATCAAGAGCATTATCAATGATGTAGTCAGAACATATACGTATGAAGAGATCCATAACCAGCCAGAGAAGGCACAGAAAGAGATTCTGGAGAAGCTGCAGGGATTTTTTGATTCGAATATGATCGTTGATGTCGGATTCCCGAGCATTACATGCGAGTAAATGCAGATGAATACAGATAAAAGGAAACTGTACATACAGCGTATTTTTGTACTAAAGGTGGTGAGAATGAATGGGTGACGTACTGTCACAGGGCGAGATAGACTCGCTGCTGCAGCAGTTGAGCAGTGGTGAGATTAATGCAGAAGAGATCAAAGACAATCCGGATAAGCAAGTAAAAAACTATGATTTCGCACGTCCGTCCAAATTCTCCAAAGAGCATCTGCGAACACTGGAGATCATATTTGAACATTATGGCAGACTGTTATCGACAAATCTGCCGGTATATTTGAGAAAAAATATTCAGGTGGAGGTCATGAATTCGGAGGCGGTGACTTATTCGGAGTTTTCGAATGCGTTGTCAAACCCGGTTTTGCTCGGAGTTGTGGAATTTTCACCGCTCCGTGGTGATATTCTGATGGAACTGTCGTCCTCGCTTGGCTATGCGATCGTAGACCGTATGCTCGGAGGAGTCGGCGTACCGCTCGAAAAGACCAGGGATTTCTCTGAAATCGAGCTTTTAATCATCGAGCGGATCATGAATGTATGTGTGAATCTGCTGCGGGAGCCGTGGGCAAATGTGACGGAGATACATCCGCGTCTGCAGCGGATCGAGACAAATTCGCAGTTTGCACAGATTATTTCACCGGGTGAGATGATCGCGATTGTCACGATCAATCTGAAGGTCGGTGATGTTGAGGGGCTGATGAATATCTGTCTCCCGTTCATTACATTAGAGCCTGTCATGGACAAGCTGAATACAAAATTCTGGTATTCGAACATGCAGATCAGGGATGAGGAGACTTATCAGGATGTGATAGAGGATCTGATTGAACATGCGCCTGTATCTGTAAAGGCAGTATTAGGCAAGAGCCTGATCTCGGTATCTGATTTTGTGAATCTCCAGCTCGGAGATATCATCAAGATCGATCGGGAAGTAGAAGATGAATTAGATATATATGTGGGTAATATGAAAAAGTTCACCGCATTGCCTGGCTCGTCCGGGGCTAATTACGCAGTGCGCGTGACATCAGTAATCAGAGAGGAAGAATAGGCAGATGGGTGGAGAATTATCACAGGAAGAAATCAATGCACTGTTAAATAATCCCGATGGTTCATCGGGAGAAAATGCCGGTGCGACATCCCAGGGTGGCTCTGATTCGGAGCAGGCGCTGACGGCGGAAGAAAAAGACGCGATTGGTGAGGTTGCCAATATCAGTATGGGAACAGCGGCGACAACGCTGTTTTCACTTGTGAATCGCAAGGTCGAGATCTCTACGCCGGTTGTATCTATGGCAACGTGGGACGATGTGGTCAAGAACTATGAACGCCCGTGCGTATTTATCAGAATTGCATATACCGTTGGACTGGATGGAAGCAACATCCTTGTGTTGAAAGAGAACGATGTAAAGATCATCACGGATTTGATGATGGGTGGTGACGGAACCAATACATCAGAAGAACTGGGAGAACTGCATCTGAGCGCGATCAGTGAAGCAATGAACCAGATGATGGGAAGTGCTGCGACATCCCTGTCATCCATGCTCAGCAAGACTATCGATATCTCACCGCCGGTAGCGGATCTGGTCGATTTACAGGAGACTGTGGACGAAGGCGCGATCGATGAATTCTTAGAAGGAAGTTTTGTCAAGATTTCTTTCAGGATGGAGATCGGAGATCTCGTGGATAGCCAGATCATGCAGCTATATCCGGTTTCTTTTGCACGTGATATGTGTCGTGCGATTGCAAAAAACATGGAGAAGGATGCGGAGGAAGCACAGATTGGCATAGACCATACACAGCCGGCACCGGCAGCACAGCAGCCGCAGGCTGCTCCAAACATGGCAGCTGCCCAGCCGATGAATAACCAGCAGATGATGAATCCTCAGATGAATAACCAGCAGATGATGAACCAACAGATGATGAATCCTCAGATGATGAATCCGCAAATGATGAATCCACAGATGTATCAGCAGCCGGTCAATGTACAGCCGGCACAGTTTACACCATTCTCAGGAGAATTTGCGGCACAGTTTGCAAAAGAAAATATAGATCTGATTATGGATGTTCCGCTTGAAGTGACAGTAGAGCTGGGCAGAACGACAAAATCCATCTCAGAGATTCTGGAATTTGCGCCAGGCACAATTATTGAGTTGAACCGTATTGCCGGTGAACCGATAGATGTGCTTGTAAATGGTAAATTTGTAGCAAAGGGAGAGGTAGTAGTCATCGAGGAGAGCTTCGGTGTGCGTATTACCGAAATTGTAAAATAGGCGATGATTATAGCGACAACAGGCGGTTTTATGAATAGCGTGGTCGAACTGATCACAGTACTGGTCATTTTCCTTTTTGTGCTGGCGCTGACTTATTATGTGACGCGCTGGATCGCCGGCTATCAGAAGACAAAGACGGCGCAGGGAAATTTATCTGTGATTGAGGCAATCCGGATATCAAATAACCAGTATGTACATATCGTGCGCGCAGGAAAAGAGAAATACCTGGTTGTAGGTGTGGGTAAGGATCATATGACATTGCTTGCAACGCTTACACAGGAAGAATTACGGGAATTGCCTCGTGCTGAGGCAGGGGTTTCTGTTAAGCCCGGCAAGGGTTTTACGGAGATACTGGAGGAATTGAAAAAAAAGCATGAGAAGTAAAGCAAAAAAGATCTATTGTTTCATTTCATTTATAGTCGCTGTCTTTGTATTTTCTGCGGTTCTGATTCTGTCAGTGACCGGACGGACGGCATATGCGTCTACGACAGATCTGCCGAATGGTGCAGGATCATTGTCTTCTGCCCAGGATCAGGACATGTCTGATATTCGCAGCGATGATGTAAATGGACTTTCTATTATTTATAATAATGACAATGGAACGATGTCTGCGACTGTGCGGATTGTTTTGTTACTCACAATTCTTTCGCTGGCACCGTCGATTCTTATTATGATGACATCTTTTACCAGAATTATCGTTGTACTGCATTTTCTGCGTACAGCGCTGGGTACACAGACAACGCCACCGAATCAGGTACTTATCGGTCTGGCGCTGTTTTTGACGTTTATGATCATGTCACCGGTATTTACGCAGATCAATGAGAATGCGATCAAACCGCTCGATGCAGGCACAGTCACACAGGAAGAAGCGCTGACTGCTGCACTTGACCCGTTGCGTGATTTTATGTATCAGTATACAGAGCGGAAAGATGTGGATCTGTTTTGCGATATTGCCCATGTCACATATGAGACAACGGATGATATTCCTATGACAGTGTTGATTCCCAGCTTTATTGTGAGTGAGCTGCGCGGTGCGTTTATCATAGGATTCTTTATCTACATACCGTTTATTGTCATAGATATGGTTGTGTCATCGATCCTGATGTCTATGGGTATGATGATGCTGCCGCCAACGACGATTTCAATGCCGTTTAAGATTCTGCTGTTTATCCTGGCAGACGGATGGAATCTTGTGATTGGAAACCTTGTGAAAACATTTTATTAACCGGCAAAGATATGGAGGATGATGGCTATGTTATCGGAAGGAGTAGTTCTTGACGTCGCCCGACAGGCATTTACCACAATTATTGTTGCTTCGGCACCGGCACTGCTTGTATCTCTGGTTGTCGGTCTGGTGATCAGTATTTTCCAGACCGTGACATCGATTCAGGAGCAGACACTGACGTTTGTGCCCAAGATCATAGCGGTTTTTGTGACACTCATGCTGACCGGTGGCTGGATGTTAGAGAAGATGACAGAGTTTATGACACAGTTGTGGAATAATTTTAGCTTGTATATCGGATGATTAATTATACGTTTTCATTACTTACATTTGAATATTATCTGCTCGTACTGGTGCGCATCGCCAGCTTTGTTGCGGTGGCACCTTTTTTTGGACTTAGCAGTGTACCGACGCGTGTGAAAGCCGGATTTTCAGCAGTATTGGCGATCCTGATTGCACAGGCAGTGCCGGGGCAGGTCACATATGATGGCATGCTCGAATATGGCATTATCGTTGCAAAGGAGGCACTGACCGGGTTGTTTATCGGTATGGCAGCAAACTGCTGTACTTATATCATAGGATTTGCCGGTCAGCTGATGGATATGCAGATTGGTCTGTCCATGGCACAGGAGTACAATCCACTCACACGTACGCAGGAAAGTGTGACCGGTAATCTGTATTATTATTCGATTATGCTGTTATTATTGATCTCCGATCTGTATCACTATATCATAAAGGCGATTGCAGATACATATACATTGATTCCGGTCAATGCACAGCTTTTTCAATGGGAATATCTGGTCAATGGTATGGTGCGTTTTATCACAGACATGCTGGTGATCGGTTTTCGTATTACGCTTCCGGTGTTTGCCTGCTGTATGATTATGAACTGTATTTTAGGTATTATGGCAAAGGTAGCACCGCAGATGAATATGTTTTCAGTTGGAATTCAGCTCAAGATCTTTGCCGGTTTTGCAGTGCTGATAGTGACTGTATTTCTGTTGCCGCGTGCGGCGACGCTCATCGGTGATGAGATCAAGACAATGCTTCGTGTGATGGTAAAGGGGATGTATGGAGCTGGCTGATCATAATTTTATCATTCAATATGACCTGCAGTTTTTTGCAAAGGATGGACCGGGCGGTGAGAAAACAGAACCCGCGACCTCCAAGAAATTAAGTGATGCGCGAAGTGAAGGACAGGTATGCAAGAGCAGGGAACTGGATCAGGCGCTGGCATTAGTCGGATTATTCCTGACTTTAAAGGCGGCCGTCTCCTTTATGGGATCGACGTTCATGGAAGTGTTTTCGGATATCTATAATAAAATTCCGGATACAGAAGCTGCCACGGAACTGAGTACAGTCGCAGTCATGTCGTATATGCAGCATGCAGCGCTGTTGTCACTGAAGCTCGCAGGACCGTTTTTTGTGGTTGGATTTTTGATTGCATTTGTCAGCAATCTGGTGCAGGTGAAGTGGAAAGTCAGCACAAAGCCGTTACAGCCCAAACTGGACAAATTCAACCCGGTCAATGGTTTTAAACGGATGTTTTCGAAGGATTCACTGTTTGAACTGCTGAAGTCCATCGTTAAGATTGCCATGATTGCAATCATAGCATATACATCGATCCGTTCGCATCTGCAGGAGATCTTTCTGCTGTATCATATCACGCTGAATCAGGCAATCGCGCTGGTTGGTTCGATTGTGATAGATGTCGGACTGAAGATAGCGATTGTCTATTGTGTGGTAGGCGCAGTAGATTATCTGTATCAGAAACATAAATTTAACGAAGATATGAAGATGACAAAACAGGAAGTCAAAGACGAGATGAAAAACTCCGAAGGAGATCCGCAGATCAAGAGTAAGCAGCGTCAGCGGATGCAGGAGGCTTCCAGACGCCGTATGATGCAGGATGTGCCGCAGGCGGACGTTGTCATCACGAACCCGACACATTATGCGGTGGCGCTCAAATATGATGCGGGAACCGGCACGGCGCCGATTCTGGTCGCAAAGGGAGCGGATCTGATCGCCCAGCGGATCAAGGAGATTGCGCGGGAAAATAAGGTGGAGATCGTAGAGAATAAACCGCTTGCCCGTATGATCTATACGAATGTGGAGATCGGACGGGAGATCCCACCCGAATTGTATCAGGCAGTAGCGGAGATACTCGCGGCTGTATACCGTGCGCACAACCGGGTGTGAGAGATAGCATGATTATTTATATAACATTGATAAATAACGACAAGAAAGGAGGAAATACGCATGATAAAACGTGGAGCAGATATTGGTGTAGCTCTATATCTGATGGCGGCAATTATCTTTTTTATTGTGCCGATTCCTTCTGCACTGCTTGATGTGCTGTTGATTTTTAATATATCCGTTGCACTGGTGATCCTGTTCAACTGCCTGTTTGTACAGGAAGTGCTGGATATGTCGTTCTTCCCGACATTGCTGCTGTTTACGACAATTTTTCGTATTTCACTGAATGTGTCATCTACCCGTTTGATCTTAAAGACCGGCGATCCGGGTAATGTCGTCACTACTTTCGGCAGCTTCGTAGGTGGCAACGACATGGTCATCGGTACGATCATATTCGTGATCTTACTGATTGTCCAGTTTGTAGTCATCAATAAAGGTTCGGAACGTGTATCCGAGGTAACAGCACGTTTTACTCTGGATGCGATGCCCGGTAAGCAGATGGCGATCGATGCCGACCTGAATACCGGAGCCATCACGGATGAAGAAGCAAAAAAACGCCGTGAAAAGATTCAGATGGAGAGCAGCTTCTTTGGTGCCATGGATGGTGCGACCAAGTATGTAAAGGGAGATGCCACTGCGGGTCTGATTATTACATTTGTCAACCTGATTGGTGGAACGGTCATGGGAATGACACGCGGGGGTCTCGGGTTTCAGGCGGCACTGATGCAATATGGTATCCTGACGATCGGTGATGGACTGAGTTCCCAGATTCCTTCACTGGCGATCTCTATGGCTACCGGTATCCTTGTTACCAAGGCTTCCAAAGAAGCGGATTTTGGACAGGTGCTGATCGGCCAGCTATTTGGTATCCCCAAGGTACTCATCATGGTAGGGGCGGTTGTGTGCTTTCTGGGTGTATTTACGCCTCTGAACCTGTTCCTTTGTGTCGGAATGGGAGCGATCTTCCTGATTGCCGGTATCAATATGAATAAGACGATCGAGGTGGAGCGTATCGAGGATGAGACCGGAGTGGCTGAATCTGAGGCAGAGGAGATCCGGAAACCCGAAAATGTGGTATCGCTGTTGTCGGTAGATCCAATTGAGCTGGAGTTTGGATACGGTATTATTCCTTTGGCAGATGTCAATCAGGGTGGTGACCTGCTCGACCGTGTGGTTATGATCCGGAGACAGATTGCACTGGAGCTGGGTACGGTTGTGCCGATTATTCGTCTGCGTGATAATATCCAGTTGAATCCGAATCAGTATATTATCAAGATCAAGGGTATTCAGGTGACAGAGGGAGAGATCCTGTTTGACCATTATATGGCAATGAACCCCGGCTATGTGGAGGAGGAGATTACGGGTATTCCGACGTTTGAGCCTTCCTTCCATCTGCCTGCCATCTGGATCACTGAGAGCCAGCGTGAGCGTGCGGAGAGTCTGGGTTATACGGTTGTTGATCCACCGTCTATTATCGCTACGCATCTGACGGAGGTTATCCGCAGCCATATTGCAGAGCTGCTCACGAGACAGGATGTCCAGAATCTCATCGACAATGTCAAGGAGAACAATCCGGTGCTGATCGACGAGCTGGTTCCCAAGCTGCTTAGCACAGGTGAGATCCAGAAGGTATTGCAGAATCTGCTGGCTGAGGGTATCTCGATCCGTGATCTGCTCACGATCTTTGAGACGCTGGCAGATCATGCTGCGACGACCAGGGACACGGATGTATTGACGGAGTATGTACGTCAGAGTCTGAAGCGTGCGATCTCCAATAAATATTTCCCTGCAAATGAAAAGACGAGTGTCGTCACACTTGATCCCAAGATCGAACAGGAGATCATGGGTGCTGTGAAACAGACGGAGCAGGGGGCTTATCTGACGCTTGATCCGGCACGGACACGTGCGATCATTGATGCGACGGAGGCTGAAGTGTCGAAGCTGGAGAATCTGGGAAAGAGTGCGATTGTCGTGACATCCCCGATTGTCCGTATGTACTTCAAAAAATTGACGGAAGAATACTTGAAGGATCTGATCGTTGTATCATATAATGAGATTGAATCCAATGTTGAATTAGAATCTGTTGGGATGGTGACAGCATAATGACGATAAATAAATTTCAGGGAAAAACAGAAGAAGAGGCACTGGAAAAAGCGAAAAACGAAATGGGACAAGGGCTTGTCATCATGAACGTACGAGTCGTGAAACCGAAGGGACTGTTCAGTTTTTTAAAGACGCCTTACTACGAGGTGACTGCTGCTGTAGAAGATAAGGAGCAGGCGTCTATGGCAGATACCCAGAATAATAAGGAACATAGACGTATTGATCTGGCTGCGGATGAACAGATTGACCTGACTACAGCAAAAGAGGAGATCCCACGTCCTGCAGCGGGTCCGGTGTCTGCCGTCGCAGAGCCAATCTCAGAGGCAGCACGCGCGGTAGGGGATATTCTCAGTGCACATGCAGCCGGACAGGAACAGCAGGTGGTACGTGCTGAAAAGAAAAGCAGCGAAACAGATACGGATCTGATAGAGGAGCGTCTGGAAAACCTGCAGCAGTTTCTGGAAAAGAAGCTGACGGATGATACTGCGGGACTGGAAAAAAATATGGAACATGAGGCCGGTACTTCAGAGGATGATGCCGAGCGTATGCAGATCTTTCGCATGGTTTATCAGACATTGTTGGAGAATGAGGTGGATGAGACTTATATCAACCAGATTCTGGATGATGTTATGAAGGCGGTGCGCCGTGGTTCCAGTATGGATTTTATTTTGTCGCAGGTCTATCAGAAGATGATACTCAAATTTGGCAATCCGAAGGTGATCCAGCCGGGAAATAAGAGTCCGCAGGTGATATTCTTCATCGGACCGACCGGTGTCGGAAAGACAACAACGATCGCTAAGATCGCATCAAAATTTAAGGTAGAACAGGGAAAAGATGTGGCATTTCTGACAGCGGATACCTACCGTATTTCCGCAACGGAACAGCTACGAACCTATGCGAATATTTTAGAAGCACCCCTGACGGTGATCTATGAGCCGGAGGAATTGCCCGCAGCGGTGGAAAAACTCTCAGACCATGATATGATATTTGTAGATACCGCCGGATTTTCACATAAAAATGAAACACAGCGCGAGGATACGAAAAAGCTGTTGCACATGCTGGGGGAGTCTGCATCACAGTGTGTATATCTGGTATTGTCTGCAACGACAAAATACCGTGATCTGAAAGAAATCTGCGATATGTATCGCAGTATTACAGATTACTCAATGATCTTTACGAAACTCGATGAGACAGGCGCATACGGTAATCTGCTGAATATGAAGCTGTATGCGGATACCGATATATCATATACGACGAATGGTCAGAATGTGCCGGATGACATAACGGTATTTCAGCCACAGGAGATCGTAAAGAAGCTGTTAGGAGGAGATTGATATGGACCAGGCGACAGGACTGCGGAATGTAGTGAAGATGCAGCATTCCGGTCAGACACCACAGGCACGGGTGCTCACGATCACCAGTGGAAAAGGTGGTGTCGGAAAATCAAATATGGCAGTCAATCTGGCTGTACAGCTGAGTCGGCTTGGGAAGAAGGTCATCATATTCGATGCGGATATCGGACTCGCAAACGTAGAAGTAATGTTTGGGGCAATCCCCAAATACAATCTCAGTGATGTATTATATAAGGGAATGGCGATGCGCGATATCATTTCAAACGGACCGATGGATATCGGATTTATCTCCGGAGGATCTGGCATCGTCGAATTAAACAATCTGACGAGGGAACAGATCATGGGTATCGTCAGCAAACTGTCTGAGCTGGATTCGATGGCAGATGTCATACTGATAGATACCGGCGCAGGAATCTCCGACAGTGTCATGGAGTTCGTGATTGCCAGTCCGGAGGTGCTGCTGATCACGACACCGGATCCGAGTTCACTGACAGATTCCTATTCACTGATCAAGACATTATACCGGAACCGTCAGTTTAATTATGAGGATGTCATGATCAATGTGATCGCAAACAGGGTCAATTCGGCGGCAGACGGGCAGGCAGTATATGATAAGCTCAGCTCGGTTGTGTCAAAGTTTTTGAACTGGAATGTCAATTATCTGGGGCTGGTGCCTCAGGATCCGGTGATCGAAAAGGCGGTGAGACAACAGCAGGTGGTATCCATCTATGATCCGGCATCTGCTTCCTCACAGGCATTTGCGAAGATCGCAGAGAGCCTCGTCAGCGGAGAAAACAGATATTACGAGATGAAGGGTGGATTTTCACGCATGATATATAATTTCCTTAATCGTAAATAGCAGGTGAGAGGTGGATTTAATAGATGATACAGGATATATTGCAAATCGGAAACAAGATAGACATCTGTTCACTGGAAAAGGAAGACCGGAAAAAACATGATGGAAAAAAATTGCCGATTCTTGTGAGCCAGCTCGAGGAGATCGATGAAGATGGGGAGCTGGTGATACAGATGCCGATGTACAAGGGTAAACTCGTACTTTTATCGCTCGGTTCACGGTATGAACTGATGTTTTATACAAAGCGCGGCTTATACCGGGCTGTCTGTCAGGTCACTGACCGGTACAAGGAAGATAACTTTTTCATGGTAAAGGTCATGCTCCGTTCGAATCTGACCAAGTTCCAGCGGCGTGAGTATTTTCGGCTGGAGTGCATCATCGGAATGGATGCCTACGAATTGCAGCGGGAGGAAGCGATGATGCTGTCCGGGGCAAACCTGGAACAGCGCATCAGTGATCCGGAGATCGCACAGACACTGAGTAAGGCTGTGATCGTAGATATCAGCGGCGGTGGGATACGGTTCATCAGTGAGCAGAAGCATGCAGAGGGCGATTATCTGGCTGTCCATATGACGCTGAGCAATGAGAATATTGATAAGGATATATGGGTCGCTGTGTCGATTGTCTCCTGCAGGAAAGCTGCACAGAATATGGAACGGTATGAGACACGCGCAGAGTATATCCATATGGGTAACAAGCTGCGGGAGATAATTATCAAATATATCTTTGATGAGGATCGGAAGATCAGAAAAAAGGATGTAGGTGTCTAGTATATGAAAAAAAACATTTTGGTTGCAGATGATTCTGCACTCATGAGACGTGTAATCTGTGATATAATCAATTCAGATGAAAAATTCCAGGTGACTGACGTATGCAGAGACGGCTTAGAAGCTTATGAAAAACTGACAAAACAGTCGTATGATGCTGTACTTTTGGATGTGTACATGCCGCGTATGAGCGGATTGCAGCTATTGGAACGGCTGCGCGATGAGCATATCAAAGCGACAGTTGTCATGGTGAGTACACTTACGACAAAAGATGCGGCAGTTACGATGCAGGCGATGGAGCTAGGGGCGGTCGATTTTGTGACAAAGCCCCAGAATATTATCGAAGCCAAAGGTAAAGATTTCCGGAATGCGTTGATTGACATGCTCGAGGCGGTACTTCATACGGAGATGATCCGCAAAAAGGTGGCTCCTGCGGCATCGGTTCGCGCAGCCGGTATGGTACATCAGCCGTTATCACGCAAGGGACAGCGGTTAGTTGCGCTTGCATGTTCCACCGGAGGACCGAAAGCACTTCACTCCGTGATACCGTTTCTTGACCCGAAGATGGATGCACCGATGATTGTGGTGCAGCATATGCCGCCGGGCTTTACCCAGTCGCTGGCAGAGCGGTTAAACACACTGAGCAAAGTGCAGGTCAAGGAAGCCGCAGAAGGAGATATACTCCAAAAAGGTATGGTGTATATTGCACCGGGTGGCATGCATATGGAGATTGTATATTCAGGTGGCATGCATAAGGTACATCTGAGCAGTGCACCTCCGATCGGAGGTCTCCGTCCGTGCGCAAATGTTACATATGAGTCGCTGATCAACAGCCAGTATGATGATATTGTATGTGTGGTGCTCACTGGAATGGGCGCAGATGGAACAGAGGGAATCAAAAAGCTGGATCAGAAAAAACCGCTCCATGTCATTGCACAGAATGCACAGACCTGTGTTGTGTACGGCATGCCACGCGCGATCGCCGAGGCCGGGCTTGTAGACGAAGTCGTTCCACTGGAATCAATTGCAAACACGATCATGAAGAATGTGGGGGTAAAATAAAATGGATGTAAGTCAGTATCTAGAGATCTTTATTGATGAGACCAACGAACATATTCAGAGCCTGAGTGATAATATCATGGCGCTGGAGCAGGAACCGGATAATAAAGATGTGGTAAATGAGATCTTCCGTGCAGCACACTCTTTAAAGGGTATGGCAGGTACAATGGGATTCAAGCGCATGCAGCATATGACGCATGATATGGAAAATGTATTCCAGGAAGTCCGAAACGACACGATCAAAGTAGACAGCGATATGATTGACCTGCTGTTCCAGTGTCTGGATGCTATTGAAGGATACCTTGAAAATATCAAAGAGACCTCAGATGAAGGTACAAACGATAATGAAGCAATCATTCAGAAACTGAATGGATTCCTGCAGCATGCGGAGGCAGCCGCACAGCAGGGCGCAGAGGCAGCGCCCGCAGAGACAGAGAGCGCTCCGGCAAACGATACACCGGAGTCTGTCGATGCTAAGAAGTTTGCAGAAGCAGAGTTGAATGATTCGGATAAGAAAAAGATAAAGGAGGCACTGGATAATGGACAGCATGTCTATGGCATGACTGTATATATCCAGAAAGACTGCCTGCTGAAGGCAGCCCGTGCGTTTCTGGTGTTTAAGGCTGTTGAGGAATTCGCAGAGATCATTGTGTACTCACCGAGTTCCCAGGATATCGAGGATGAAAAGTTCGAGAACGATTTCAGTATTTTCTTTACGACAGATGTCGAACTGGAAAAAGTCTTAAATGCAGCGAAGGCTGTCTCAGAGATCGAGAATGCAGTAGCTGATGAAGTGACAGCACAGCTGCTCAAGAAAGATGAACAGGCAGAGCCGAAGCCTCAGACAACTGCGGTGGAAGAACAGAAAACCGAAGCCCCCGCACCCACTCCGGCAGCAAAAGCAGCATCCAAACCGAGTGCATCCCAGAAAAAGCAGAGTGGAAAGCCGGTGACGAGCCGTACCGTGCGTGTGGATATTGAGAAACTAGATGCTTTGATGAATCAGGTCAGCGAGTTGATCATTGCCAAGAACTCACTTGTTTCACTCAGTTCCAATAACGCAGCCGGTATGCAGAATCAGTCGTATCAGGAACAGATTGAGTATCTTGAGCGTATCACGACAGGATTGCATGAGTCTGTCATGAAGGTACGAATGGTGCCGATCGAGAGTGTAGTGAATAAATTCCCCCGTATGATCCGTGACCTGTCCCGGACATTGAACAAGAAGATGGAACTGGTCATGACCGGTGAAGAGACTGAGTTGGATCGTACCGTTGTAGACCAGATTGGTGATCCGCTGCAGCATTTGCTGCGTAATTCCGCAGACCACGGACTTGAGAGCGCAGAACTGCGTAAGGAGCGTGGAAAGCCCGAGGTAGGAACGATCCGCCTGAAAGCATTCCAGGAAGGAAATAACGTTATCATCGAGGTCGGTGATGATGGTAACGGTATCGATATAGAGGCTGTAAAGGCAAAGGCGATTGAGCGTGGAATTGTGACACCCGAACAGGCGGAGAAGCTCTCAGATAAAGAGGTTATTGATTTCCTGTTTATGCCCAGCTTCTCCATGGCAAAGAAGATTACGGATATTTCCGGCCGAGGTGTTGGACTGGATGTCGTAAAATCAAATATTGAGGCACTTGGCGGAGATGTAGAGGTCAAGAGTGTATATGGCGAAGGATCTACATTCACGGTTCGGCTGCCGCTTACACTGGCAATCATTCAGGCACTGATGGTCATCATCGGTGGTGAGAAATATGCGATTGCGCTGGGATCGATTGTCAGCATCGAGGATATTCCGATCACAGAGATCAAGTATGTAGAGGCAAAGGAAGTCATCAATATGCGTGGTACGGTCATCCCGATTATCCGCTTGAATCAGTTGTTGGATATCGCACCTCCGGAAGAAGATCTTGAGAGCCTGACAATTGTTATTATTTCCAAAGGGGACAAGAAGGTTGGTCTCGTGGTTGATGATCTGATGGGTCAGCAGGAGATCGTTATCAAGTCACTCGGAAGCTATATCGATAATTCAACCAAGATCATCAGCGGGGCAACCATTCTCGGTGATGGAGAAGTTGCATTGATCCTTGATGTGAATACACTGATGTAAGGGGGACGTAAAAAGATGGCAGCATATGTGGAAACAAATGGTGATGTGACAGAAGAAAAGAAACAGTTCATAGCAGTAGCATTAAGCAGTGAAATCTATGGTATAGATATCGGATACGTTGATACAATTGTACGTATGCAGAAGATTACACGTGTGCCGAAGGCACAGAGTTATTTCAAGGGTGTTATTAATCTGCGTGGTGAGATTGTCCCGGTTATGAGTATCCGCCTGAAAATGGGATTCGAGGATGATGTATTTACGGACAGCAGCCGTATTATTATCTTAAAGATCGAGGATCAGGGCAAACTTGGAGTCATCGTAGATGAAGTAAGGGAAGTCGTGAATCTGGGCGCTGACGAGATTGACAAGCCCAGTCATGATGCCAAGGATAACAAGCATTCTTTCATCAATGGAATCGGAAAGAATGAAAATGATCTGATTTCGTTATTTGACATTAATGCAATGACGGAAGAAATTTGAAATAATTAAATGACAATAGATTGTCTGTGTACAGGCAATCTATTGTTTCTTAATTCTTAACTGAAAGGTAGTTTCTATGGGTAAATTTTCATTTGATAATGTAAATAGTATGTATATCGATGTGCTTCGTGAACTCGGAAATATTGGCGCAGGAAACGCAACGACGGCGATCGCCAGCATGTTGAATCTGACGATTGATATGAAAGTTCCAAATGTCGAATTAAAGGCGGTTGAGGATCTTGGAACAGCGATCTGTCCGGAGGAAGAGATTATTGTCGGTATCTTTTTAGAGGTTCAGAATGATATTTCCGGAAGTATGATGTTTTTGATGCGTTTGAAATCCGCACATTATCTGGTTGACCGGCTGATGGGCGGCATGGGCGGTGAAAAAGGAGAAAATGAATTCTCTGAGATGGAGCTGTCTGCGATGAAGGAGATCGGTAATATTATTGCAGGTTCCTACTTATCTGCATTGTCTACAATGACCAATCTGGTAATCACTCCGTCCGTCCCTTATATTGCGGTAGATATGGCAGCGTCAATTTTGAGTGTTCCCGCCATTCAGTTCGGACAGTTTGGTGATAACGCGTTACTGATAGAGACAGAGTTCGGTGATGATGTAATGATTGAAGGATATTTTATCTTATTACCGGATGAGGATTCTTATGATAAGATCCTTCAATCACTTGGAATTTCATTCTAAAAGGGAAACGGAACGTACATATGGGAGTTGTAATCAAAGTGGGGATGGCAGATCTGAAGACTGCCAAAGCCCCGGATACATTAACCACGCTTGGTCTTGGCTCTTGCATAGGCATTGCTCTGTGGGATTCGACAACAAAAATAGGCGGCTTAGCGCACATTATGCTGCCGGATAGTACAAAGATCAGAAATAATTCAAATATAGCGAAATTTGCAGATACAGGTATTGTAGAACTCGTTCGTCAGATGGAAGCGCTCGGGGTGCCGCGCAGACGCATGGTGGCCAAGATTGCAGGTGGCGCTAAGATGTTCGAGGTGGCGGGAACAACGTCCGTCGGAAATATCGGAGAAAAAAATGCGATCGCATCAAAAAAAACACTGCAGGAGCTCGGTATTCCGATTCTGGCAGAAGATACCGGCCTGAATTACGGTAGAACGGTAGAATTGGATTGCTCGAATGGTGATTATATTATCAAGGCGGTCGGTAAATCAGTTAAGAAGATCTGACGGTATCTATACAGTATTTATACAGTAAATGGATTTTTACGGAGGGAGGGCTTCTATGAATACAAAGCCGGTTCCTGCGATTGTGATGTTGATCACAGGATTTGTCGCATGTATCATCGGTATCTGCCAGCATTACAGTTTTGGGAAATTTGTAAGGACAGAATTGCTGGTGCTGGTGATCTTTTATTTATTAGGCTGTATCGTCAAGCTGGTGCTTGATAAGGGATTTGAGGTCATGCAGGATCCACTGTCAGAGTTTGAAAATATGGATATGGATGATGACCTGATTGATGAGATGGCGATGTCTGATGATGATTATATGGATGATTATACAGATCAGTAATGGTTGATGCATGGCAATATGCAGTGAAATAGGACGGTTGCAGATGAAAGCATTATCAAAGGAACAGCTCTGGGAGCGTTATTGCAAAACAAAGACACCGGAACTGCGCGAACAGATTATAATTGAATATGCGCCGCTTGTAAAGCTGGTGGCAGGTCGCCTGAATATGTATCTGGGATACAATGTTGAGTATGAGGATCTGGTCAGCTATGGAGTATTCGGTTTGATCGATGCGATTGATAAGTTTGATACGACCAAGGATGTAAAGTTTGAAACGTATGCATCGCTGCGTATCCGGGGATCGATTCTGGATCAGATCAGGAAGATGGACTGGATTCCACGCACGGTTCGTCAGAAACAGAAAAAAATTGATGAAGCGATCCGTGTGATAGAGACACGCACCGGCAAAAATGCCAGTGATGAGGAGATTGCATCCGAACTGGGACTCAGCGAGGATGAACTGCTGGGATGGCAGTCGCAGTTGAAGATCACGAATGTCGTATCTTTAAATGAATATGTTGAGCAGGGCACTGAGCCTGTGATGGAGACACGTGGCAATTCTCATTTTATTCAGCCGGAAGAATTAATCGAACAAAATGAGTTAAAGGAAATGCTGTCAAAGGCAATGGAGCAGTTGACGGAAAAGGAATCAAAGGTCATTCTGCTATATTATTATGAAGATATGACGCTCAAGGAGATCAGCAGGATACTAGAGGTCTCTGAGTCCCGCGTATCACAGCTGCATACAAAGGCATTATCAAAGATGCAGAAAACAATGGGCAGTTATATGGGTATTTTAACGAAGGTGTAGAGGTGGAAAATTATGTCTGTTCGTCCGGTTGATTTTAATGGAATGATGCAGAATCAGCAAAATGTCTCAAATGTAAAACAGCAGGAGGATCAAAGACCTCTGCTGCATCAGCAGCAGGCATTCACGAGTGTGACAAAGCACGAGGAGGCGGCTGCCAGACAGGTCACAACTAAAGATGACCTGAATGGGGAAGAATATCGGTTTGATGCCAGGGATGGCAGCAAAAATGGGTATTACAATCAGAGCAATAAGAAAAAGAACAAGCAGAAAGAAAAAATGGATGATGGTCATGTCCGCATAAAGGGAATGTCTGGTGGATTTGACATCACCGTCTGATTGAAGGGTGATAAACTATGACAGTAGTGGAAGCAGTATTGCTGTTGATCGGCGTTGTATTTTTTATCGGAAGTTTTTTTATCACGGAGAAGCTCTCACCGGCTGATGTAAACAAAGTTGCAGAACTCAGTGAGGGAGAGTTACGTGTACTCGTGGATCGTGAACTTGATACTGCACGTGCGAAGGTGTCTGATGTGGTCGATGAAGCGATGGATCTGACGATCGATAAGGTACAGCGCACGATGGAGCGTGATACGAATGAGAAGATCATGGCGATCAGTGAGTATTCCGATGCTACCATGGAGCAGCTAAAAAAGATAAACCATGAGGTGACATTCCTCTACAGTATGTTGGGCGATAAGCATGCCCAGTTGAATGAGGCCATGGAACAGATGGATGAACTGATCCGAACCTATCAGTCATTGCGTGCGATGCCTATGCCGGATGTACAGGCCGTACCTGCGGCAAGTGAACCGGTTGAGCCGGTGGTACAGCCGGTTCAGACGCAGACGGAAGCAGTTCCACAGGATGAGGAACTGCCTCAGGAGGTGGAAATGCCGGAGGAAGAATCGAAGCCTGTCAGTGTCAGGGAGCAGATCCTGGAGCGGTATCATGCAGGTGAAGACCTGACAGATATTGCGAGAAATCTCGGTCTCGGCTTTGGAGAGGTGAAACTGATCGTAGAGCTATACAGAGGGGAAGAGGAATCGTGAAATTAAAGTATTATCTGCGGGGAATGGGTGTTGGCGTTATTGTGACGACCGTGATACTCATGATCATTTTTTCATTTCATAAGCAGGAGACACTGTCGGATGACCAGATCCGTGAACGGGCGGCTGCGCTGGGCATGGTGATGGCTGACGAAGTAAGTGACAGTGGAAAGCTGTCCGATACATTGCCGGATGACACACCGGACACAGCTTCGGATCAGACGTCATCAATAGCGGAAACGCAAGATGATAAAGAAGATAATAAAAAAGATGATAAAAAAGATGATAAAAAAGACACATCGGATGACAAGAGTGAGACAAAAGACAATGATGTAGAGACTGTCGAACAGATTGAATTATCGATCGTAGGCGGGGAGTATTCGGATGATGTATGCAAAAAACTCAAGAGAGCCGGAGTGATCGATGATGCAGATGATTTTAACAAGTATTTATCGGAGGGTGGATATGACAGCCTGATCCAGCCGGGTACTTACATCATACCGAAAGATGCCGATTACGATACAATCATTCGTCTGATTACGGAGAGAAACGACGATCAGACAAAGGATACTGGAAAAAAAGATAAAAAGAGATAATATTTTGAAAAAAAGCGCTTGCATTCCGCCGGCGCTTATGTTATGTTTATAAGGCTTATGATTAACAAACACACGAAAGGATCATTATTCTGGTGCCGCAAGGTGGAATGATGGAGAGAGATTCGTGGAAGAACAAACCAATGGAGGTAAAAAAATGAGCGTAATTACAATGAAACAGTTACTGGAGGCAGGTGTTCATTTTGGACATCAGACAAGAAGATGGAACCCTAAAATGGCTCCCTACATCTACACAGAGAGAAATGGTATCTACATCATCGACTTACAGAAGTCTGTAGGCATGGTTGACGATGCTTACAATGCAGTAGCAGATATCGCTGCAAATGGTGGTACAATCCTCTTTGTAGGTACAAAGAAGCAGGCGCAGGATGCAATCAAGACTGAGGCAGAGCGTTGCGGAATGTACTATGTAAATGAGAGATGGTTAGGCGGTATGCTGACCAACTTCAAGACCATCCAGAGCCGTATCAAGAGATTAAAGGATATCGAGCGCATGGAAGAGGACGGAACATTTGATGTTCTTCCTAAGAAAGAAGTGATTGCGCTGAAGAAAGAGTTAGAGAAGCTTCAGAAGAACCTTGGCGGTATCAAGGAAATGAAGAAGATTCCGGATGCAATCTTTATCGTAGATCCCAAGAAGGAGCGTATCTGTGTACAGGAGGCTCATACATTAGGTATTCCCCTGATCGGTATCGCTGATACCAACTGTGATCCTGAGGAACTGGATTATGTGATTCCTGGTAATGATGATGCGATCCGTGCCGTAAAGCTGATCGTTTCTAAGATGGCAGATGCTGTCGTAGAGGCTAATCAGGGAGCATCTGAGGATGCAGTATACGAAGGCGAAGATGTTGCTGAGGAAGCAGCAGAGGCATAATTATCACGACAGATTTGGAGGAAAGATCAATGGCTATTACAGCAGCAATGGTAAAAGAACTGCGTGAAATGACCGGCGCAGGTATGATGGATTGCAAGAAGGCATTAAATGAGACAAACGGAAATATGGATGAGGCTGTTGAGTTCTTGAGAAAGAACGGACAGGCTAAGGCTGAGAAGAAAGCCAGCCGTATCGCAGCAGAAGGTCTGTGTACTGTAGTTACAGACGGAGATCAGACAGCAGCAGTTGTTGAGGTAAACTCAGAGACAGACTTCGTTGCAAAGAATGAGACATTCCAGGCATTCGTAGCAGCAGTTGCAAAGCAGGCAGTTGCTTCCGATGCAGCAGACATGGATGCATTCATGGCTGAGAAGTGGAATGAGGATGAGTCTAAGACTGTAGCTGATGCTCTGGTAGAGAAGGTTGCAGTCATCGGCGAGAATTTAAAGATCCGCCGTTTTGAGAGAGTTTCAGAGCCGAACGGCTGCGTTGTAACATATGTACACGGTGGCGGCAGAATCGGTGTTATCGTAGATGCTGAGACATCTGTAGTTAACGATGAAGTAAAAGAAGGCATGAAGAACATCGCAATGCAGATCGCTGCATTAGCTCCCAAGTATGTATCACGTGATGAAGTAAGCGCTGATTACATCGCACATGAGAAGGAGATCTTAAAGGCTCAGATCATGAACGATCCCAAGGAGTCACAGAAGCCTGAGAAGGTGATCAATGGCATGATCGAGGGACGTATCAGCAAAGAGTTAAAGGAGATCTGTCTGGTAGATCAGGTATACGTTAAGGCTGAGGATGGAAAGCAGACGGTAGCGAAGTATATCGATGAGCTGTCAAAGGCTGTAGGTGCTCCTGTAAAGATTAAAAAGTTTGTTCGTTTCGAGACCGGTGAGGGACTTGAGAAGAAGAATGAGGACTTTGCTGCAGAAGTAGCTGCACAGATGAACGCATAATCTTACAGTTCGCATAAGAATTTGAACCGTATTATTATCATGTAAATCAACGAAAAACCTTG
>CAKRIZ010000005.1 GCA_934351445.1 uncultured Eubacterium sp.
ATTATTCCACTTGTTACAGGTGCTTCACTGCCAGTTGCTTTATCACAAGCGACGAATGACAACATGCAAATTAATACACCAAATAATACCAATACCCTTTTCATAGCAATCCCTCCTTAACAATTTGTCGTTGACTTCATTATACTTTATTCGACCGTCAAAGTATAGAGAGATTTTGTAAAACTTGTCGGCTGTGAACAGTAACAACTGTTACAAAAAACATCAAAAATCATATAAAAGTACTTGATTAATTACGCAAAGCATGTTAAAATACTTTCTCGTGAACTATGTTTCCTTGCTCACTCCATCATCCGATTGGAGAGTGGGCCAGAGACCAAAAGGAGGTAAAAACGATGCACAATTATGAATTAGCACTCATTGTGAATGCCAAGATCGAAGACGATGCAAGAACCGCTACCGTAGAGAAGGCAAAAGAGTATATTACTCGTGCCGGCGGAACCATCACAGACGTTGAGGATTGGGGCAAGAAGAAGTTAGCTTATGACATCCAGAAGATGAGCGAGGGCTTCTATTACTTCATTCACTTTGATGCAGAGGCTACCGTGCCTGCGGAAGTTGAAAGCAATGTCCGTATTATGGACAACGTTCTTCGTTTCTTGTGTGTAAGAACAGACGAGAAATAGAATAGGAGAACCGAATGAATAAGGTTATTTTGATGGGTCGTCTGACCCGTGACCCCGAAGTGCGTTATACACAAGGGGAGAATGCAACAGCAGTTGCAAGATATACGTTAGCAGTAGACAGACGGATGAGCCGCAACAATCAGAATGGCGATCAGACCGCTGATTTTATTCAGTGTGTTGCGTTTGGTCGTTCCGGAGAGTTCGCAGAGAAATATTTTCATAAGGGAACGAAGATAGTTGTGACAGGCAGAATCCAGACCGGATCTTATACAAACAAGGACGGGCAGCGTGTGTACACGACAGATGTTGTAGTAGAGGATCAGGAGTTTGCCGAGAGTAAGAGTGCTGCCGCGCAGAATAACGGTGGAGGATTTGCTCCTGCTGACAGACCGTCACCCAGTGATGCTGGAGACGGCTTCATGAATATCCCTGAGGGTATTGATGAGGAATTACCATTTAATTAAGACATATTTCCCGGATGTATTTGTCTGGGAAGACCAATAATATAGGAGGTAGAGAGCTATGCCTTACAACAAGAGTGACAGAGACGGCGCTCCGGCAAAGAGACGCCCGATGCACAGAAGAAAAAAAGTATGTGTATTCTGTGGAAAAGACAATGTGATCGATTACAAGGATACAAATAAGTTAAAGAGATATATCTCTGAGAGAGGTAAGATCCTTCCCAGAAGAATCACCGGAAACTGTGCAAAGCATCAGCGTGCACTGACCGTTGCTATCAAGAGAGCACGTCACGTAGCATTGATGCCTTACGTTCAGGAGTAAATATCAGGAGCCACAACGAATGGCATAAAAAAACGGGCTATCTGCATGATAGCCCGTTTTTTTAAATTTTCATCAATTTACGCTTTTTCGCAGTAAATTCTTCTTCTGTAATCAGTCCCTGATCGAGCAGCTCTTTATAGCGCTTGATCTCTGTTATGGGATCGACCTGCTTTGCGGCAGCATTCCCATTTTTTACGCCTTTGCTTGCCCCGGCATCGCCGGTCAGCTCGGGGGCATCCGGAAAAGCAATCCGTTTGATAGAAGTCGCAAGTTCTTCCATGAGCTTCACGTTGGAATGATAACGATCCAGATAGGTGTTTACATCAGGATAGCTATTGTCAAAGCTCGGCGCACCCATATCTGCCTTGAATGTTGTCCAATACGGATGATCAAACTTGATTGTAATCACAAAGTTCTTGAACGGCTCCGGAATGTTGAACATAAGGCGGGAGTGATAATCCGGATCTCTCCGCTCCCGTTCACGTTCCATCTCTGCCTGCATGCGGTATTGGTCGATCTGAGGTGCCATTGCCCTCACGCGGGATGGTACATTACTCGGATGGTGGCGCATACCCTTGGCGCTGCCCTGAATCAGTGGTGACTCGTCCTGTTTAATCATAAAGGACTTGATCTGGCTTCCTTCAAAGATTGTCTTACCAAGATGTTTATCCATGCATAGAAGATTATGTTTGAAGTCAAACATGAATTTTGTGTCAAACCAGCCAAAGTCGATCTGTTTCGATACCTGAAACTGGTCTTTCAGTTTGGCATTTTCCTCTCGGAATGCCCGATAAGCACAGAAATCGTCAAGACTCATATTCTTTAAGACTTCTTCCGGGACATCTACCATCCCATAGCAGTCGTTGCATACCAGATGTCCATCAACCTTCCACGGAAAGATCGCTTTTACTTTGCCCCCGCAGATCGCACATGGTTCTTTTTTACCGAATAATCCCATAGACATTGCCTCCTAGCGATAACATATATGACTGAATACGAACATTCATATTTTAGATGTCAAGCTCTGCCTTGACATCAGCAACCCAGTCTTCCACAGTGCCATACCACTCAATCATCTGGTCCAGCTTCTCCTGGTCGATGTCCTCATCGCTTTCAAGTAATGCCTGATGCTGGTTCAATACATCGGCCATCTCATTCATCGTATCAAATACATCCTGTGCATATGCATCGGGATTGGCGTTGATGGCATCTGCTACTTCATTAAAATCATCGCTTGCCTTGTTGTAAGCATCGATGGCAGGCTGTTTGTCTGCGCCTCCGCAGCCTATCATAGTTGCGGATATTGCCAGTGCCAGTAATAAAGTTGTTATTTTTTTCATAAATCATTTCCTCCTCTGATTCATATTGGATACACCTATTATAGTATTTTTTGGATGCAAATTAGGCTGGCAGCGCGAATGGTAGATATATAGCGCGAATGGTAGATGATGGAAGAAAAAAATCTGGTATAATAAAAGCATGCGAAGGGCGTTGTCAGCCGGATGCATATATTAAGGAAGAAATGAGGTATGAAACATGGAAAACAAAAGAACTCAGATCATGAAGCGTGTTGCGATGTTTGTACTTGCAGTGGCAGTATTATTCACAACCGTATCAATGCCGGTGCCGGCAAAGGCGGCAGACCAGTCAAATGGATTTATTGTAGCTTCGTATACCATGGTAAAGGGTGAGAAGTGGACATTGGTTCTCCATAATGCAGGAGACAATGCGAGACCTGTTTACAAGACGAATAAGAAAGCAGTAGCTGCCGTCAATAAGAATGGTGTTGTAACTGCAAAGAAGCCCGGAAATGCAGTGATTACTGTTACCTGGAAAGAGGGAAAAGACACTTATCAGGCGAAGGCAAAGATTAAAGTAAAGAAGTCTATCACATATGCAGAGGCAATTAAGCGTGTAAATACGGAACTGAATCTGTTATATGATTATGCTTGTTATTTTGCAGAGACAAATGGCTGGCTGGATAATGACGAAGCAGTAGAGTATCTGAATGCATGTGCAGATGCGGTCAACGATGCCAATACGGTTGTGGCAGATATCGATTCTTATAGTGATGAAGATATCGAAGAAGTGCTGGAAGAGATCGAAGCGATGGTAACTACAATGGATGAAGTATTACCGTATTTAACGCAGCCGAATGCATAAAATCATCTTTTTAGGTGAAGGAATAAAATTGGGGTAACGAAAAACGCTCGGACAAATGTCCGAGCGTTTTTTATGGGGTGCCTTGCGGCGGGTCGCTTCTGCGAGCAGGATTCTTTTTAAAAAATTAGCGTTCCATATTGGCAAATTTGGTGTATTCCGGCAGCCAGACGAGATTGACGGTTCCGATCGGACCGTTTCTCTGTTTGGCAATAATGATCTCTGCGATACCTTTATCTTCGGTATCTTTATTATAGTAGTCATCACGATAGATAAACATCACGACATCGGCATCCTGCTCGATCGCACCGGATTCACGCAGATCGGAAAGCATCGGACGATGATCCGGGCGCTGCTCGACGGCACGCGAGAGCTGGGACAGCGCGACTACCGGTACATTGAGCTCTCTGGCAAGTCCTTTTAGTGAACGTGAGATATCAGAGATCTCCTGCTGTCTGGAGTCTGAGGATCTGCCGCCACTGCCACTCATGAGCTGTAAATAGTCGATGATGATGAGCTTCAGATCATGCTCTAGTTTATATTTTCGACATTTGCTGCGCAGCTCAGAGATGGAGATGCCGGGTGTATCGTCGATAATGAGCTTGGACTGTCCGATGGTTCCGGCTCCCTCAATCAGGTTTTCCCAATCGGTATCGGATAGATTACCGGAACGCAGCTTCTGTGCATCCACGCGGGATTCCAACGAAAACAGACGGTTTACAAGCTGTGCCTTTGACATCTCAAGACTAAAGATCGCTGTACATAGGTTACTGTGAAAAGCCACATGCTGTGCGATATTCAATACAAACGCAGTCTTTCCCATGGAGGGACGTGCTGCCACGAGTACGAGATCAGACGGCTGCAGACCGGCAGTCTTATAATCAAGGTCAAGAAAACCGGTCGCAATTCCGGTCACGGATCCTTGTGTTTTAGATGCCTTTTCTATTTTGTCAAGCGCTTCCAGAACGACATCCTTGATCGGGACATAGTCGCCACCACCGCGGTTTTGCAGCAGATCAAAGATCTTTTTCTCTGTCTGCTCTAAAAGAACCGTGGTAGTCTCGCTGCCCTGGTAACAGTCATTGGTGATCTCCTCCGTCGTGCGGATCATACGGCGCAGCATCGCTTTATCTTTGACGATTTCTGCATAATATTTGGCATTTGCCGAGGTCGGCACTGCGTCTACGAGATCACGCACATACTCCAGAGAACTGATCTCCGGAGGTACGTTCATCTCTTTTAATTTATTCTGAAGTGTGACCAGATCCACCGGCTCACGATTGTTGAACAAGTCAACCATTGCCTCGAAGAGAGTGCCATACTGCTGATGGTAAAAATCTTCTTTGACCAGCAATTCCGATGCGACAAGGATCGCGTCACGATCCATGATCATAGATCCAATCAGTGATTGTTCCGCTTCGAGCGAATTGGGCATAGTACGCTTAATGAGCGTTTCTTCTGCTGGCATACAATCTTACCCCTCTGATACATGTACAGAAAAAGTACCGGTGACCTGAGGATGGAGCTTGATCTGTATCTCATAGGTTCCGAGTGATTTGATGGGATCCTTTAAGATCATTTTCTTTTTATCCAGCTCAAGACCCAACTGCTTTTTGGCAGCTTCTGCAATCTCTTTGGTAGAGATGGAACCGAATGTCCTGCCGCCTTCTCCGGCCTTCATCTTCACTTCTACCTTTTTATCTTTGAGTTCTTCAGCAAAGTTTTTGGCAGCTTCCAGATTTTCCTGGGCGACCTTTTCTGCATGTTGATTTTGCAGTTTGAGATCGTTTAAGTTTTTACTGGTTGCCTCCAGACCAAGTTTCTTGGGTAAGATCATGTTTCTGGCATAGCCGTCGCTGACGTTTACGATCTCCCCCTTTTTTCCAAGTGATTTTACATCTTCTAATAAAATGATTTTCATACTTTTATGTCTCCTTCCTCTATCATCTTATCGATTGTCTGCTGAAGCATATGTTTTACTTCAGTGATCGTATAATGCTCTAATTGTGCGCCTGCGATTGTCAGGTGTCCACCACCGCCCAGTGCCTCCATGATGAGCTGTACATTGATTTCATCAATAGAACGCGAACTGATGTAGATTTTTCCGTTATAATCGGTAAGGACAAAAGATGCCTTGATACCGGTGATATTCAGCAATTCGTTTGCAGCCTGTGCGCCAACGATTGTCGGGCTCTCAATGTGCTCTGCCGGACAGACAGATATTGCAAATGCATCCCGGTAGACCTCTGCGTGCCGTACTACTTCTGCGCGGGCCTTGTAGTCATTCATGTCATTGCGCAGCATCTTGCGGACGCGGGTTACTTCTGCACCGCAGCGCTTCAGGTAAGCGGCAGCTTCAAAAGTCCGCACACCGGTCTTGGCCATAAAGTTGTTTGTATCAATGAGGATGCCTGCATAGAGGCTGTCAGCTTCTTGGGAAGCCAGCTTGATACCTTCGGTAAAATACTGTAATACCTCTGCGACCATTTCGCAGGCAGAGGATGCATACGGTTCAATATAGGACAGCACAGGGTTCTCAATCGTGTCACTTGTTTGTCTGTGATGGTCAAAAACGACAATATTTTTTGTCATTTTCAGTATTTCCGGACATTCTGTGTTGCCAGGCCGGTTGGTATCCACGACCATGACAACCGTGTTGGGTGTGCAGACTTCGATGGCCTGTTCACGTGTCAGAAACATATCGGCTTCATAACCGTTTGCTTCGGTAAAACGTTCGCGGAACGGCCGCAGAGTAGAACTGACCGTATTCAATACAATCTGAACTTTCTTATCAAGTGTGCGGGCCGCACAATAGATGCCGATTGCGGCACCAAAGGAATCCATGTCGCTGATCTGGTGCCCCATGATGATGACACGTTCCTTGCTTTCAATAATGCCGCGCAGTGCATGTGCCTTCACACGGGCTTTGACACGGGTATTCCGCTCCACCTGCTGAGCTTTTCCGCCGAAGTAGGTGACTTTCTCGCCTTCACGGAGTACGACCTGGTCACCGCCACGCCCGAGCGCGAGATCGATCGCCATGCGGGAGTATTCATTGTTCTGACTGTAGCTGGCGGCAGTATCGCCGATACCGATACTGAGTGTGACGGCCATAGTGTTGCCGACCTTCACGGTTTTCACATCCTCGAGTAGGCTGAATTTGTCAGCTTTGAGTGTTTTCAGATGCTCATGGCGGAACACGATAAAATATTTGTCATGATCGGTCTTGCGCACGAGTGCATCCACTTTTGAAAAATAGGTGTTGACTTTGCGGTCGATCAGGGCAACGAGCAGAGAACGCTTGACATCCTCAATGCTCTCGAGTGCTTCGTCATAATTATCGATGTATACTTGTGCAACGACCATTTTCTGATCTTCATTTTCCTGTATACAGCGATTAAGTTCTGTTTCATCAAAGAAGTAGATGGCGGTCAGATAGTTGCGGTCGGTGCCCGTCTCGAGTATCTGTGTGTCATTTAAGATTCCGCTAAAATAAATACGGTGCATGGAGACGCGCAGATGATAATCTTCTAAGGGGAGCGCCAGCTCCAGGGTGTCCTCACTCTGTAACAGTTCTTTCGTGATCGAAGGGAACACGGATGTGATAGACTTGTGATAATTTTTATCTTTACCTGTCAGTTCTGTGAACTGATTGTTGACCCAGAGCAGCTTGCCGTTGTAATCGACTAGTGCATAGGCGATCTCAAATTCGTTCAGCAGTTTTTTCTGTACGGTGCCATACTGTGTTGCAAAATTGATGAGTTCATTGACCAGAAGTGGTTTGCACCGGAAATATAACACAAACATCGTGATTGTATAGACTCCGGTAAAGAGGGTCATGCAAACTCCTAGATTCCTGTTGTAAAAATAACACGGAATATTCAGCAGTACCAGCAGAATAGACAAGTATAGAGGTGCGCACAGGTAAAAACGCAGCCTGCCCTTAAATTTAATCGAACGATTACTCATGAATCCTCCTGAATCCTTCCTAAATATGGTTTATTCGCAGTGTGTATCTAAAAAGCTACAATTATAAAACATTATAGCATATACAGAACGAATTTTCACCCCTTTTTATTTGTCGAAATATGCGATGAAAAAAGATTGTACCATGATTTCAGGTTGACTATAATAAAGGCATAAATGAACAAGAAGGAGGTCGATTGGTTGGAACAGGTACGTTATATGATTTCTGATGCCGCGAATATTGTGGCTGTGGAATCTCATGTATTACGTTACTGGGAAGATGAATTGGAGCTGACGGTACCCCGTAATGAGTTGGGGCATCGTTACTATACACAGGAGAATGTCGATCAGTTTCTGCGTATCAAGCAACTGAAAGAAGAAGGATATCAGCTAAAGGCGATCAAGATGCTGCTGCATCAGGAAGATCAAGACGGCATCGCCCCGCAGCAGCCACAGGCAGAACATATGGCGAAGCCCACGAAGGAGCAGCCGATGAGCCTTCCGGAGCAGCCTCATCTGACGCCTCAGATGACACCTCAGATGAAGCCCCAGATCAAATCTGTGGCTGAGCAGACACAGATGTCACCGCAGGAGCGGATGGAGCAATTTCAGGATCTGATGACACGGATCGTCAGAAATGCCATGACTGAAAATAATAAGGATCTGAGCAAAGAGATCGGAATCGATGTAGGAGACCGGGTATTGAAAGAGATGAACTATCTCATGCGTGTGCAGGATGAGCAGGAGGAAGAACGGTTTAAGAAGCTGGATGAAGCGATACGCAGTTATGGAAAACGGCAGAAGCGGTCGTTCCACCAGAAAAAGACCCGTAAGCAGAAACTAAAGACAGCGCCGGGACTGGAGAGCTGAAATAAAAAAGGAGACTGGATTCCAGTCTCCTTTCAATGTGCATTACTTACGAGAAGATTAGCCCTCGCTGATTGCGCCTGTAGGGCATGCACCTGCGCATGTTCCGCAAGATACACATGTATCAGCGTTGATCTCATACTTGCCATCACCAGCAGAGATTGCACCTACGGGGCACTCACCCTCACATGTTCCACAAGATACACAAGAATCATTAATTACGTATGCCATTGGTTTATCCTCCTTATATAACATATACTTTTTCTGATTAGCTATTGCTATGAAGATATTTTAGTACAAATATTGTGGAAAAACAAGCAAAGCAGATCGAAAATTGTGCATAAAATCAGGTACTAGGATTAGTTATGTATAACTCCTGGGATTTTTCAGATACTAGACAAGTGAACAGAAAATGTATATAATAAGTTACGGCAACTAACATGATAAAGGAGGAACAAAAAATGGCTGCAACAGTGACAAAAGACACTATGATCGGCGAATTACTTCAGATAGATGAAAGCATTGCCCCGGTATTACTCGGTATCGGAATGCACTGCCTCGGATGTCCGTCTTCCCAGATGGAGACTATCGAGCAGGCTGCAATGGTTCACGGGCTGGAGCCGCAGGCATTAGTTGACCAGATCAACACATTCTTAAAGCACGAGAAATAAAAGAAACAATTGTAAAAGAACCCTCCGAAACAGGACGATGTACCATACATCCGTTGTCGGAGGGTTTTATTTTATCAGGTTCCATTCAAACCCGGATTCAGACCCTGGTCAGACGCTGCAAGGCATCATGGGCTGCGATACATTTGAAATGCTCCTCGAAATAAGCCTCTGCTGAGTCGACATAACGGTTTTGTAGGGCATATTCAGATAAAATGTTACATACCTTGTTAAATTCGCTGGGGGTGTGGCTGCCTTTGTGCAGTACAAGGTAGTAAACATGCTCAGGAACATCTAAAAACAGGGAATTGTCCTCGTTGTAATAGCCGTTCAGCACATGGGCGAGACGGACGAGATGATCCATCTCACGGAACGAGAACAGCTTTATAATATCCGTGTCTGAAGATGCAGGTGACTGAGGTGACTGGCCGTTTTCGACAGGTGCAGCCTCAGATGTATCAACATCGGCAGACGGAGCAGGTGTTTGATCCGCAGACGCAGCACCGGAGTCCGATGCGCGCAACGCGGCTGCAGCCGCACTGATCTTGTGAAACAGATCCATGATGGTATCTGCGCCTTCCAAAGTGGGGGAGTCGTCCTCGTCATTGTCCGGATTGTCCGGGTATTCGCCGTAATCGCTGAAATTGGAAAAGCGTGTGTCCAGCTCCTCCGGATAGTCCACTTTTGTGACGGTCAGAATGATCGAGTCACCGGACAGAGGGATTGCCTCTATCAGCAGGGGGATATCATCGGTCTGGAATCCGAGTTCACACGAAGCCTGCTGCATCATGTCCCGAAATAATCGTTTTGTTTTGTCGTTGCCATAAGCCAGCTCTGAGAGCTGCAGATGGCGGTCAGCCAGATCCTGGCCGGTCAGTGTACACCGGATCTGGTTATCATTGATTCGTTCTAATTTCATGATATCTATTCCTTATCTGTTACATAAACGTGTTATATTCTCTGAAAAGTACAAAAAGTATATAAAAATTTTCCGTGATCGTCAAGATGCTAAATGCCTTGAATTCGTCTGCAAATCTTAAAAAAGTATAAACTTTGCAAAATCGGTTGTCAAAACAGCCCGGCGTGTGGTATAAGAGATTTGGAAATGCTTTTTCACCGAGCGGATCGATGATCATGAAATCATAAATGAAATCATAATCAGATCACAATCATATAGCAGAAAGCGCGGTGAGGATCATGGAGCAGAACCTGTTTGGCAAGTATACGGTGACAGGGCTTCTCGGAGCCGGCGCCAACAGTCAGGTATATCTGGTCAGACATCAGATTCTAAAACAGGATCGGGCAGTCAAGCGAATTCCCAAATCGTTGCCCGGCAGTTCAGGTTTCCCAATGGAAGCTGAACTGATGAGATCTTTGAAGCATCCCGGAATCCCAATCATCTATGATATTGAGGAAGATGACACATATTACTATATCTTTGAAGAATATGTGCGGGGTGAATCATTAGAAGCATATTTGCATCATCAAAAAACTATTTCCCTGAATTTTTTATTACAGATCGGCAGACAATTATGTGACATTATCGGATATCTGCATGCACAGCCGCAACCGATTATCTACCAGGATCTGAAGCCGGAACATATTATAGTATATGGCGATCAGATAAAAATAGTCGATTTTGGCACAGCATCTTTTTTCCGAAATCAGGAAAATCCGTATCAGATGTACGGAACAACGCGTTACGCCGCCCCTGAAAAGCGGTCGGGCGGAACCTGTGATGAACGTACAGATATCTATGGGATCGGCATGATCCTGCGCGACATGGAGATGCACCTTGCGCCGGAGCAAAGATGCGCCCATCTCACGCAGGTGATAGAGCGGGCATCGGCCCCGGAGCCGGGACAAAGATATGCGGAGGCTGATCTGTTGAAACAGGAACTGGCGGTAGAACCGCCGGATGAAACTACGGTTGGGAAAAAGCATTTTCCGAAACAGATAGCAGTTGTTGGTATGCGGCCGGGAATCGGTGCCACGCATATTGCGGTCTCCTGGAATACTTATCTGAATGCGGCAGGAATCCGCAGTCTGTACATACAGCAGGATTACAGTGGTGATCTGATGCGGATGACAGAACATCGGAGCATCTGCCGTGATCCACAGACAGGCTATCTCCTGCATGGTGATTTCTGCGGGACAGTTTCACAAATGACTGCAGTGGATCAGGCGCGGGAGACGGATATCTGCACCATCAGGGATTTCGGTACATATGAATCCACAGACATAGAATTAGAGACATGTGACACAGTCATGCTTGTATTGGGAGGCAGATATTGGGAGATCGCACAGGCGGAACAGCTATATGAGCGGTTTTGCCGGCATAGGCGGATGATACCGGTCGTGAACTACGGCAATGCGCAGGCGGCGAGGGCATATGCAAGAGATTGGCGCAGAAATGTATATTGCTTTCCGCTGGATGAAGATCCGATGGCGCTATCTGTAAAAAAGAGGCAGTTTTTTGAACTGCTGCAGAAAAAAGAGAGGTGGTGAGAAGGTATTTTTACGGTCAGAAAAAGGAAAAAAGAGCGAAAAACCATAGGATTTTACGGCGTAGACAGTGGAGTCGGGACAACGCATCTGGCAGTCGCCGCAGCCAATTATGTGGTGAGTGAATGGGGTGTACCGGCTGCTGTTGTAGAGCTTGGAGACCGTCCATGCATCCGTGACCTGGATACGGATCAGACCGGGGAAGCACATTTTGTCGAAGATGGAGTAGGATATTACCCCCACATAATGTCCTCCCAGCTGCCCCTGCTGCTCAACGGTGACTATTCGTATCTGATGATGGATCTGGGCAGTGCACAGAGTGAGTGGCAGGAGTTTCTGCGCTGTGACCTGAGATATCTGGTCGCGTCGCTCAGCCCATGGCGGGTTGCGCGGGCAGAACAATTCATGGTCTCGCACGGACAGCCGGATGGTATAGTGCAGATGCATCAAAATTATTTTACAGCGTTGCTTACTGTTACGGGAAATATATACGAAAAAAAGAGATTTCAGCAGATATACCATATACCGGTGCGATCCGTTCCTTTTATAGCTGACCCATTCCGGCTGGAAAAAGACCAGTTGGCATTCTTTCAGGAATTATTATAGGAGGAAAGAGACATTAAGCTGAGAACCAGACAAAAAATGATGATACGCGCAGCGGCAGCAGGCGCACTCATTGCAGCGGTTCCGCTGGCTGTGCTCCTGGGTTATGAGAGACGCGGCATGGATCAGACGCGGGAAAAGCTGGCTCATTACGAACAGCTGGAGCGCGGATACCGGCAGACGCGGTTGTATGTTCTGGGGCGTGATGCGGTTGCAGGTGAAGAAGTGACTGCGGATATGCTCCGGGAGCAGCAGGTGCAGTCGCAGGAAGATCTGTCAGGAGCAGCATTTGTCGATCGGGAGGAACTACTTGGAAAACGGCTCAAGATATCGCTCGCAAAAGGTGTGGCGCTACAGGCGGATCTCGTGTATGAGGGTGAGCCGGCAGCAGAGGATGAGCGAACCGTAGAGATCCGTGGATTGTGCCTGCCGCAGCTGCTTCGGGAAAATGAATTTGTGGATGTCCGCATTGTATTTCCGAATGGAGAGGATTATCTGGTCACAGGCCGTAAGCGTGTCTACCGGATGATCCGTGATGAGGAAGGAGAGACACAGGCCATACAGATGCGCTTTCGGGAGGAAGAGCTGCTGCGCTATCAGGCAGCCCGCATAGACACAATGAATTACCGGGACTGCGTATTGTATGCGGTGCCGTATGTCGGTGAGTTTCAGCAGGCTGCTGAGGTATACTATCCGGTCAATCAGGCAGTATTCCGGCTGCTTCAATGGGATCCGAATATCACAGATCTGTTTCTGGTACACGAGGAACAGGAGAGGCGGTCAGTTCTGGAGACGCATCTGGAACCGTATCGGCTCGATGAGCCTGTGGATACCGCATATCCGGAAGCTGTTTCCGGGGAAGATACTACGGAGGAGACCGAAGAACCTCTGACACTCTATACGGAGCTGACGGGGGAAACATAGTTCACAAAACAAGTGTCTCCTTTTGGGAAACGTGTTACTGTGCACGGAGTGGACAGCAACAAACAAGTGAGGAAAGCATATGAGAGAAGACAGACAGCAACTGTATGTTGAGCTGCAATCCCTGGCGAGCCGTGGGATCGTACTTTTTCTGGATGGATATCCCAGCTCACCTGAAAATGTGACGCATACCTTGTGCGCACAGGAGGAAGCCTGTTATATGAGAGACTATGTGTATGATGAAAAGGAGGGGGTGTTGACCGAATTACATTTTGACAAATTAAATGAAACTTAACGAAAACATATCAAATAAGAACCGACTGTGATCAGACATACAAAGCGATCAAACAGTCAATCATACATGACAGAAGGAAGGGAACTTCAGTCGTGTATACAGGGAAAAAGAAAAATCTAAAAAGAACGGCTGCAGTCGATCTCTGGCTGCAGGCAATAAGAACAGGGTGTTGGCGCGCCCTGTTTTTATGTGCCAGGAAATTGCTATTTATTTTTGCGTATCGACTTTTTATTGTTGGAAGCAGGTATATATGCTATACTGTGTACAGATGTCCGGGTGGGCACAATCCATGAGGAGGTATTTACCATGAGAAAAAAAGCAGGACCCGTGATCGCTGCATTGCTGCTGATCATCGTGATCGTGTTGATATTTGTAGTAGGCAGAAAAATAGAACAATATATCCCATCAGAGGAAACGGAGGATCTGAATACTTATTATTCGATCGGATCACCGGATGATGTGGCGATCATCCTCAATCAGGAGCTGGCGGAACAGAAGGCAAAGTCATATGAGGGTGCCGTATATATCACATATGAGATGCTGCATGAGTTAAACAGCCGCTTTTATTGGGATAGCAATGAGCAGTTGCTGCGTTACACGACAGCAGACGCTTCTGTCACAGCTTATGCAGGACAGACTGATTATTATATAGGAAATGATGTGACAAAAGGCAGTACCCAGATCGTGAAAATCGAAGGAGATACCGTGTATGTGGCATTGGATTTCGTGAAAAACTATACCGATCTCGCATATGAACTGTATACCGATCCGTATCGTATCGTAGTGACGACAGACTGGAGTAATATTCACGGACAGACCACGATCAGGAAGAATACACAGCTCCGTGTCAAGGGCGGAATCAAGAGCAAAATACTGGCAGAACTGGAAAAAGGTGCAACTGTCAATGTACTAGAGACGATGGATGACTGGTGCAAGGTGAGTACGACAGATGGTATCATCGGATATGTGAAAAACAGCAAGCTGGCCGGAGGTGGAGATCAGGCGGAGCTTAGCGAAGCGCAGATGCCGCCGCACAGTTATGAGGGAGAGACTTTTACGCATCAGCTGATGGATGAACCGGTGAAGCTGTTATGGCATCAGGTGACGAATCAGGATGCAAATGCGCGGATTGCGACCGTGCTCGCTAATTCCAAAGGCGTGAATGTCTTATCGCCGACCTGGTTTTACCTGAATGATAATGATGGCAATCTGGCTGACCTTGGCAGCCGTAATTATGTGGATTATTGCCATTCAAAGGGTGTCAAGGTATGGGGACTGGTATCAAATCTGGAGAATAGTGATGTGGATTCTACCTATGTACTGACACATACGAGTGTGCGTGAGAATCTGGTCAACCAGATCATTGCAAAAGCACTCAATTACAGTCTGGATGGCGTCAACGTAGATTTTGAGGCGCTCAGCGGTGATGTCGGAGACAGTTATATCCAGTTTATCCGCGAATTGTCGCTCAAATGTGATGATAACGGACTTGTGTTGTCGGTGGATAACTATGTTCCGAGTGCATATACGAAGTTCTATCATCGGGGAGAACAGGCAAATTATGCAGACTATATTGTTGTGATGGCTTATGATGAGCATTATGCCGGAAGCGATGAAGGCAGTGTGGCATCGATCGGTTTCGTAGAAAACGGAGCGAAGGACACGCTCTCAGAGGGTGTTCCTGCCGAACAGCTCATACTGGGCATGCCGTTCTACACGAGAATCTGGGCAGAGACTCCCAAGCAGGAGGACGGCGATTCCGCGGAGGCGGCATCAGAAGATTATGTCGGATACGAGTTGTCCAGCGAGGCAGTCAGCATGGCAGAGGCGCGCACGCGGGTCGATGCGAATGAGGCGCCGATCAACTGGCTGGAAGACTGCGGACAGAATTATGCAGAGTATGAGAAAGATGGTGTGACCTATAAGGTCTGGCTGGAAGATGCACAGTCATTGGAAAAGAAGCTGCAGGTGATGCAGGAGCTGAATCTGGCGGGCGGCGCATTCTGGAAATCCGGAATGGAGACCGCGGATGTGTGGGATACGATTAACAGCTATATCAAATAAACATAGACTCCATATGATACACATAAAATAGACCAATCGGATGTGTATCATATGGAGTTTTTTATGAAAAATGTAAGAGGAAAGATCGAGCTGGCCATGGCGGTACTGATCCTGATAGGCGCCGGGGTACTCGGCAGACAAGGCGCAAAAATTGTAAGTGCTGTTTCCAGTGATGGCGGTGGGCAGCCGCAGAAGTATCAGGTGGTGATCGATGTCGGACACGGCGGCATTGACAGTGGAAAGGTGTCCGCCGAGGGCGTACTCGAAAAGGATGTAAATCTGGTCATAGCGAAAAAGCTCGGTGCGCTGCTGGAGCAGTCGGATGTGGTAGTCACCTATACGCGCGAATCCGATACCGGACTGTATCAGGAGGGCGACAGCAATAAAAAGGTCGCGGATCTGCAAAACCGGTGTGCGTTGATCGAAAAGATCAATCCGGCGTGTACGGTCAGCATTCATCAGAACAGCTATTCCGCGCCGGAAGTCCGAGGGGCACAGGTGTTTTATTACGGACAGTCCGAGGAAGGAAAACAGCTCGCAGAGCAGATCCAGCAGAGCCTCATCAGCCGTGTGGATCCGGACAATCACAGGCAGGCAAAGGCGAATGACAGCTATTATCTGCTGAAACGGACCGTCTCACCGACAGTCATTGTCGAGTGCGGTTTCCTGAGTTGTCCGCAGGAGTCTGCGCAATTGATCGATGATGCTTATCAGGATCGCATCGCGTGGGCAATACATATGGGCGTCATGCAATATCTGCACCGGTGAGAATAACAGTTCCGCTCACGTCATTTGCAAGTGGCGGCTGAACTGTTACTTTCTTTTGTAAAATGGCTCGGAGTATGATATACTGTTTTTTATGGATAATATAACGAAAACAGAAAAAAAGACGGAAATTATAACAATTAATCCGCAGGCGATCGATCAGGTACAGATCAATCGTGCGGGTGATATATTGAAACGCGGCGGGCTGGTGGCATTTCCGACCGAGACGGTATACGGACTCGGTGGCGACGCGACCAATCCGGGTGCATCAAAAGCCATTTATGCGGCAAAGGGGCGGCCGTCTGACAATCCGCTCATCGTGCATATTACAAATATGAAAGATCTGGAGCGGATTGTAGCGGAAGTGCCACAGGCGGCCTATGCACTGGCAGAACATTTCTGGCCGGGACCACTCACGATGATTTTCCGGAAAAATGAGAAGATTCCTTATGAAACAACCGGAGGGATGGATACGGTCGCTGTGCGTATGCCGTCAGATCCGATCGCGCGGGCACTGATCGATGCGTCGACCGGATATATCGCGGCTCCGAGCGCGAATACCTCCGGCAGGCCGAGCCCGACGCAGGCTTCGCATGTGGCTGAGGATCTTGGCGGTAGGATCGATATGATTGTCGATGGCGGACCGGTCGGTATCGGGCTGGAATCCACGATCGTAGATCTGACCGAACAGGCACCGATGATTCTGAGACCCGGCTATATCACGCTGGAGATGCTGCGTGAGGTACTTGGACAGGAAGTATCTGTAGATCCGGGACTCATCGCGGCGGATTCTGACCGCAAGCCAAAGGCACCTGGCATGAAATACCGGCATTATGCACCGAAGGCAGATCTCAAGGTCGTAGAGGGAGCAACCGATGCGGTCGTAGCAGAGATAAACCGCCGCTGTGAACAGCTGATAGCACAGAAGCTGCGCGTGGGAATCATCGCCACGGAGGAGACGAAGACACGGTATACACAGGGAACGGTCATCAGCATAGGGGCGCGTGATGACGAGGAGGCAATCGCCAGACATCTGTACGGAATTTTGCGGGATTTTGACACTATGGGGGTAGATGCGATCTTTTCCGAGAGCTTTGCTGCAGCAGGAATCGGACAGGCTATCATGAACCGGCTGCTCAAGGCAGCAGGGCATCAGGTATTGGAGGTATAGCAGTATGTGGGATAAGGTCATTTTTGTATGCAAGAGCGGTACCTGCCGGGCACCAATGGCAGCTGCACTGCTCCGGGAGTGTAGTATGAAGCGCGAGATCGAGATTCTGGCACGTGGACTGGTGGTGCTGTTTCCCGAACCGCTCAATCAGAAGGTAGATGCGATACTGATCAGTAATGGGATCAATATGGAAGGATATATGTCCGAACAGTTGGTCGCAGAGGATGTAGACGAACACACGCTGGTTCTCGTCATGGAGGAAAAATTCCTGCCGCAGGCAGCAGCGATCCTCGGAGAGGACAAAATGTCACAGGTACATGTCCTGACAGCACTCGTAGGAGAGGAATTAGAGATCATGGACCCGTATGGTGCACCGCTGCCGTCCTATGGACTGTGCTTTGAATCACTGTCCAAGACGGTGAGAAAGCTGGCAAACTGGCTGAATGAACAGGAGGAAACAGCACATGAGTGACAAAAGAGACGATTATATCAGTTGGGATGAGTATTTTATGGGTGTCGCCATGCTCTCGGGCATGCGTTCCAAGGATCCGCATACACAGGTAGGCGCCTGTATTGTCAGTGAAGATCATAAGATTTTGTCGATGGGTTATAATGGATTCCCAATTGGCTGTTCGGATGATGAATTTCCGTGGGTGAGAGAGGGAGATCCACTTGAAAACAAGTATTTTTATACGACGCACAGTGAGCTGAACGCGATCCTGAACTATCGCGGAGGCAGTCTCGAAGGGGCAAAGATGTATGTGACATTGTTCCCGTGTAACGAGTGTGCCAAGGCGATCATCCAGAGCGGGATCAAGACAGTTGTCTATGACAGTGATAAATATGAGCATACGCCTTCTGTCATCGCGTCCAAGCGCATGATGGATGCCGCCGGTATTCGTTATTATAAATATTCACGAACAAATCGTAATATTACTTTAAATGTATAGACATATTTTCCAAAAAAATGCTATAATGAGCAGTGCCAGTCGAGATGCACTGCAGATTTTGACAGGTAATCATGAAAAGCAAAAACAATAACGAGGTATTCCAGTCCTTCGCCATGGTCATGCAGTTTGGCATCAATATGATCGTCCCGATTGTAGCATGTACCCTGTTTGGTGCCTGGCTGGGTGAAAAAGTAAATATTTCATGGATGGCGCTTCCTTTTTTTATCATGGGTGCTTTGGCTGGTATGCGTAATGTATTTGTGTTTGCACGCAGAATCTACCAGCCCCAAAATAAAACGAAGGGACAACGCCAGGAAATAAGTAAAGAAATAAAAGAACAAAAACGACAGTAAGAGCGGGGAATCAGATGTTAAGAAGACTCAATAAAGCATTACCGGGTCTGGTTTTGGGAATAATCATATATGGAGTGCTGCTGCAGGCAGTAGGTATCTGGTTTGTGGATGACCGTCTGCATTATTCCACGGGATTGTGGATCGGTATCGGTTGTGCATTGTTTATGGCAGTACACATGGCAATATCCATAGAGGATGCGGTCACGATCGGTACGGAGGACGGCGCGAAGAAGAAAACGGTCGCATCTGCGATGACGCGTTATCTGGTGGTACTGGCAGTACTGGTCGCTACCTTTTATTTTCGGTTAGGCATGATTCTTCCGGCATTCTTCGGAGTGTTTGGATTGAAAATATCTGCATATCTGCAGCCGGTATTCGATCGGCTGACAGGGAAAAAAGATCATTATGACAACACGTCAGGGATTGACGAAGATCATATGATGTAAAAGAGAAATCGCAGCTTATACAGGCATAGGGATGGCTGCAGAAAAGGAGGTGAAAGCTTGGAGTATGGTATTTTAATGGCCGCCGATACAGAAGTGGACTTTATGATTCATGGATTGTTTTCCTATGAATTATTTGGACAGACACTCTGGATCACGACCTCTCATGTGTGTATCCTGATCGTCATGCTGCTGTTGCTGACGTTTGCGATCATCGCAAACCGCAAGATCAAGCATGCAACGGAAGTCCCCGATACGTTCCAGTGTGTGATCGAACTGATCGTGGAGAAGCTGGATGGCATGGTAGAGAATGCGATGGGGCATAACGCGAAATATTTTGCAAACTATATCGGAACGATCTTCTGTTTTATTTTGCTGAGTAATATTTCCGGTTTGCTCGGACTGCGGCCGCCCACGGCAGATTATGGTACGACCCTGGCTCTGGCATTGATTACCTTTGGTATTATCACATTCCAGAAATTCAAACACCAGCATGTATCCGGTTTTTTGAAGGGTCTTTGTGATCCGTGGCCGATCTGGGCACCGATCAACCTGATCGGTGATATCGCGGTACCGGTATCCTTGTCATTGCGTCTGTTTGCCAATATTTTATCAGGCGTGGTTATCGAGGCACTGGTATACACGCTCCTTGCCAAAGTGGCAATCATCTGGCCGGCAGCTTTGCATGTGTACTTTGATCTGTTCTCAGGAGCGATCCAGACATATGTATTCTGTATGTTGACAATGACATACGTCAATCAGGCTATCGAAGATGGTGAGTACTAACAAAGATTTTATTTTAATTAGGAGGAAATTATCATGGAGAATTTCACAGGTGCAGATTTTATCTTAGGTTGTTCAGCAATCGGTGCCGGACTGGCAGTTATCGCCGGTATCGGACCTGGTATTGGACAGGGTATCGCAGCCGGACATGGTGCTGCAGCAGTTGGACGTAATCCCGGAGCCAAGGGTGATATCACATCTACGATGTTACTGGGACAGGCAGTTGCCGAGACGACAGGTCTGTATGGTCTGCTCGTAGCGATGCTGTTAATGTTCGTAAAGCCGTTAGCAAGATAGAATGTAATGTATCAACATCAATAAAAAAAGGAGGTAACACTTCTCGGTTATGGAAAGATTATTTGATCTGGACATGCAGTTGGTACAAGATTCGGTATTGCTCGCGATTGCAATATTTTTCCTGTTTCTCGCACTGAGCTATCTGCTGTTTAATCCGGTTCGCCAGATGTTAGCAGACCGTAAACTCAAGATTCAGACAGAGTTAGACGATGCAGCGGCAGACAAGACGGATGCAGCAGCGTTAAAGGCTGAATATGAGGAGAAACTGAAAAATGTTGACAAGGAAGCAGAGGCGATTCTCTCAGAGGCAAGACAGAAAGCACTCCGCAACGAAGCGAAGATCGTGGAGGATGCGAAGGAAGAGGCTGCCCGCATTATTGCGCGTGCCAATGAGGAAGCACTGCTTGAGAAGAAACGTGTCGTTGACGAGATGAAGCAGGAGATGATCTCCGTAGCAGCAGCGATGGCAGCAAAGGTCATCACCGCAAATATCGATGTCAACATTCAGAACCAACTGGTCGATGAGACAATAAAGGAAATGGGTGATTCAACATGGCTAAGCTAGTATCCAAGACATACGGTGATGCATTGTTTGAATTAGCAGTGGAATCCAACCAGTTAGATTCGTTTTTGGAGGAAGCCAAGGGTGTGTGCTCCATTCTGGAGGGCAATCAGGAGCTAAATCGACTGATGAATCATCCGAAGATCGTAAAAGAAGACAAGATCGCGACCCTCGAAGCTATTTTCAAAGGCCGTGTCAGCGATGAGCTGGTGGGATTACTTCGGATGTTAGTGGAAAAAGACCACTACAAGGAGACCCCGGCTGTGCTGGAATATTTTATCGGGCAGGCGAAAGAATACAAACATATCGGCACTGCCTATGTCACCACAGTGATGCCACTGGGTGAGATCCAGAAGTCCAATCTGGTAGACAAGCTTCTGGAAACCACAGATTATGTGGAATTTGAAATGCATTATGACACGGATCCGTCCCTCATCGGGGGAATGGTCATCCGTATCAAGGACAGAGTCGTTGACAGCAGCATCAAGAGTAAGCTGGCAACACTCAGTTCCGAATTATCAAAAATACAGTTGAAAGTAGGTGAATGCGCTCCATGAATTTGAGACCAGAGGAAATCAGTTCCGTGATTAAGGAGCAGATCGCCAGATATGCGTCAACGCTCGAAGTGGCAGATGTAGGTACTGTCATTCAGGTAGCAGATGGTATCGCGCGTATCCACGGTTTGGAAAACGCGATGCAGGGCGAGCTTCTGGAATTTCCGGGCGAAGTATATGGAATGGTATTGAACCTTGAAGAGGACAACGTTGGTGCCGTATTACTCGGAGCCAATAAGAATATCAACGAGGGCGATACCGTGAAAACGACCGGTCGCGTGGTAGAGGTTCCTGTCGGAGACGCTATGATCGGACGTGTTGTAAATGCGCTCGGACAGCCGATCGACGGCAAAGGACCGATCCAGACTGACAAATATCGTGAGATCGAGCGAGTAGCGAGTGGTGTTATCTCGAGAAAATCTGTAGATACACCGCTGCAGACAGGTATCAAGGCGATCGATTCCATGATTCCGATCGGACGTGGACAGCGTGAGTTGATTATCGGAGACAGACAGACCGGTAAGACAGCGATCGCAATCGATACGATTATCAATCAGAAGGGACAGGGTGTGAAGTGTATCTATGTAGCCATCGGACAGAAGGCTTCTACTGTAGCTTCCATCGTGAATACCTTAGAGGAGTTCGGCGCAATGGCTTATACCACCGTCGTAGCTTCTACCGCCAGTGAGCTGGCACCTTTACAGTATATTGCACCGTATGCAGGATGTGCGATCGGTGAGGAATGGATGGAAAACGGTGAGGATGTACTCATCATCTATGATGATCTGAGTAAACATGCTACCGCATACCGTACACTCTCCCTGCTGCTTCGTAGACCGCCGGGACGTGAGGCATATCCGGGCGATGTATTCTACCTGCACTCCAGATTGTTAGAGCGTGCGGCACGTCTGTCAGACAAGCTCGGCGGCGGTTCATTGACCGCATTACCGATCATCGAGACACAGGCGGGCGACGTATCTGCATACATTCCGACGAACGTGATCTCTATTACAGATGGTCAGATCTATCTGGAGACAGAGATGTTCAACGCAGGATTCCGTCCGGCAATCAATGCCGGTCTGTCAGTATCCCGTGTAGGTGGTTCCGCCCAGATCAAGGCAATGAAGAAGATCGCAGCGCCGATCCGTACCGAGCTGGCACAGTATACTGAGCTGGCAGCATTCTCTCAGTTTGGTTCCGAGCTGGATGATGCGACCAAAGAGACTCTGGCACAGGGAAGCCGTCTGCAGGAGATGTTAAAGCAGCCGCAGTATAAGCCTATGCCGGTGGAAAATCAGGTCATCATGATCTATGCAGCGACCAAGCGTTATCTGCTCGACATCCCGGTTGATGATGTCCTTCGTTTTGAGGGAGAGCTCATCGACCTTGTATCCACCAAGTATCCGGAGATCCTTGAGACGATCCGTGAGACAAAGACGATGGATGATGCGGCCGAGCAGAAGCTGATTCAGGCAATCGAAGAATGCAAGAAATCTTTTAAGTAGAAATAAGGCGGTGATAAAATATGGCTTCGATGAGAGACATCAAGCGAAGAAAAAGCAGCATACAGAGTACGCAGCAAATCACAAAAGCCATGAAATTAGTTTCTACTGTAAAGTTGCAGAAGGCAAAACTTCACGCAGAGGCGACAGATCCGTATTTTAAGCATATGTACCAGACAGTGACATCGATTCTGGCGAAATCCGGCAATATTAACCATCCGTATCTGCAGAGCGGGGCATCAGATAAGATCGCAGTGGTAGTCATTACCTCAAACCGCGGACTCGCAGGCGGATACAATGCGAACGTGACCAAGCTGATTACGAACAATCAGGAGCTTTTACCGAAAGATAAGGTAGAGGTCTACTGTATCGGAAGCAAGGGACGTGAGACACTCGACCGCTACGGCTACACGATCAAAGAGGATCACTCAGCGATCATGGAAGCACCCTCTTATGAGGATGCGGCGGCTGTGTGTGCGCGTGTGCTGGATGCGTTCACCAGAGGAGAGATCGGCGAGATCTATCTCGCGTACACACATTTTAAAAATACGGTTGTACATGTGCCGCAGCTGATGAAACTGCTCCCGGTAGAATTCTCCGATGAGGAGATCGCCGCAGCAGATGATAAGCTGATCATGAACTATGAGCCGAATGTAGAGGAAGCTCTGGATCTGATCATTCCCAAATACGTCACCAGTATTTTCTATGGTGCGTTGGTGGAGGCACTTGCCAGTGAAAACGGAGCCAGAATGCAGGCAATGGATTCAGCGACAAGTAATGCGGAAGACATGATTAGTGATTTGTCTTTGAAATACAATCGTGCGCGTCAGGGCTCGATCACACAGGAGTTGACCGAGATCATCGCAGGCGCGGAAGCGATCAGTTAGTTAAATAATAAATATAAGGAGTGAAACAATGGCAGAAAATATTGGAAAAATCACTCAGATCATTGGTGCAGTCCTCGATATCAAGTTTCCGGAGGGAAAGATCCCGGAGATCAATGAGGCGATCGAGATCACCCGTAAAAATGGGGAGCGTCTCGTCGTAGAGGTAGCTTCGCACCTGGGTGATGACACCGTGAAATGTATTGCCATGGGCCCGACAGACGGACTGGTACGCGGCATGGATGCGAAAGCAACCGGCGCTGCGATCTCTGTTCCTGTAGGAGAGAACACACTGGGACGTATCTTCAACGTACTCGGTGAGCCCATCGATGAGCAGCCCGCTCCCTCAGATGTGGAGTATATGCCCATCCATAGACCCGCTCCCAGCTTTGAGGAACAGGCGACATCTTCCGAGATGTTGGAGACTGGTATCAAGGTCGTAGATCTGCTCTGCCCGTATCAGAAAGGTGGAAAGATCGGTTTGTTCGGAGGCGCAGGAGTAGGAAAGACCGTGCTGATTCAGGAGTTGATCCACAACATCGCGACAGAGCATGGTGGATATTCCGTATTTACCGGTGTAGGCGAGCGTACCCGTGAGGGTAACGACCTGTACTACGAGATGAAAGAATCAGGTGTTATCGATAAGACGACGATGGTATTCGGCCAGATGAACGAGCCGCCGGGAGCACGTATGCGTGTCGGTCTGACCGGACTGACAATGGCAGAGTATTTCCGTGATAAAGGTGGAAAGGATGTGCTGTTATTTATCGACAACATCTTCCGTTTCACACAGGCAGGATCAGAGGTATCCGCGCTGCTTGGCCGTATGCCTTCAGCCGTAGGATATCAGCCTACCTTACAGACAGAGATGGGTGCTCTGCAGGAGCGTATCACATCGACAAAGAATGGTTCCATCACATCCGTACAGGCAGTCTATGTGCCTGCGGATGACCTGACAGACCCTGCGCCGGCGACGACCTTCGCGCACTTGGATGCAACGACCGTATTGGAGCGTTCTATCGCAGCGTTAGGTATCTACCCGGCAGTAGATCCGCTGGCATCTACCTCACGTATCCTCGATCCCCGTATCGTAGGAGAGGAGCATTTCAAGGTAGCCCGTGGAGTGCAGGAGATCTTACAGAAATACAAAGAATTACAGGATATCATCGCGATCCTCGGTATGGACGAGCTGTCAGAGGATGACAAGGTAGTCGTAAACCGTGCGAGAAAGATCCAGAGATACCTGTCACAGCCGTTCCATGTAGCGACACAGTTCACCGGAATGGAAGGAAAATATGTACCGATCGCAGAGACCATCCGTGGTTTCAAGGAGATTCTGGAAGGAAAGCATGACGATATCCCCGAGGGTCTGTTCCTGAATGCCGGCTCCATCGATGAAGTACGTGCCCGTATGAAATAGGGGGTAGCGTATGGCAGATGAAAGCAGAAATTTTCAGGTAGAGATCATCACACCAGAGCGTGTATTCTACACAGGTGAAGCGACGATGATCGAATTCACTACCGTAGAAGGTGATATCGGTGTGTATAAAAACCATATCCCGCTGACGACAGTCCTCGCACCAGGTATCGTGACGATCACCGAGGAGGATGGACAGAAGAAGGCAGCGGTACACTCCGGATTCGCGCAGATTCTCGGAGACAAGGTGACACTGCTCGCAGAGATCGCCGAGTGGCCCGATGAGATCGACTGGGATCGTGCCGAGGCAGCCAGGCGGCGTGCTGAGGAGCGACTCGCAGCCAAGACAGAAAATCTGGATATGGCCAGAGCAGAGCTGGCACTGCGCAGAGCGCTGGTGCGTATCAGTCTGCGGTAAAACAAAATATTGGAAGTACAAAAGCTGTTCTCCGGGAGGAGGGCAGCTTTTTTGCAGTCGGGAATTCTTATCGCACAAAATTCCTATCAAACAAATGCGCTACAGGAATGAGAGTCTTTTTTATTGCACAGATTGCAAGCTGATGATAAAATAGAAATAGATAATATATGAACTATTTATGCATAAAAATATAGTTTTTGGATAAAATATGAGCTATATAAATCTATGAGACAGGAGATGCTATGACAGGATTGGTTTGGGAAACGGCAGAGGAACTGGATCAGAAGCTGGCAGGCCGTGTGCGGAATATCAGAAAACGTCGTTCGATCTCACAGAAAAAGCTGGCAGATATGAGCGGGGTGAGCTATGGTTCGATCAAGCGCTTTGAGACGACAGGGCAGATATCGCTGCTGTCGTTGACAAAAATAGCGATCGCACTGGACATTGCGGATGATTTGCGGTCGATTTTTACACAGATACCATATCGAACGATCGAGGAGGTCATCAATGAGGGGAAATAAGCTGCAGGTGTTTGTTCCCCCAAAGAGCATTTTGGAGTCTTGCACCGGCATATGATCTGACCTACAGCGATACCTATTACGGAGAGCATACGACATCGGTAGATGGAAACGGAAAAAATCCCGGCAAAAAAGAACTGATAGCGGTAGGTGTGGCAGCCGGAATATCGAAGGTTACGTGCAGGAAAATCGCAGATGATATCAGGGATTGTGTGGAGGAGATGCTGGGGGAATATTTGCAGGGTTAAAATATATGTACAAATTTGAATGATGAGGGTATACTATATAAAAATGGTTCATAATTTGATAGTTAAGAAGGGAGGTATATTTATGGCACCTGCAGCAATCAAATTGACAGATATGTTGGATAATCTGGAAGAAGAAGATTATAATGTCGCAATTACTTTTATACAATATTTATCAGAAACCAGAAAAAAGAAAAATGTAGAAGAAAACAAAGCCATTTTAAAAGAGATACAGAATATTTTTTCTGATGATTCCGGTTGGGATAGCGAAGAAAGTATGATTGCAGATATGGCAGCGTTTAGGAAGGATCGGATGCAAAGATGAAGATAATGCTTGATACCAATGTTTTGATATCTGCATTTGTATTTGGTGGTCAAACAGGAGCTTTGCTTGAGCGGCTGTGGGAGAGGAATGAACAATTATATGTTTCTGAGTATATAGATCAGGAATTTAAAGAAAAACTGGAAATAAAATGGCCTTCAAAAGCAAGGAGAATTTATGAATTATATCACAAATTAAATATCATTTTTTGTGAAAGTACAAATGATGTGTTGGGAGAATTGAGAGATAAGAAGGATATTCCGGTGCTTAGTGATGCAATCTACCATAATGTGGATGTAATTTTGACGGGTGATAGAGATTTCTTAGAATCTGATATTGAGCACCCTTTAATTTTTTCGCCGGGTATGATGATCGAATATTTAAATGCAAGAGGGTAGAGACTACCGAAGGCTTTATAATCTTATTATTATCTCCAGTAACAGAGTGTCTAATACATGAATATCTCGTTCCAAGTTATGTCGTGTAGTATAGCGGAGGAAATTTGATTTGTAAACTGAAAAATTTGCGCATTTTTTGTAAACGACTGAAAATGAGGTGTTATGAAAAGTGCCGTAAAGCCAGAAAAATAGAGAACCCCCATGTGTTGAACACAGTGTTCAATACATGGGGGAAATTTTTTTGAAGATATGAAAACAAAACTGAAAATTTACAAATTCATCCAGTTGTGAGTCTCTTTGAACGATGACCCGGCATGATATTTCATCTGCTCTGTTTTTTTTAGTATAGATAAGCATTTTGAGATTTTTGATGCAGAAATTTTCTGACTGCGATCTTGCATCATGCGTTCCATTTCCAGAGAATCAATTTTGACAACTAAATTTCCATACAGTTCGGTAGGAACATTTAGCTGCTGTGTGCTGTTCTCTTCCTGTGAATAAACGTAGACATAGCAGGTGTGTTTCCGGCTATTCTGATCGTTATAGGAACATTGAAAGTACGAAAATTCTGTCCCATTCATAAAATTACCAGATCGGAAATCACTGAATGACACATCTTTGCCAATTAGCAGTTGCATAGTGTTTTTGCCATAGGCGGCGCGTTCTATATGACGGTCAAAAGCGACCACTTTTACTTTACAACTTAGTTTTTGGCTCTTAACTTTGGCATATATTTTTGCAGTGCCGGAAGCATTTGCAGTTACCAAACCGCTTTTAGATACTTTTGCAATTGCAGGATTAGAAGATGACCATTTTACTTTTTTCGAGTGAGACACCTTTAACTGGCAGGTGTGGTAGGTACTCAGAGTTATAGAAGATTGATTTAGTTTTGGTGTTGCGGCATAGGATGAAGCCGGTGAGAAAAACATTATGCAGACCATTATAATGAAAAATATGCTGATGAACGGCTGTATTCTTTTTGATGTACGATTTTTCATAGTTAATTTTCTCCAAATAATATTGATGTATTGTGATAAAAAGCCCCATGGATGAACCATGGGGCTTTGAACAGTAGCATATAAAATACACTACATAAGTAAATTTAGTTATTACCTAAAGCAGCAGTACGCTGTGTTTCAAGACCGGAATACAATGGAGTACTACGGTTAGGATTCTTATTTTCTTTATCTACTAAGTATTCAGTATATCCGTTTACAGAAGTGCCAACATATGCCTTAGCATCACCACCTACTGTGATCTTGATATCCTTGGTTACAGTACCACCCTTAGAAGCGGAGATGGTCAGTAAGAATGTGTCGCCACACTCAGCCCCTCTGATTACAGCATCACTAGTATCATTCTTTTCAACTGTGAAGTTGTTATCAGCGTAGCGGTCAGCATTTTCTTTTACATCAGTGATCTTATAAGCATAAGAGCAGCTGCCGCTGATGTCTACACCATACTGATCCAATACTTTCCATTTATTCGTAATAGAGTATGTCTTGCCATATACCTTTAAATCATCGTGACTTAATAATCCTCCAGGCTGAGCCAGACCTAAAATCTGTGTCAGGACAGGGGTTACGGTATAAGCATCTCCTGCGCAGATTGTCGTTGCAGCCGGAGCAGCATCTGAGATAGCAACCTTCTTAGTTGCGGTATTTACAATAGCAGAATCCGTTACTTCGATTGCAGTTCCAGAAGCTTTGTACACAGTTACCTTTAAGGTATCTTCTGCAAGCTTACGTGAGAACTGTGCGCTGTTTACATCGTACAGATCACTTGCTTTTAATGCACCGGTAGATACAGCGACAGAGTCGATAACGTTCTTTCCGATTGCACCGGTAGATACAACATCACCATTGAGCTCTGTACCGATCTTCTTGCCAGAAACGGTGTAGAATGCTTTCGGTACATCGACAGTCACGCCATTGAATTTACCGGTAACTTTTACTTCCTGATAGTAACTATTGCCGCCTTTAGTATCAGCAGTTACATCACTTGTACCGGTTGCACCGATTGATGATGTAGTGCCTAAAACCGTTGTGGGATCACCGACTAAATCTGCAGCTTTTTTATCAGCAGCAGCAGCGTTTGCAAAGTTAGTGAGACCTGTGTTTACATAGAATGTGTTCAAATCCTTGATTTCAAATCCGTTCACACGATCAATGTTAACACCCTTGAAGGTCAGGTTCTTCACAGGGCTGATATTACTGTACTTGTCATCTCCAGAATCAGTCTTTTTGATTTTCTCAATAGAGAACTTCAGTGTCTGGTCAGCACATACAGTGAATCCAGCTTTTGAAGTGATCTGGAATGCAGCGCCAGTTGCAAACTGTGCACCAGTTTTAACACCGATGTGTTTGATGCCGGCACCTGTGATAGTATCATATCCATTTGTTGAATCTACATCTGTATCTTCGAGGTTGGCAGCGTCGCCCTTGAACTCGACAGCAACACCGACTTTCATGTCGTTAAATTCGCTGCTGCTTAATCCAGAGGTATTTACATAGTTGAAGAATCCATTATCATAAACAACACCTTTGTTTGCATTTGCAGTATTATCATCGACTATACTGGGTGTTTCAATTACGCGACCATACTGATCAATGAAAGTAAAGCTTGACAGGGAAATCTTCTCTGCTGATCTCTGAACATATACAGAATCAACGTCTACAGACTTGATTGCAACCGGCATAGCCTTGTCGGTAACGTAGATCATCTCATTAGATGTCTCGCCGCCTACGACAACAGATGTCAGGGAGACAGGTCTGTCAATACCGTCTTCGGAGTTGGAATTCCAACCAGCCTGAGGATCTGTATTATCTATCCATTTCAGAATAGCGGTTCCATCGTTATTTTCGTATAAGAAAAATGTTCCAGTAGAAGCATTTAACTGAAGTTTGTTAAAATCGGACTGGCTTGCTAAGGTTACAAAGTTTTTGATTTCTTTTCCTTCCTGATCCAGTGCAGTGAAAGGAATGACGGCGCTTTCGCCATCTGCGATAACGCTGGTGGGCTGGTTTAATGTGAAGCTCTTTAAGATCTGGTTGTTTCCAACAGTTACGTTAAAGTTAGTCTTTTTACCAGTTTTATTTGCAATAGCTGTGATATTAACCTCGCCACCCTTATTTACATCAATACCGGGCACAAGATATGCGGCACAATATTCTTCACCACCTAAAGTAAGAACATCCTCGCCATTTTTGGTGATTTCTTTTAATACGAGAATGTTGTCTGATACAAAAGTAACCTCTGCACCATCAGCCTTGGTCATATATTTGTCAGCTTTCATCTTATTTCCGTTCTGATCCAGAACTGAATATACAAGATAATAAGCTTTACTCTTGAATCCTGCCGGAAGAGATTTCAGGACCTCAGAAGTTCCCTTCTTTACAAATCCCTTTACTTCAACCGTGTCTAATGCCTGTTTGGCACCAACGGTTAATGTTTCGGAAATGGAAATACCTGTTTTATGAACACCAGTTACATAAATAGACTCACCATAAGTAAATGCTTTCTTATCAGTACGAACCAGAGTAAGCACACCGTTTGTCTTGTCGTTCTTCTTAACCTTGCAGGAAGTACTCCACTCAATGGTGGTAGAATTTCTCATTGACTCGCCATACTGATCTAATACATCATAGTATACCAAAGCGCCGGTTGCGTCATCAGCTTTGTGGTCGTTGGTGATATCTTCCTCTGCAGTTGTCAGAGCAACTTTGTTTAAGATTTTGATCTCTGTTACTTTCTGGCTGGTTACTTCAGCAGTACCGGAAGCTTCCTCGGTAGTTGTTTTTACAGTAACCTTGTAAGTGCCATTGATCATGTTTGCAGTAGTCTTGATAACTAATGACTTGAAATCTGCAGACCATGTTTCAGATGCAGTAGATACTTTGTCGCTTCCCTTTGTTACAGTAATAGCAGCACCAGAAGTCTCAACTGCGTTCTTGAAAGTTACAGTTAATTCGTTCACCTTTGTAGCAGTAACACTTTCGATTGCAAGTGAAGTATCTACAGTGGGCTCGTCTTTCTCGACAGCTTTGACTACTACTTTAGGTGTATATATTTTCTTTTTATTGAAAATGTGTGAAAATCGATTGTATGTTCGGGTGATATATGCTATAAATAAATCTACAAAGAGCATTATCAAACGGATAGCGGTTGGCTCCCAACCAATGATGAATTGGAACTTCCGGTACTTTTTGGAGGTGGTACATACGGGAAATACATGTATGGAGGAGTCGCGCTTGATCGCGCTGGAGATCATCGGAATTACTGTCACTGTGATCAGTATTATCGTTACAGTGATCAGCATCATTCAGAATTTCAGGCATGAAAAAAGCAACCGCGCATCTGACCAAGATAAGTAGGTTGCCTTTTTCTTTATAACTTGCTAACTGAGCCAGCCGTTGTTTCACGGTGATGCTCTTTGTCTATTATATTAGTCTCCCGACAGCCTTTTGTCAACTACTCCATATAAAGTTTTATTATAAAACCACCTGCTCAGAGGTGATGATCTTGCAATTTTTCAGTATCGAATGATCGGAAATATGGATCTCACCGACACCACGTGCGATGAGGATACAAAATCCTTTTAGGGTCACATCATCCCCGATGGAGATATGTGCATTCGGATGGCGGTAGATGACCGCAAATCCTTTGATTGATAAGTGTTTGCCGCAGTTGCAGCGGTTGAGGTGTAAAAATAGTTGGTATAAATAAGTCATGTTTTATAGTTATAACCGGGCTCCCTAAAGGGAGTCCGGTTATGTTTCCTGTTAATCAACATCAATTTGATTATGGAGTAGCAGTAACAGTAATCTTTCCTGAAACAGATCCGATTGTAATGGTTACTACATAGCTTCCAGCAGTAATGTTAGAGCCGTTAGCGCCAGCAGTCACTGTGGTAAGGTCTTTTCCAGTAATCGTAGCAACGCCAGCAGTGAAGTTTAATGTAATATTGCCATCCGCATCTACAAGACTAGCAATATCGACAGCCTTACAGAAATCACCGGTTACATCCATGCCAGCAGCGTTTGTTACCTTGATGGTAGCAGTCTTGTAGCCTACATAGGTTGCAAGAGAACTGTCGGCATTGTCATTGGCTGTAATGGTTGTATCTGAGCCTGATTTTGCGATTGCAAAGTAAGCAGGAGCACCAGCGGGATTTATCTGAAGACCTGATTTGTTTCCTGTTACAGCAGCACCAGCTTTTGTAACGGTTACAGATGTAGCCCCTGAAAAGGCAGGAATCTCAACAGTAGCAATACCGTTTTCAAATGCAAGATCTTTGTTGTAAGTCTTTGTTCCAGTGGTGATGCTAACAGGTACAGTTGCCTTGTACTTGCTTAAGAATCCAGCTTGAGAATCCATAGCTTTTACAGTTACAGCAATCTTGTCACCACTTGTGTATACAGTCTTGTCTGTAGATACATCATAAGTAGTTGCATCTTTTGAAATTACTACGTTATAAGTCTTTGAATCAACTTCTTCTCCGTCAGCATTTACAAGAACTAAGCGAACACTTCCACTCTTAAATGCTTCCGTGATCGTAGCTGTTGTAAGCTCAATTAAAGATACATCATCTGCAGAAGCGTTGTATGTTTGAGTAGTTAAAATACGACCAGGATCATCTGCATAGATGTATCCCTTGCCAGTAATAGCACCATTGGTTGTAGCGTTTGTAATAGTCTGGGCAGAATTGTAGTTATCAAGTGCTTTTACCTTGATCTTGATCTTGTTACCGGCTACTACAACAGCATCCGGAGCAGCTACTTCCTGAATGCTTGCTAATGCAGAGTTCTCACCAATGGTAATCTTACCGATGCTGGTAACAGTTGCATCTACAGTAGATACAAAGTTTACATTATAGGTCACACCAAGCGTAGAAGTGCTTGCATTAAATCCTGATGCACCAGCTTTGTATACAAGGTACTTTCCATCATCGGAGATGGTAGCAGTTACATTACCAAGACCTGCAACAACATTAAATAAGCCTGAATTGGAGATATCCAATTTAGCAATATCAGCTGCTTTCATAATATCGCCATACTGATCATATACGACAACGTCAGCTTTTCCAATCGTATTTGTGGTAGTATAATTCTGCTTAGCAACTGTGATATCAGAGATCTCAAGTTTGGTTGCTTTTGAAGATTCACCTACCTGAATCTCGATGGTAGCAGTCTTACCGGTTACATTGTTTACCGCAGTCAATGTAACTTTAGAAGCATAAGAACCTGTTGTAAAGAACAGTTTTCCATTTGCATCTACCTTCATGGTAGCAGGATTGATTGTATTGGTATTGCTTGATACAAACGTAATATTATTTACAGTTGCAGTAGAACCAAGAGCATTGGTCTTTGATAATAATACAGCTTTTCCTTCGGTATCGGTTGCTGTATATTTCAGACTGTATTTATTGCCCTGGTTTACATAAGCATGAGCATCACCTGCTAAATCTACTTCGCCAAACTCAAAAGAATCCGTGTAGATATTATCAATTGTCAGATTAGCAGTCTTGATAACTGTGGGATCTGAGGTCAATGCGATTACAACTGCAATATCGTTGCCCAATGACATAGATGCAGCATTGGTGCTTAATGTAAAGTAAGGATTTGTAGTTGTTGAGTTCTTGCTAGGATTCATGTTTAATCCCTTTGTAAGGTTGGTAGCTGTGATAGTCATTCTGTTAGAAGAATAGTTCATAGCTTTGCCATACTGATCCAATACATTAAAGTATACCTTCTGATCAGTACCAAGGTTATTTCCTAAACCAACTTTTGTTGTAAGAACTTCGATGCTGGTAGCTTTTCTTGCAGATACAACACATGTAGCAGTGAAATCACCATAAGTTACAGTGTAAGTACCAGCTGCAAAAGCAGTCTTTCCTGTTAAAACAACAGAATCTTTAGCATCAGACCATTTAGCAGTTGCTTCTACAGCAACGCCTGCGCGGTCTAATTTTACTTCTTTTGTAGCATCAGCTACAGGTGCATCAAATTTTACCTCGATAGTATCAGCTGCGGTTGCTGTTACACTATCAATCTTAGTTGCGGTTTCTACAGTGGGTTCATCCGGTGTTACGGGTGTCTCGACAGCTTTGACAACTACTTTAGGTGTATATATTTTCTTTTTATTGAAAATATGTGAAAATCGATTGTATGTTCGGTTGATCTATGATATAAAAGAATGTACAGAGAGCATTACCAAACGGATAGCGGTTGGCTCCCAACCAATGATGAATTGGAACTTCCGGTACTTTTAGGAGGTGGTACATACGGGAAATACGAGTATGGAGGAGTCGCGCTTGATTGCGCTAGAGATCATCGGAATAGTGGTCACGGTAATCAGCATTATCGTTACAGTGATCAGTATCATCCAGAACTTTAGACACAAAAAAAGCAACCGCAATTCAGGCAAGAATGAGTAGGTTGCTTTTTTCGAAACTTACTAACTGAGCCAGCCGTTGTTGTACGGTAGTGCTCTTTGTCTATTATAATAGCGACCAGACACCTTTTTGTCAACTGCCCATATTCATTTTTATTATAAAATCACCTGTGTTGAGGTGATGTGTTTTCAAAATTAAGATGTTTGAATTATTTTTATCCCTCCCGAAAGATTCGGGAGGGATATTTGGTGGTGATTGATGGTTGTTTATACATTACAATCAGTTGGTGATTGGTAATGTTATTTTATTTACCATATACAACAGGATCGTCAGTTCTTACAGCTTTTCCACCGTCTTCTTTGTAGGTATAAGTAACTTTGTAGGTGGTTGCTTTGATCACTAATTTGCCTGCTGTAGCACCAGTTTTGATAGTAAGTTCACTAGAATAAGTCGTATCTGATGATGCGTCGGGATCTAAGAGCCCATCAGTTGTGTATGTGGTACCAGTGAAATTGGCTAATACAATTTTTCCATCTGTATTTACACTTACTGTTACGGCAGCTAAAGTATTGATATCAGCAATCATAGGATCAAGCTCTGTTTTAGTTGCAGAGGTTTTAAATGTTGCATCAGCTTTAATTGCTGCAGTATAAGCATTCAAATTCTCAAGCTTTGCACCAGTTACGTCTAACATGTATGTTACATCCAGAGTAAGCGCGCTTGTACCGCCATTTGCAACATCTTTTACGATGTTTGTAGCAACAGTTTCAGCCTTAGTTTTAATTGCTGCCATAGAAGCAGTTAATGCAGTTGTTTTCTCAGAAGCAGTTAACTGGTCAAAATTGCTCTTGGTAGTGAGGTAATTCGAGATGATAGCTGCACTTGTGCTGGTAGCAGTATAGCTACTTTCAATGTTAGCGATAGCTGTCTTAACAACATCCGGTGTGCTGATTGCGTTTCCGAATGTGAAGGTACGGTTTACAGCTGCTGTCATCTGAACGGTCTTTCCATTTGTTCCAGGCAGTACAACGTTCATAGTGACCTTGTTTACACGAATGCTGTTAGCGTTGATCTTTGTTGTGTCAGCAGAATCATAGGTGTAAGTATACTCTGCCTTATCAAGTTCATTTCCGGCATAAGCAAAGGTAGCATAGTCAGTATCTTCAAATACATCCTTTAAAGTAGTCTTGCCATTAGCAACGGACTGTTTCTTTACAGATACCTCAAATACCTTCTGGGAATCTTCTACAACGAATGATGTAGACATATCCTGTACTTTGTTGGTTCCGTTTACAGTGATAGTTGCCTTGAAGCTTACGGTATAAGTGCCGGGCTCAAGGTTTTTCTTGATTACAGAGCCATTGATCTCAGTAACTTTTACCTGCGCATTTGCGATTGTTCCATCAGATGATCCATAAATATTATTTTTGTTATCTACAGTAGCACCGTTTTTGGTCAGCTTGATAGCGCTGATAGAGACAACATTGTTTGCTTTACCAGTGATAGAACCATTATTTTTGGTTACAATCGTAGGAACTAATGTAGTCGCAGAATATGCGTCAGTTGTTACTGTAGTATCAACCTTAGAAACAACATCTGATACATTCATCATTACCAGAGCATAAGTCTGTGCAGATGCTAATGTTTTGGATACAGTTACGCTGAAGGATACCTTCTTTGTATTGTTGGCATTTTCTGAATCAACAAGATCCATGGTATAAGAATATGTGCCAACATTTGCACCACCTGCTGCTGAGACAGTGATTACTGTTTTGTGATCAGTGCCTTTTGTAGCAGTTACAGATAAGCTGCCGGGGTTGTTGTTAGATCTGAGTACCGGCTGAGCTACTGAATATTTGCTGTAGTTGTCAGAATACTGATCCATCACAGCAACAGTGATTTTTTCAGATCCGACGCCATCAGCTGTTGAATCCGCAACAGTCACATTAGATCTGTCAACAGTCATGGTAGACAGCGCACGCTTTGCAACGACATTGATCGGCAGTGTCTTGACAACCGCACCGGAAGCATTCTTGATGACCAGATAGGTAGCACCTACACCTACCGGAGTCAGCTTTGCACCGCCTGCTACAGTTCCGCTTGCAAGGAGAACGTTTTCGTTTCCTGAAGAAACAGTGTAGTCAAGGCTCTTGGTGATGTCCTTGTCTGCTGCTGTACGGAAGCTGAAATATGCATAGGGATCGGCTGCTTTGTCATCATCCATAGCGAGCTGCTGAACGAGCTTATCTCTCTTGAAATCGATAGCTGCGCCCATCTTGGCTACAGAGTAGTCATATGTCTCGATGACGCTGCTCTGGTCAACGGCTGTGATAGTAAAGCTCTTTTCTACCTTACCTTCCTCTTTTCCGTCGGTATTGCTGTACTTCCAGGTATGATATACAACTTTTACAGTAGCTTTATCACCGGTCTTGTACAGAAGCAGCTCATTGTTGTTCTGATAACCATTTGCATTCTCTACAGAGATTTCCATGTTGTTTGCAGCAGAGCTTCCGATACCGGCTTCTGCGATAACAACACCGTTTGCATCCAGCGTCTGATACTTGATCTCTGTCAAGGTGTTAGCAGGGATGCTGTAAGTATTCAGAGCGATGTCAGATACTTTACCATCAGTAGCGGTAAATGTAGCGCTGGACTCTGTCTTAGCTTCATCTGCTGCAGTATAGGTCACAGTGTAAGACTTACCATCGGTAAGTGCTTCATAAGTTTCGATAGCAACCTTGGTGTTGTCTTTCTTGTCAACGGTTGTGCTCTTAACAGTTACAACAGCACCAGTCTCATCTCTGACGATTTTCAGATCAGTGTACTTGATGCCAGTCATGTCTGCTGAGAATTCAGCAGCTAACTTGGTTGCCTCTGTCTGCTTGATAGCGGTGATAGCTGCTGCGGTGCTAACAACAGGCTGATCCGGCTTCTGGGCAACTTTGACTACTACTTTAGTGTTACCCAACCCACTTCCCCAAAACGGTTTTTGCCCTATTTTTTCGCATGTCTGTCGGCTGTTTTCACCTTATACTCCTTTTCACCGCTATCTTCCTCATGCAGTTCCTCCAACCGGTCGATCAGCATCTGCTGCTGATCCGGGAAGAAGTGGGCGTAGACATCGAGCGTCGTGGAGACGGATTCGTGTCCGACGCGCTCTGCGATGTCGAGTGCCGAAAAGCCTGCATTGATGAGCAGGGAGACATGTGAGTGGCGGATGTCGTGTGTGCGGATCTTGCGCACACCGCTGTCCTGACAGCCCTTGTTCAGCTTGAAAAACAGATAGTGGCGGGTGCGTTCAAACATCCGCTGGTCCGGTGCGAGGTTCCTCGTGTGCAGATAGACGTTGACCTCATCGAGCAGAAACTGCGGGATGTTCACGCGCCGGATACTCTTTTTCGTCTTTGGCGTGGAGATGATGTCCCTGCCGTCGATCTGCGTGTAGGACTTCGTAATGCTGATCTGCTTGTGGACGGCATCGATGTCTGCCGGGGTCAGCGCGAGCAGCTCGCCCTGACGCATGCCGGTCCAGTAGAGGATCTCAAAGGCGGTAAATGCCTCGGGATCACCTGAAAAATAGCTGATGAAGCGCTCGTATTCCTCGAGTGTCCAGAAGCTGAGTTTTTTCGTCTGGCTGCTTCCGATATGGCCGGCTTTGGTGCACGGGTTCGGAAAATCGTAGTAGCGGGACGCATAGTTCATGAACGCGGACAGCTGGAAATCGATGAGCTGCTGATAGGTGTTGCTGTAGTTCTGGCGCAGGATGACAGACTGCCACTTGCGGACATGCTGTGTCGTGATGGTGCGCATCGGCAGCGGACCGAAAAACGGCAGGATCTTGTCAGAAAAGACATGCTGCTTGGACGAAAGGGAGGCAGGCTTGAGCCGCACCTCCATGTCGTGGTAATAGATCTGGTAAAATTCAGCAAATGTGATGTCATCGGGGACGGGCACCGGGATCACCGGGGCGAGCTCCGCAGGGTTCAGTCGGGGCATAGAAAATCTCCTTTCGGTGTATGTAGTGCAAATGCCATAGAAGCAGCAGCGCGAGCTGCGGACATCTGTCATGGCATTTACCGCCACACAAACGTCCCCGCATGCATCTGCTCCAGTGCCTCCACCAGCATCGCCTGCCGGTTCGGGAACAGATGTGCATACACGTTCATCGTGGTCGAGATATGCTTGTGCCCGACGCGCTCCGCGATCGCCGCAGCCGTAAAGCCCTGGTCGATCAGCAGTGACACGTGGGAATGCCGGATATCGTGGATGCGGATCTGCGGGACACCGCTGCGCTTGCAGCCGGTGTGCAGATGGTGTTTCAGGAAATCCACGGACCGTGGGATGATCCGCTCATTCTTCTTGATGTCCGCTGTGCGGATATAGTCCATGACTTCGTGGTACAAAAACTCCGGCATTGCCACGTTCCGGACACTGTTTTCCGTCTTTGGCGGCGAGATGATGTCGTGGTGGTCATGGCGGACATAGGTTTTTGTGATCTTGAGCAGATGCTTTTTCTCGTCGATGTCTGACGGAGTCAGTGCGAGCAGCTCGCCGACGCGGATGCCGCACCAGTAGAGCAGCTCAAATGCGAGAAATACTCTCGGCTGGTCGGAACACTCCCGGATAAATGCCCGGTACTGCTCCAGTGTCCAGAAGCGCATCGCACTCGTCGTGCTTGAGCCCATGTGGTCAGCTTTGTCGTATGGATTCTCAAAATCATAGTATTTTGCGGCGTATTTAAACACCGCGAACAGGTGCATGTCGATGGTTTTTAAGTAAGTCGGGCGGTAGCCCTGTTCGATGAGGGAGGTCTGCCAGGTGCGGATGAGCTGCGGCGAGATCGCGTTCATCGGGATGGACGCGAAGGTGGGAAGTATTTTGTCGCGGATCATGGCATCCTTGCGCGCGAGCGTGGTCGGTTTCAGCCTGCCCTCCATGTCGGAGATGTAGATGCGGTAAAAGTCAGCAAAAGAGATGTCCGGGGTCACAGACTCCGGAAGGATCACAGACAGATCAGTTGTGAGAAAGATGTTGTTTTCCATGCGATGTACTCCTGTATTGGTCAAAAATTCTTCTATCAAGGGGGACTGTCCGTGTATTGAACAGTCCCCGAGTGTTCAATACACGCGAAGCCGCTGTGCGGGCAGGCTCCACGTGTTGAACAGACCTGGAACTAAAGATATTGATTGACTTAATAAAACAACAAACTCAAAAACCCGGAAAAAAGTGTAGGAAAAACAAAAGAAAAATGATAGAATATTCATTAGTGGTATTTTACTGCGTAAATTTATTAAAGTAAGGGGTTTAGCTTGTGAGAGAGAGATTGGGATTGCAGACACTTACAAATGAAATACCAATCAGTATCTATCGGGATATGATTGACCCGGTACTGGTATCAAAGACACATGGGGTGAGTGGAAAATTATCCATAGCGGCAGAACTGGAGAGATACAATACAATAGGAAAAGATTGCGTGGCAGTCTGTGTCAATGATCTGGCTGCGATGGGCGCAAAACCATTGTTTTTCTACGATACGATATCCTGCGCCAGACCCAAAAAGGACAAGATCGAAGATCTGGAACAGGGTGCGCAGGAGCTTTGTGGACAACTGGGAGTCGCATATGCGGGCAGTGAGATCATGGAGCTGCCGGACATTTTTCATTATGATCAATATGATATGGTTGGCTTTGCGGTCGGCATCATGGATCGCAGCAGGGGAGGCAGTACCAGACCTGTGAAAAATGCAGATGTGATTGTTGGACTTGCCTCGGATGGTTTACATAACAACGGATATGTTGCGGCAAAGAAAAAGCTGTTTTTGACAAAAACTAGTATGGAGGTCTATTACGAGAATTTACAGAGTACGCTTGGTGAGCTGTTGATGCAGCCGACGCGCTGCTATCAGAGCGCGCTCGAAGCGATCCGGGGAGCAGATATTGCACTGGGTGGATGTATACAGGTGGCACATGGCGGATTAGATACTGCACTTCATAAGCTGCTGCCAAAGAATCTGGGCGCAGTGATCAAACAGCCGAAACAGAATATCCCGCCGCTCTATCAGGTATTGCATCAGGATGGCAATATGCCGCTGGAGCAGATGCGGACAACCTGTAATATGGGTATCGGCATGCTCTTTATCGTGGCAGAGGAGGATGTTGCCCGTGTGATAGAGCTGGTCGAAGAGACTGGTGAGCGGCCGTTGCCGATCGGACTGGTGGAGACCGGAAGTACGCAGATTCGTTATATATAATCAGAGAGGTCATGGGACAATTATGAGTTCACAGGATAAATTGGAAAAAGTACTGCGAGACATACATGTACTGATATCGCGCAGTGAGTCCTACAGTCAGGATCGGATCATCGTCAACAAACAGGAGATGTTTGGTCTGATTGACCGTCTCAATGCCAGTATTTATGAGATCATGGAGGAATATGAGCTCACGAAGCAGAGCAGGGACAAGGCAGAACGGGAACATAAAAAACAGGGAGATAAGATCATCTGGGATGCCAGCCGCAAGGCAGAGGATATCTATGCGGCATCAGTCATGTACACGGATGAGGCATTGAATCATATACAGGCGATCATGGATGAGTCTACAGAGCAGATCCGCCAGGTGCAAAACGAGATGCTCAAGGGGCTGGAGGAGAAGAAGCAGATCGTGCGGACGAATCAGCTCGAGCTGAAGTCCCAGTTGCAGGATCTGCTCGATACAGAAAAGTATCTGTCGCTGATCGAGGAACGCAATAAGGAGATTGAGCGGGAAAAGGAAAAACACGGCAGACGGTTTGGACAGAAGGAAAAGAGCCAGTTCGCGGATGTCAAGACGGAGATCCGTATCAATAAGGAATATTTCAAAAATGCGGGCATCGATATCGAAGATGAAGATGGAGAGGACAAGTCGACAGATACGCAGGCAGACATGTCTGCGACAGACGAAAAAGCAAATACATCGGCTGCGCCTAAAGAAGGAGATACAGCCGGGGGTGAAGAATTTCCAGCCAGGGAGGAACAGATCAATCTGTCTGGTGTGACCTGGGATGTAGAGGGGCTGAGTGAACAGGCTTCTGAAAAAGAGAGCCTATCGGAGACAAATGACCGGCGCAAGCGGCATTTTTTCAAGCATAAATAAAACACATGGGAGGATGAATGATGAAATTATATGATGGTGGTGTCTATCTGGTAAATGAAAACGAGATCATTTCAGACACCGGTGATGCAGCGGCACTCCTGCAGAGCAAGACAGGCAGCGCACCTGCAAAGGAAGAAGCAAAAAAAGGAACACTGGCTTACAATATCCTACAGGATCATAATACATCCGGAAATATGAATGAGCTGCAGATCAAATTCGATAAGCTCACAAGCCACGATATTACATTTGTCGGTATTATCCAGACCGCGCGTGCGTCAGGACTGGAGCGATTCCCGATTCCCTATGTATTGACGAACTGCCACAATTCTCTCTGTGCTGTCGGTGGAACGATCAATGAAGATGACCATATGTTTGGCCTTAGCTGTGCGAAAAAGTACGGCGGTGTCTATGTACCGCCGCATCAGGCAGTCATTCACCAGTATGCGCGGGAGATGCTCGCTGGTGGCGGCAGGATGATTCTCGGATCAGACTCACATACCCGTTACGGAGCGCTCGGAACGATGGCAATGGGTGAGGGTGGACCGGAGTTAGTCAAACAGCTGCTGTCACAGACTTATGATATTAAGATGCCCGGTGTTGTAGCCGTATATTTAAAGGGCAGTTTAAAGCCCGGTGTCGGACCGCAGGACGTAGCGATCGCGATCATCGGAGAAGTATTTGATAAAGGTTATGTAAAAAATAAGGTCATGGAGTTCGTAGGTCCCGGCGTGGCAAACCTGAGTGTCGATACACGTATTGGAATCGATGTCATGACGACGGAGACAACCTGCCTGTCATCTATCTGGAGTACCGATACAAAGGTGAAAGAATGGTATGACATCCATGGCAGAAGTGAGGACTACAAAGAACTGCATCCGGCAGCAGTTACCTATTATGATGGCTGTATTGAGATTGATCTGGACGAGATCGAGCCGATGATCGCTATGCCGTTCCATCCGAGCAATGCATATACAATCCGTGAATTGAACGAGAATCTGATGGATATTCTGGATGACTGTGAGAAGCGTGCACAGGTCAGCTTCAATGGAGCAGTAGACCTCAACCTCAAGGAAAAGGTCAGAAACGGCAGATTGTATGTCGATCAGGGAATCATCGCCGGCTGTGCAGGAGGTGGATTTGAGAACATCTGCGACGCAGCAGATATTTTAAATGGTGCGAGCATCGGACCGGATGAGTTTACACTGAGTGTATATCCTGCAAGTATGCCGATCTATATGGAACTCGTGAAGAACGGAGCAGCGGCGAAGATTATGGAGACAGGCGCGATTTTAAAGACCGCATTCTGCGGACCTTGTTTCGGTGCCGGAGATACACCGTCCAATAATGGTTTTTCGATCCGTCATTCTACGAGAAACTTCCCGAACCGCGAGGGATCTAAGGTTCAGAATGGACAGATCGCGTCCGTGGCACTCATGGATGCGCGTTCCATCGCAGCGACTGCTGCAAACAAGGGTTATCTGACCGCAGCGACAGATTTCGATGTAAAATATACGAAGCCGAGATATTTCTTCGATAAGACTATTTATGAGAATCGTGTCTATGACAGTAAGGGTGTGGCACATCCGGAGGAGCCGATCAAGCTCGGACCCAACATCAAGGACTGGCCGGAGATGTCCGCGCTGACAGAGAACCTGCTGCTGAAAGTAGTATCAGAGATTCACGATCCTGTCACGACGACGGATGAGCTGATTCCTTCCGGAGAGACATCTTCTTACCGCTCGAATCCGCTTGGATTGGCAGAATTTACGCTTTCCAGAAAAGATCCGGATTATGTACCGCGTGCCAAGGAAGTACAGAAGGCTGAGAAAGCCCGTATCGCAGGGGAGCATCCGTGTCAGGAGCTGCCGGAGTTAAAGGCAGTCATGAGCGTGGTCAAGACAAAGTTCCCGGAGGCAGACCATACGAATTTTGGTATCGGAAGTACAATCTTTGCAGTAAAACCTGGAGACGGATCTGCGCGTGAGCAGGCTGCTTCCTGCCAGAAGGTGCTCGGTGGATGGGCGAATATTGCGAACGAATATGCGACCAAGCGTTATCGCTCAAACCTCATCAACTGGGGTATGCTGCCTTTTATCATTCCGGAAGGAGAACTGCCGTTTGCGAACGGAGATTATATCTGGGTACCCGGAATCCGTGCAGCAGTTGAAAATAAGGCAGATGTCATCACCGCTTATGCAGTGAAAGATGGCGGATTGAAGGAGTTTACAATGACACTCGGCGATCTGACAGATGATGAGCGCGAGATCATCCTGAAGGGATGCCTCATCAATTACAACCGGGTTTCATAGTTACAGAGAATAAAGAGAGTGTTCATCGGGAAATCATTAGACTGAAAGGAGATTGGTCTATGACAGACGACAAACAAAAACAGCGCATCCGACGTTCGGATTGGGACATCCGTCCATATCTGGCGATCGGTGTACTGATCTTTCTCGTATTTTGCTGTTGCATCATTGTGTTTACAGTGATTTTCAAATATGCAGCATTAAAAAACGCATGTTCTGTGATGCTGGGGGTGCTGCAGCCGATATTGATCGGCGCGGTGCTCGGCTACCTGTTCAATCCGCTTATGAGGCGGATCGATGAGGGCTTATGCGGACTTATTTTACCGAAGGTAAATAAAAAAGAGAAGGTAAAGCATACGATCCGCACGATCTCGAGTATACTCACGGTAGTGATCTTTCTGATGTTGTTTGGTCTGATCATCTATATGGTCGTACCGGCGCTCATACAGAGTATTATGAACCTGGTGAATACGATGTCAGCGAATGTGGAGAACTTTATCGAATGGTATAATAATCTGCAATTTCCGGGCAAGCATGACGGAAACTGGGAGGCTTATTTATTAACGGCGACTGATTACCTTGAAAACTGGTTCCAGACCTCAATTCTGCCAAAGATGAACAGTTATGTGCAGACATTGACACTCAGCGCAATCAATATGGTTGTACTGCTGAAAAACGTTGTCATTGGACTGATCGTATCGGTCTATGTGATGATTGACAAGGAGCGCTTTGAAGGTCAGGCAAAAAAGATTATTTTTGCGATTGTGCCAACCAAGCAGGCAAATATGCTCGTGCATACAGCGCACCGTATCGATGAGATCTTTGGTGGCTTTATTATAGGAAAGATCATTGATTCAATCATTATTGGTATCATCTGCTTTATCGGTTGCTGGATCCTGAAGATGCCATATACACTGCTCGTCAGCGTGATCGTAGGTGTCACGAATGTGATCCCATTCTTTGGACCACTGATCGGGGCTGTGCCCTGTGTGATTATCGTTACGATTACAGATCCGATGCATGGTCTGTATCTGCTGATTTTTATACTGATTCTGCAGCAGGTAGACGGTAACATTATCGGACCGAAGATCCTCGGGGACTCAACGGGACTTTCGTCCTTCTGGGTTATCTTTGCAATCATGGTCGGCAGTGGATTGTTCGGGTTTGTCGGTATGTTGTTTGGTGTGCCGACATTTGCAGTGATCTACTACCTGATCCAGCAGTTGATCGCTTATCTGCTCAAACGGCGTGAACTGCCGGTGAATTCATTGGAATATACGCAGGTGACGCATGTAGATCCGCAGACGAAGGAACTGCATACGGACGACTGGGTGCACAATGAGCCATTTCATTTCGGAGGAAAGAAAAAAAAGGTTTCCAAGCAGGCAGACAGCCCGGATATGCAGGAACATCAGACAGAAGACCATAAGGAAAATTAGCCGGAAAAGGCAGCGGTTCGCTGCCTTTTTCGTTGTCTTTTCTTCGGTTAAATTTTTGACATGAACGAATCCGTATGGTAAGATAATGATACGTATACCTAGATATAGCATACGATGAATAGCTGGTACCGACAACTGGTACCAGATCATGTGAAATAAAGTACAGTTCTGTACGAGGTGGACATTTTGGATAAGTACGAATATAAGTTAAAACTAGATGAGATAGAGACGCTCGCCGGACAGAAAAACTATGCGGCAGCGGCGCAGATTGCTGATGGGATCAATTGGCGAAAGGTGCGCAATGTGAATTCTCTGATGCTGGTCGGGGAGATCTACCAGCAGAACGGGCGTTATGAGGATAGTAAAGAGCTGTTTCTCATGGCATATGACAGATCTCCGATTGGAAAGAAGATTATTTATCGACTGGCTGAGATTGCAATTGAGGCCAAGCAGTTTGATGAGGCACAGGAGTATTATGATGAATTTGTTGAGATCGCGCCTCACGATACACTCAAATACATCCTGCGCTATCATCTGAGCCGTGCAAAAGGCGAACCGATTACGGAACAGATCGCTATTCTGAGCGAACTGAAGGAGCAGGAATATACCGAGGAATGGGCATTTGAATTGGCGTATCTGTATCATCAGGCCGGTATGACGGACAAGTGTATCGAGGCATGTGATGAGCTGATCCTGTGGTTTGGTGACGGACCTTATGTAGAGAAGGCATTGGAACTGAAGATGCTTTATCAGCCGCTCAGTCCGGATCAGGAAGAAAAATACAGACAATTTCGCAAAAAGAGAGATGGTATTATTGAAGTACGGCCGGATGAATATCTGGAATCCGGCGAGATCATCAATGATACGATTGATATTCCTGAAGTACAGGTCAATGCGGATCGTTATAATACACAGAATCTGCAGGAGGAACTCGCGCGCGGTATCCAGCAGATTATGGATGCCACGGAAAAAGAGACGGTACACGATACGATGGATTCGATCAAAAAGATGGTGGAGGAGATCCCGTATTTACAGCCGCTGCTGTCGGAGGAGCGACCGGCCACGGAGCAGGAACTGCCGGCGGAATATGAGACAGATGAAGAGATCGATGGTTCCCTGAACCTGAATTTTCAGGAGATCTTAGAAGAAGAATACGATGGCCAGATCTCACTGTCACTGCCCGAGCGCAGCGAGCAGGAGCCACAGGTCAGGGGTCAGATGACGATCGAGGATATACTGGCAGAGTGGGAAAAAACAAAACGAGCTGCAGAGGCTGCGATGGAAGACGCACAGCAGCGCAAGCTGGAATCGGCAAAAGCGCGTGCCTTGCAGGAGGCAGGCGATATCATGGATCGTCTGACTGCCGTGATTCCGCAACTGGATGCCGGGGCTACGACCAAGGAACTTGTGGAGCAGGCGTATGAGAATCAGTCACCGGAATCGGTGGAGCGTGCATCGCGTGCGCTGGCAGATGCCAATGAATGTCTGCAGCAGCAGATTGACCGTCTGCAGGGTGAGGTGGATGAAGTCCCTGCCACATCATCAATTGATGATGCACTGGCAGCAGAATTAGCAGCAGAAGGCCTGGAGATGTATGAGGATGATGTCCCGGCAGCATCGGACGTACCGCAGGAGGCAGAGACCTTGGATGAGCCGGAACCTGCGCAGCCACAGCAGTCGGTAGTCAGCCGCGAGCTGAAGCATCCGGTGAAGATGACGTCGGCGGCAGCCTCTTTTCCGGATATATCGCAGATTCTGTCAACGAAGCCTTTTCATGGGGAGGCTGTGGCAGAACCAGAGGCAGAGATGCACACAGAGCCGGCAGCCGATGCCGATACCAAGGCAGCCGATACCGATACCGAGGCAGCCGATGAGGATGACCACTTTGGCAAGATGATGTCTGACTGGGAAGCGATGAAGGATCCCACGACTCCGTTACCGGAGATCAATATGGATCTGTTTGGTGAGAATGAGAAGCAGGAGGAAACACACACACCGTCCCTGTTCAACGGTATTCATAAGTTCGACACAGAGATGGCAAAGCGTTTCTCCTATTTTACAAAAGTAGATGGCATGGAAGCACAGATTTGCCGCGCGCTGACAGGATGCGGGGCGTATCTGGATGGCATGAATCCAGGTGCTTATGGCAATCTGGTGATCGAAGGTGCATCAGGCTGTGGCAAGACGATGCTGGCGACCAATCTGGTCAAGACACTGCAGCAGAAGACACACAAGCCGGGGAAGCAGATTGGCAAGATCAACGGGGATGCACTTAACCACAAGGATATTCCGGCTTTGCTTGAAAAGATCGCAGGGGGTTGTTTGATCATAGAGCGTGTGGGCGAATTATCCAGGGAGACAGAGGGCAGGCTGTCCATGTATCTGGCAGAACATCCGGGTGAATTACTGGTGATTCTCGAAGATTCTAAGGATGAGATCAATAAGGCACTGGGACGGCATGAGGGATTTGCGCAAAAATTTGGGCAAAAGATCTCAATTCCATACTTTACAAATGATGAGCTGGTAGAATTTGCTAAGACCTATGCTGCGGAGAACGGCTACGGCATTGATGCGATGGCTGTGCTGGCGCTGTATAAGCGTATCAGCAGTATCCAGAAGCTGGATCAGGCGACAACGCTTGTGGAGGTCAAGGAGATTGTAGACGAGGCAATCGACCACGTGGAAAGAGGCAGCCTGAAGAAGATGTTTGGTATTCTTACTTCCAAGCGCTACGATGAAAATAATTATGTAGTACTTCGTGAGAAGGATTTTGAGGAATAAGTAATAACTGATAGTATAAGGGGGCAAAGCGATGGGGAATTTTACAGAACTGGACATGTATCTGTTCGGACAGGCGACGCACTACGACATTTATAAGAAATTCGGTGCACACTGCATGACGGTCAAGCGGAAACAGGGTGTGATGTTTGATCTGTGGGCACCGGGGGCAAAGCGTGTGTGGGTCATTGGTACATTTAATGACTGGAATGAGACGAAGCATGAGATGGAGCGGCTCGAACCGACGGAGTGCGGTATCTATGAGTTGTTTATTCCGGGTGTTAAATTGGGGGATATGTATAAATATCTGATTGAGGGTGAGGACGGAGAGATGTATTACAAAGCTGATCCGTATGCAAACGAAGCGGAATTGCGCCCCGGCACAGCATCTGTAGTGGCAGATATCGACCATTTTGTGTGGACAGATGAGGAGTGGATGGAGTCACGTGCACAGAAGAATGTATATCGTGAGCCGATGTCCATTCTGGAGGTACACCCGGGTTCGTGGATGCGTCATCCTTGCCGTGAGGACGATGGATTTTACAGCTATCGGGAGCTGGCGAAGTCACTGATTAAATATGTAAAGCAGATGGGTTATACCCATGTGGAGCTGATGGGCATCTCCGAGTATCCGTTTGACGGTTCCTGGGGTTATCAGGTGACCGGATACTATGCACCGACTTCACGTTACGGCTCACCGGAGGATTTTGCATATCTGGTTGACCAGCTTCACAAGCATAAGATCGGTGTCATCTTAGACTGGGTGCCTGCACACTTCCCCCGTGATGCGCATGGACTGGCGAATTTTGACGGTACCTGTCTGTATGAATATGCGGATCCCCGTATGGGAGAGCATCCGGACTGGGGAACAAAGATCTTTAATTATGGCAAAAATGAAGTGAAGAACTTCCTGATTGGCAGTGCGCTCATGTGGATTGAGCATTATCATGTAGACGGACTGCGTGTGGATGCTGTCGCATCGATGCTCTATCTGGATTATGGCAAGGAAGATGGCCAGTGGGTCGCAAATAAATACGGTGAGAATAAAAATCTCGAAGCGATTGAGTTTTTCAAACATATCAATACATTGATTACCGGGCGCAATCAGGGAGCTGTCATGATTGCAGAGGAGTCTACCGCATGGCCGATGGTCACTGGCAAGGCAGAAGATGGTGGGTTGAACTTCTCGTTGAAGTGGAATATGGGCTGGATGCATGATTTCCTTGATTATATGAAGCTGGATCCTTATTTCCGCAAGAATAATCATTACAAGATGACATTTGCGATGAGCTATAATGAGAGTGAGCGTTACATACTCGTATTATCGCATGATGAGGTCGTACATCTAAAATGTTCGATGATCAATAAAATGCCTGGAGACGAGAATTCCAAATTTGCGAATCTGCGGCTGGCATATACTTATTTTATGCTGCATCCGGGCAAGAAGCTGTTGTTCATGGGACAAGATTTTGCACAGCTGCGTGAGTGGAGTGAGGATCGTGAGCTCGACTGGTATCTGCTGGCAGAGAAGCCACATCAGCAGATCCATGATTACATGAAGGAACTGCTGCATCTGTACAAGAAATATCCGGCGATGTATGAACTGGATCATGAGAGCAATGGTTTTGAATGGATCAATGCAGATGATAAGGAACGCAGTATCTACAGCTTTATCCGCAAATCTTCAGACGGTAAGAAGTGTCTGATCTGTGTACTGAACTTTACGCCGGTCGCACGCCCGGATTATCGTGTAGGTGTGCCACAGGCAGGCAGCTACAGACTGATCTTAAACTCTGATGAGGAGCGTTTTGGTGGTACAGGAGCGGAGCATCCGAAGCGTTTTACAGCAAAAAAAGGAGAGTGGGATGGACAGCCTTATTCGGTAGGTTATCCGCTGGCTCCGTTTGGCGCGGTTGTTTTTGCATTTAATTACAAATAAAGGATGAGATGTAACTGTGAGGGTACTGAACAGTTACGATGAGATTGTGAATTAGGGTCACCTGTGCGGTGGCTCTAATTTTTTTGTGTATACTGACCGAAATAAATGACAGTCACAGAGTAGGAGGACGTCGATATGCAGATCGAACAGAATGGTGCAATCAATGCAAAAGGAATCTTTGGAAAGGCACAGGTGAGTGGTGGATATGGGACGGATATGCATTCCGGGGAGGATCAGGTACGTGTGGTATCCCAGGGAATCGTCAGGGGTTCTGCGCCACAGACACAGACCGTGACTTATGGCAGGCCGGAAAAGGATCAGGGAAAAGCAGCTGTGAACGGAGCGGTCGAAGAGATCATGGCCGATGCAGCCTCCAAGGATGCCGTGCAACAGAAAAATGAGATGGTTGTCGGCGTCCATAAAATGACAGCAGAACATGCCGATGAGATCGAAAACGATGGATTTTCACTGCCCGATACGGATATTCATACGATCGTGACGGAGACGGATAAGATACAGGCACAGCTGGCAAAGGCAGGTAAAGATACGAGTTATTTTACGGATACGCCAAGTGAGGCCCAGCTAGAAGCCATGGCAGGTTCAGCAGCGCTCGCAGCACAGTATGCGCAGGCATTTGCACAGTCGCAGGACTTACAGCCGCTGGATGAGGGCGGTATCAAATATATGCTGGATAATGAACTGGAGCCGACGATCGGCAATCTGTACTATGCACAGTACAATGGTGGCAGAGAACAGGTGGAGCAGCCGGATGAGACACTGGATGACGAGGCGATCACCGCGCAGATCACGCAGGTAGTGATCGCTGCGGGGCTGACTCCTGCGCCGGAGAATATTCAGGCTGGAAAATGGCTGGCAGCCAATGATCTGGCTGTGACAGCCGGTCATATGAATACGCTGGTGGCGCTGCAGGATCTGCAGCTTCCGCCGCAGGAGGCACAGGTCGTGACAGCGATGGCAGAGGCTGTCTCCGAGGGCAGGGAACCGGCGCAGGCATATCTGGTGCAGGATGCGTCGTGGCAGTCGCAGGCGCAACAAGCCACAGAGGTCATCGAACAGGTGACAGATGAGGATCTCTCTTATGTCATCGAGCATGGCCAGGAACTGACGATCGACAATCTGCGCGAGGCGCATCGGCTGAACGAGGCTGGAGCGGCATCAAATCAGACAGCGGCAGATGGCGCCGACAGCGCGGGAGACATGGCTGATGCGTCCCGGAAAGGGCTGAGTCTGATTGAAGCACGCCGCATTCTGGAGGAGACGCGGCTGGTGATGACAACGGAGGCAAACTACGGTCTGATCAAGCGAGGTATGGAGATCGATACGAGGCCGCTGGCACAGCTCGTTGAAGATCTGCGGCAGCAGGAGCAGAACTATTATAAAGAATTGTTAGCAGCCGATGGCAGTGTGGTGGCTGATGAGCAGATTACGACATTTCAGCAGACGATCGAGATTGCAGAGCAGCTGCGGGGAATGCCTGCCTATGCGTTGGGCAGTGACTTATATCATGGGACTCCGAAGAGTCTGCATGAGGCCGGAGCACAACTGCAATCCAGGCTGGAGGCAGCGGGAGAAGCCTATGAGACTCTGATGACTGCGCCGCGCAGTGATATGGGCGATTCGATCAAAAAGGCATTTCGCAATGTAGATGATATTTTACAGGAGATAGAAATGGAGCCGACAGCGGCCAATGCCCGTGCCGTGCGGATTCTGGCTTATAATCAGATGGAGATCACTCCGGATTCCGTTACGCAGATGAAGCTGGCCGACCGACAGGTGCAGGAGGCGTTCGACAGCCTGAAACCGGCTGTTGTACGTGAGATGATCCGTGACGGCATCAATCCACTGCAGATGGATATCAACGAACTGAATGAGCAGGCTCAGATGATCCGCGCAGACATTGGTGGAGCGGATGATTTGACCAAATTTAGTGAGTATTTATGGAAATTAGAACAAAACCATTCTATTTCACAGGAAGAACGAGATTCCTATATCGGTATTTACCGGCTGATCCATCAGGTAGAGGTCGGAGATGGGGCAGCAATCGGTGCGCTGGTACAGCAGGGAGCGCCACTTACGATGGAGAATCTGCTGCGTGCGGTGCGAAGTGGCAAAAAAAGTGGCATGGAATATACCGTCGATGATCAATTTGGTGGTGTGGCTAAAAAGAGTAATGGTACATCGATCTCGGATCAGATCCTGTCTGCCTATCAGACGGAATGTTTCCGGGAAGTACAGAAGATCGCACAGGAGCCGGAGCAGTTTGCAGATCTGTTGGCCGGTCAGAAGTGGCGTGAGATGACGCCGGAGCAGCTACTCGAATATCTACAGCAGTCAGCGCCGGATACGGTGTCTGATGACACGACACAGGCGGCTGGGCGGAGGGAAGTGCTCCAACAGATGCAGGAGGCAGCTGCGTGCAGTACGCAGGTCTATGAGATGCTGGAGACATATGATGTTCCCGTGACAGTTAATCATGTACTGGCGATGCAGCAGATGCTGAGCAATCCCAATGATGCCTTGCGGCGTTTATTCGGTCTGACAGATGAGATGAAGCAGATAGATGATACGGTGATTGATCGGGCAACAAAGGACGATTTACTGGATGAGATTGCCAAGGCAAAAGAGGAGATCCTGCACAAGATAGGTGAGCATACCCAGACACCGGAAGAACTGGCGGATGCGCAGCAGACACTGGCAGAAGTAGCTGAGCATTGTGGGCAGACGGTGCTGCGCGAGGGTATGACGAGCCTGGATGTACGCCAATATCAGATGATGACCGCACAGTTGCAGCTCGGTGCGCAGCTGGCGCGGGAGGAACGCTATCAGATCCCGATCCTGACAAGTGAGGGTGTGATGGGTGTCAATGTCCGCATTGTGCGCTCTAGTGAGAAAAAGGGCCGTGTGCGTGTGACGATGGACAGTGCTGCTTATGGAAAAGTGGCAGCAGAACTGCAGGCGACAGACCGCGGTGTCAAGGGCTATTTTGCATCGGATTCCAGGGCGGGGGCGGATCGTCTGCAACAGGAACTGCCCCGTATGAACGAGTTGTTGGCAGAAGGAGAGCCGGATGTGGATAACCATGAGATTCATGCGATCTATAGTGGACATCTCGATCTGGTCAGGTTCGAACTGGCAGAGACCCCGGATGAGGGTGCGCCTGATGCACAGACCATGGAGATCCAGACGAAGGAGTTGTATGGCATGGCGGAAAAAGTCGTTCGTTTTTTGCAGGAAGGGATTACGAAAGAAGCCTGATCCTCCGATATAAGTTCTGAGATAGGAAAATTTAGAAATATACGGTGACACGGATCGTCGCCGGTTGAATATAGAATAGCAGGGAAGCGCACAGAGAAAATAAGAGGTGCCAAAACATGAAAGTAAACCAGAATATATCAGCTGTGATCTCCAATGCACAGCTTCACCGGACAGAGAATGCATTGACAGCGTCTATCGAGAAGCTGTCTTCCGGCTACAAGATCAACAAAGCCAAGGACAGCCCGGCGGGCATGGCGATCAGCAACAAGATGCGTGCACAGATCAAGGCGCTGGATCAGTCGGGCAAAAATGCGGCAGACGGTACGAGCGTGATGCAGACGGCGGATGGTGCATTGAACGAGACACATGCCATGCTGCAGCGCATGCGTGAACTGGCGGTTCAGTCTGCGACCGATACGATGGGTACAGAGGACAGGGATGCCTGCCAGAAGGAGATTGAGGCGCTTCAGGCAGAGATTGACCGTATTGCGACAGACACAGAGTTTAATGGTCAGGCTTTACTGGACGGTTCACAGGATTTTCGCATTTTCCCCAGTGTCAATAACGAATTGGCAGGAACATATATCCGCAATTTCCAGACATCGGATAATGTATCAGCAGAAAATTACAAATTTGATATTACACAGCTTCCGGAGCAAGCCAAGTATACCAATCTGGCGGTCACAGCCGGACAGGAAGGTGTTGTAGAGCTCAATGGCTGCTCGGTAGAGATCTTAAAGACAGATACACAGGATGAGATCTATGAGAAGCTCAAGCAGCTCGGTGAACTCGCGGGTGTGACTGTGACAAAAAACGGAGCCAATGCTTATGATCTGGTAACGGTTGATTACGGTAAAAGCGCGAAGCTTGAGGGTACCGTATTCGGTAAGGAAATACAGGATCCTGCCACCGGCAAGACTCCCGAGGGAAAAGACGCAGGTATTACGTTGATTCGTGACACGGATACAAAAAAGGATGCAAAAGGAAACGATGTGCTTGATCCGGTTACGAAAAAGCCGGTTCCGTATGGCGAGGGTTTTTCTTCCACGGCGACCTGTCTCACCGATGGCACAAAAGTGACGATTCGTGATCTGAACGGTTTTGAGATGATCTTTGAGATTGATCCGGAAAAGGATACGCAGAACGTCCTGAAGAATGCAATCGCTGGTGCGACTAAAGCTACGATTGACCTGGAGATGACCAATATCGGCAGCATGACGCTGCAGGTCGGTGCACACGAGAACCAGGTCATTGATCTGCGAATCCCCTCGGTGACCTGTGAGGCACTCTATATTGATGATCTGAATGTGGTTCGGAAAGGTGGCGCGGATAAGGCGATCGCAGCACTTGATGATGCGATTGCACAGGTCAGTGCCGTGCGTTCGCGCATCGGAGCTTATCAGAATCGTCTGGATTATGCGGTGAGCAGTCTGGACGGAACGGTAGAGAATATGGAGGCTGCGATCTCACGTATCATGGATACGGATATGGCAGAGGAGATGTCGACCTATTCAAATATGAACGTGCTTGATCAGGCAGGAATCTCTGTGCTGACACAGGCGAATGATATGCCCCAGCAGATTTTACAGCTCCTGCAGTAGTTTGGGTGTCGGGGGTTGACAGGATATGACAGATGAAAAGAAAAAAGAATTTACACGCAGGCTGACCCAGTGTAATGCGAGTGAGATGATTGTCATCCAGTTTGAGATCTTTTTTACTTATCTGGATGATGCACTGGAGGCATACGAGCTGGGCGGAGAGCCTTACCGCATGGCGATCCGGCATGCGGATGCGGTACTTGTGAGATTGCAGGATTCTCTGGACTTCAAATATGATCTGGCGAAGCAGCTGTATCCGTTGTATACTTATAGCCGCAGACAGATTGCACTGGCATTAGCGACACACAAAAAGAAGCCGATCTCCAATGCCAGAAACGTGATGACCAGGCTGTATGATGCATTTGCACAGATTGCAGCGGAAGATACGACCGGACCGGTCATGCACAATACGGAGACGGTGTATGCAGGATATACTTATGGAAAGCATGCGTTAAATGAAGCCGCCTATGATGGAGGCAGCAATAACCGTGGATTTTTAGTATAGCATTTTTGCGCGGCAGAAAAAGAGAGGGAGACCTCTCTTTTTTGTTGCAGTACACTATTTATATTCTTTTACGGAATTCAGCAAAAACCGGTAGCGCAGCTGTGCAGAATTGAGCTGATAGATATAGGCATCGATCAGATCCGGGTCTGTCACATTCGAAAAGGCAGAATAGACGTGTTCGAGTTCGCGCTTCGTGCGTTCAAGGTCGTCTAATAATACCGTGTAGTGAGGGTTATTTTCGGGTGTTGTTGTCGTTGGATGAAATAGGTGCAGCATAGGAAACCTCCTATCATGTGGGATAATTTTGCAGTGTAGCGCCTGCCATGCCGGCATGGCCTGTATGCACATGTGCGACCGGCATTGTTCAGTATATATTCATTGTAAGCAACAAATTGGGAGATTATTCAAATATAGGCATATTTTACAAAAATGCGAGTACATTGGTACAAAGCAGGCAGGAGGGTGCATATGGATACAATGACCGGTATGCTGTTGATTGTGGCTGCATGTGCCGCAGTACTCATCATTAGCGTTATGCGTAGAAAAGCCGCATTTTTACTACGTTTTCTGGTGCGGATGATCATCGGTGCATTTGCGATTATGGCGACGAACAGTGCGCTTGCAACAGCCGGGCTGAGCATATTTGTGGGACTGAATGTATGGAGCCTTCTCACAGTCGGAACGCTCGGAATCGGCGGTTTTGGAATGCTTTATGCAATTTTACTGTACATGAACCTGTAGTATTGCGAAAAAAATTTTTTTCGTGATACTACATGGACAGCTTTCATATTCTCATCTATAATCACCATACAATCTATCAGATCTTATTTCTGTAAATCAAAAGTTCTAAGTAACTATTTCGTAACTGCTTCATAACTGGTTGCTATTTATACAGTTACAGGATTTCAAGTGGCTTAAAAAATGATGGTATAAAAAGGAGGTGCAGCGTATACAAACGAGACTGGCAATTTTAGACAGGGAGATCGGAGAGGGGCTCAGTACCTATCTGATGCTGCATGGCGGCAGCCTGCAGCCGGTATTATGTGACAGTCCGCAAATGCTGTTTCGGTCCGGGGCACCAATCGGTCTGGTCGGAGCATCCTATTATCAGGAAGTAGAGGAGGCGAAAGCTGTGGAGGGCATGCAGATCTTCTGGCTGGGCGAAGGGCAGATATCGCCCTATCAGCCTGCAGATGCATTGATCCGGGAACTGTACCGACAGGCAATGGAGCGGCAGATCTTTCTGCCGGGTGCACTTCGGACATTGGGACATGATAAGGAGCTGATAGCGGTATGTTCACCGCATGGCTATGACCAGCAGACGGCATTTGCCGTTGTTTACAGTCTGCTGCGGTCGGAGCAGGTACGGACGCTGTATCTGGATTTTATGTATTACAACGGATTCTTCGACATATCTGATAAAAACGTGGGAGATCTTATGTATGAATTGCACAAGCAGACGCAGCCGATCAGCCATATGTTACCGGCATTTGTGCGGATATGCAGATCACTGGATTATATACCGCCGGTTCGTGTACAGATGGATCTGGAAGATTTAACAGGAGAAGATTTTACACAGCTGTTACAGCAGTTGCTGCAGGATAGTGAATATGGGCTGATCGTGGTCAATCTGCCATGCAGGCCCAGCTTCCTTCGGGCGGTATACGATAGCTGCAGTTGTATGTATAGTCTCCAGCGGGAGGGTGCCCTGTACGACCGTGCACAGGCCCGCCTGCTGGAAGATCTCGGATGGGATCCGGTGCAGACAGGGACATCCCATCTGGAGGTGATTCCAATGCCTGCGATCAGCGGCAGCTTTTCGCTGGATGAGTCGATGTATGAGGAATTATTGTTTGGCGAGATGGCGGCATTTATTCGAAAATATCTCGATACAGCCAATGGATCGCCTACAAGCTGAGAGGAGGCGCTATGCACAAATATAAGCCGGAATGCAAGTCAGATGACAAACAGGAATATGTGCAGGCATTGCAGGGGATTGTACTGGAGCGCATGGATGTGTCACGTGAACTCACAGATCAGGAGTTGTGGGATCTGATCGATGCGGCAGTAATAGAACACCGTGATCCGGCGGCTTCCCTGAATGTGCGCGAATCAGCGAGACAGCAGGTGTTTTATGCACTCAGGGGGCTTGATGTGCTGCAGGAACTGGTAGAAGATCCACAGATCACGGAGATCATGGTCAATGGTTATCAACAGATCTTTTACGAGAAGCAGGGAAGAATTCACAAGTGGGACAGGCAGTTTGCATCCAGAGAAAAGCTGGAGGATGTGATCCAGTCCATGGTAGCAGTGGGAAACCGTATGGTCAATGAGTCGATGCCGATTGTGGATACCAGACTGCGGGATGGTTCCCGTGTGAATATTGTATTGGAGCCGGTTGCGATCGATGGATCGGTGATCACGATCCGAAAATTTCCCGCGAAGCCGATGCAGATGGCGGATCTGCTACGCATCGGATCGTTATCGGAGCAGATGGCAGAGTGGCTGCAGGCATTAGTCGCTGCCGGGTACAATATCTTTGTATCCGGAGGCACCGGTTCTGGAAAAACAACATTCCTAAATGCCCTGTCCGGCTATATCCCATCGGATGTCCGTGTTGTGACGATCGAGGATTCTGCGGAGCTGCAGCTTCGTGGGATACCCAATCTGGTGCGGCTGGAGACGCGTGTGTCCAATCTGGAAAATGTGGCAGAAATATCGATCCGGCAGTTGATCCGCACGGCGCTGCGCATGCGCCCGGACCGGATCATCGTCGGTGAATGCAGAGGAGCGGAGGCGCTGGATATGCTGCAGGCGATGAATACCGGGCATGATGGCTCGCTCAGTACCGGGCATGCCAATTCCTGTCAGGATATGCTCAGGCGCCTGGAGACGATGGTTCTCATGGGCATGGAGCTGCCCATCAGTGCGATCCGTGCGCAGATTGCATCCGGTATAGATGTGCTCGTTCATCTGGGCAGACTGCGGGATCGAACCCGGAAAGTCCTTGACATCATGGAATTAGATGGTATGTCACAGGGGGAGATCCGGCTGAATCCGATCTATCATTTTGAAGAAACCGGAGAGCAGGATGGAATGGTCATTGGTGAGTGGAGGCAGCAGCATACGCTGATTCATAGGGAGAAGCTGTTTGCGGCCGGATTGGAGGGTCAATTTGGGTGATTATCGCAAGTATCACTATTCACCGCGTGAACGTATCCGTTACTTTGCGGAAGCGGCGGTATTGATCCTGCTTGTCAGTGATCTGTTTTATGATTCCTGGCTGGCACTTGGTCTTTTGGCACCATTTTACCCGGTTTATCTGAAGATCCGGGCGAAACAACTGCTGCAACAGCAAAAACAGGAGTTGTGTCTGCAATTCAAAGAGACTATTTTGTCTGTTGCGGCTGCGTTAAACGCTGGTTATTCTGTGGAGAATGCATGGCGCGAGGCATATGCCGAGATGGAGCAGATGTACGGAGCGGATGCGTTGATGGTGCAGGAATTGCGCCATCTGCTGGCACATCTGGCATTGAATGTGCCGTTGGAGCAATTGCTGCAGGATTTTGCAGTGCGCAGTGGCATAGAGGATGTCAATAGCTTTTGCCAGGTATTTTTCTATGCGAAGCGCAGTGGCGGAGACTTTATTGGCATTATCCGAAAAACAGCCGGACAGATCGGTGAGAAGATCGAGCTTCAGAGACAGCTGCAGGCAGATCTGGCGGCGAGGCGGTTAGAGAGCCGGATCATGAATCTGATGCCAATGGGAATCTTATTGTATCTGCAGGTGACATCACCCGGCTATTTTGATGTATTGTATGGCAATGTGGCAGGAATCTGTATCATGAGTGTCTGCCTGATCGTTTACCTGACAGCATATGCCCTGTCAGAGCGGATGATGGGTCAGATTTTACAGATATAAAGGGGAAAATATGTATTTATGCGTCTGTTTTATGATCATCGGTGCCATATGGTATATCGTGTGTATCAGGAAAAAACAACAAAAGATATATGGGATCTATGCATTGGTGCTGTTTGTAAGCGGAGCGCTTGGATGGCTGGCATTTATAAGTGATAGCGGATCACCTACGGATCAATTGGCAGATGTGATCAGCCGTCCGGAACCGGGAAAGGCATCGCTGGAGCAGAACTATGAGTTGGAAGTGGATGATTTGGCAATTTGCGAACCGTATCAGATTACTGTGGAAAACCGCCATCTGGGCGCAGATGAGCAAAAAGAGCTCTTTGCGCAGGCAGCCGGGGAGCTGGAACAGGCATTTCTTGGAGAGAATGTATCGATGGATCATATCACGCGGCCGGTTGTATTTTTGACAGACGTCATGGATGGATTGATAACTGTCAGTTGGACATTAGACAATTATGAAGTGATCAGCCTGTCGGGAGAATTGCAGCGGGATGCATTGGCAGATGAGGGAACTCTCGTCTGTGCGACTGCAACGATGGAATATGAGGATACAGAGGCCATGCATCGTTTTTCATTTATGGTCTATCCGCCACAACAGTCTGAGACAGAGCAGTTTTTTGATCTGTTGACACAGGCGTTGGCGGATGAGAATGCATCGACAGATGCCATATTCCGGCTGCCGCGTCAGGTAGATGGACACCGGGTTAGCTGGAGTAAGGAGCGGGGAAAGCTGCCATATGAGATATTGGGACTCGGTATACTCACAGTCATAGGTGTGATGATTGGGAGACGTGAGGATGAACGTAAAAGGCAGCTGCAGCGCAGGGAGCAGCTGCTGGCAGAATATCCGCAGATGCTGGGGCAGATGTCTCTGCTCATCGGTGCCGGGATGACGGTAGGCTATGCATGGGAGAGGCTGGTACAAGGTTATGAAAGGCAGTGTACACAGAGCATGCATAGTGGACGGGAGCAGCCGGTCTACGAGGAGATGTGTACAACATATCATCAGATACGCGATGGAGTCAGTGAACGTATTGCTTACGAACAGTTTGGCGAACGGATTCAGTTATCGGTCTATCGGCGTTTTTCGACCCTGCTTGTGCAAAATCTGCGAAAAGGTACAGCAGGACTTGGCAAACTGCTCGAAAAAGAGATGCAGGAAGCGCTGAATGCGCAGGAAAGCAATATCAAAAAGCGGGGTGAGGAGCTGCAGACAAAGCTGTTGCTGCCGATGATGCTTATGCTGGCATTGGTAGTAGTGATCATCATGATACCCGCATTGGCAAGTTTTCAATTATAAATTTATTTATTCAGAATCACGCATAGGAGGAATTGGGATATGAACAGAGTCGATCATTGGATCATTCGATCCGTAATACGCTGCCGGAAGGCGATGGATGTACTGCGCGATGAGAGCGGAATCGGTACGGTAGAGATGATTTTGATTTTAGTCGTGCTGATTGGATTGGTATTGATCTTTAAAGAAAAGCTGAATACTCTGGTCGGGGACATTTTTAAGACGATTAGCAGCAAGAGTAAAAGTGTCTAAGGTGAAAATGGCTGATTGGCGTACCACATCCGGGAGCATTACGGTCTTTGCCAGTCTGTCATTGCTGTTAGTCGCATCGTTTCTGCTGGCGCTATTGGAGTGTGCACGCGTCAAAGGACTGGAGGCATATAGCGGTATGCAGCGGGAAAATGCATTAGAGTGCGTGTTGTCGGAATATGACAGGGATTTGTTCGAACGATATGGGATCTTTTTGCTGGATGGCGGCTATGGTACCGGAACCATACAATTTGCACAGATGAATGGACGTCTGTTAGAGATCAGCCAGAAAAATCTGCGTCCGGAAAAGGTGAAATATCTGTTGCAGGGGACGCAGAACTTTTATCAGATGGATGTCACGCAGGCTGAGGTTGGGCAGTATCTGCTCGCAACCGACTATAATGGTGCCCCATTTCGGGCAATGGCAGTGCAATCTATGAAAGCACGTTATCCGATAGAGCTGTTGCAGACATTATCTGACAGGCTGCAGCAGTCTGAGCGTGCGATGGACGAGGCGAGGGCGAGCCAGACATCTATGGATCAGGCGGGACAGCAGATCGAGCATGCGAAGCGGCAGGCAGCAGAACAGGCAGCAGCGTCTGCCGCAAATGGTGAAACTGCTGCGCCACCGGCACAGGTACCGGAAAACCCGATGGATATTATAAAAAGCATAAAAAAGGCAGACATATTGGCACTGGTAGTGCCACAGGGAATGGCAATATCCGCAAAACAGATCGATGGGGAAAGTACGTTGGAGCACCGGCATCTGGTACAGGGTAACGAGTCTTGGGAGGACACAGGGGAATGGTATGAGGCTGTTTTGTACCAACAGTTTTTGCAGACGCAGTTTGGCTGTTTTACATCTGGATGTACAAGTGGCGGTGCATTGGATTATGAACTGGAATATATTCAGTCAGGAAAAACGTCAGACCGTGCCAACCTAAAGGGTGTCGTCCACGCGCTTTTATTGTTGCGGGAAGGCGCCAATTACCTGTATCTGCAATCAGATCAGGTCAAACAGGCGCAGGCATATGAGTTGGCGGGGCTGATTGCGTCAGCACTTGCGATCGCGCCCGCGACTCCTTTGCTCGCGCAGGGAATCCTGGCGGCATGGGCGTATGCAGAGAGCATCCTCGATGTGCGGACGTTACTGTCCGGCGGCTGCATTCCATGGATGAAGACAGCGGACAGCTGGAGCAGTGATCTGTCCGGGATCGGTACGTTACTGGCAGGAAACGCGCAGGCAAAGAGTACAACGCAAGGTGAAGATTATCAGGGCTATCTGCAGAAGCTGTTATATTTAAAGACGGCCAAGGTTCTGAATTACCGTGCTATGGATCTGATGGAATGGTATAAGACCGCCTGTAGTGACCGTCAGATTCATATGGATGCCATGTTGTTGGCTGTGCGTGCGACATTTTCCTACGAGGCGAGACCTTTATTTTCTGATCTGGTCACGTTACAGCGGCTGGAGGCCGATCGACTGGAATTCGCGGCATCTGAGGCAGACAGTTATTTGACGGGGGACAGACAACGTGAATGAAAAGATAGTATGCGATATGTATCAGCAGATACCTCTGATACCACATAAAAACAAACAACTCCTTGTAAAAGACCACAATAACCGATTTTCCATATTCTCACACATAATATTTTACACCGGGGACAGACTCCGGTGTCATCAGACGATCGCTCTCTCCTCAAAGCAGACGAAGATGAAAAAGATAGGGTCAGGGGTATCTGCTGATACATATCGCACTTGCCGGTGCCGGGGTTCCATGACACTGGAGATGGTAGTTATATTACCGCTTTTTGTTACATTTCTTGTATTTTTTTTATTTATATTTCGCGTGTTATGGGTGCAGGAGAGTCTGGAGGAGGCTCTGCTGTACGCTTCCCGCTCATTGGCGGTCGATTGTTATGATGAGATAGCGGACGGTATGCATTCGCAGGCAGCGCTGCTGGCAAAGGCACAGCTGCTGCTATGGAAAGGGCTCGAGGACAGTGAATGTCCGGTGGCGTTCATTCGTGGCGGAAGAAGTGGGATCTCGCTCTTATCCTCTGAATGTACAGGAGATGAAATTATATTATATGCCACGTATGAGATGCGGCCGCCTTGCCCGCTGATTGGAAACTATAGCTATCGGCTGATGCAGTGCGCACGCAGTAGAAAGTGGATTGGAGACCGTTCACTGACAGAAGCAGTATCCGGAAATGATGCATGGGTGTACATCACGCCGGAAGGAGTGGCATATCACCGGTCATTATCCTGCAATTATCTGGATCTGTCGATTCATGCGGTGAACAGGCATGCACTGCGATCGCTGCGTAATGCTTCGGGAGAAACTTACCGGCGCTGCGAATCATGCGGCACTGCGGGTGGTGACACGGTTTATATTACAGATTATGGAACCCGTTATCACACGGGATTGTCCTGCAATGGACTGAAACGAACGATTTATATGGTAAAACTCAATCAGACAGGAGGCAGACACGCATGCGGGAAATGTGGAACCAGGTCGCAGTCATAGGAATGCTCACGATCTGTGCGGCAGAGGATATTCGAAAAAAACAGATTCGTTTAAACGTTGTATTGGCATTCGGGATTGCCGGTATTGTATTCCATATGTTGTGGCAGATGCAGACGATTGAAAACATTCTGCTTGGAATGGGCGTCGGAGGCGCATTGCTTCTGCTTGGTCTGTTCACTGGAGGAAAGATCGGTGCCGGAGACGGTGTATTGATGATAGTCACGGGGATCTACCTTGGCATGGAGCAGAATGTGGAATTACTGGTCAGCAGTCTGTTTATCTGTGCAATTTATGCATTATGCCTGCTTGTACTGCGCAAGAAGCGTAGGACAGATACCGTAGCGTTTATACCGTTTGTACTGGTGTCTTATGTGTGTATGCTGGCAGGTGTCATATGAGAAGCCACAGATCAGCCGGGTGGATGCAGGCCAGTTATACGATAGAAGCAGCGATACTCCTGCCACTGTTTTTGACAGCATTGCTCACAGGTATGCTGCTTGCGGTCGATTGTTGTGAGGATGTCGCAGAGGCAGCAGCCGACTGGGAATTATTGCATGAGATCGAGCCAACGGCACGGATCTGGCGGACAGAAGCAATCAGACAGGGAATGGAGGAATTATTTGGAGATACAGTATCAGAGAAATCTGAAGAATAGCTATATGGTCATTATCGAACCAGAGCGTCCACTGAATCCGGATGGGGAACTGGCGGAGCGGATGCTGCAGAGACAGCCGTTATCCGGTTTGCTGACATGGGTGAGTATGGAACATCAGGGAGATATGACATTCTGGTATCAGATCACCGGAATGCAGAGTCTGACGGATCGTTTACAGCAGCAGTCTGTGAATCATATATTATTACAGGGCATATTGGCGGTGTTGTTGGGTCTGCAGGAGGAATTGCCCAGATACTATCTGAAGCCAGAGCATCTGTTGCTGCGTGCAGAGCAGATTTTTATAGACACGGCTGGCGGACGGATCCGGTTATGCTATGAACCAATGTGGAGCAGAGATCCGCGGGAGTCGTTGCAGGAACTATTAGAGCAGCTGCTGCCGCACATCGATCATAGTGACAAGGCAGCGGTAGCATTAGCTTATGGCCTGTATGAGAACTGTCAACAGCCCAATGCAGATGTATGGCGGTATGTGCGGGAACAGTCGCAGGCATTTCGGTCCGGTGGGCAGCAGGTTATGCCAACCGCAGAGATGCCAGAGTCAGGTGGTGAGGCAGATGCCTCACATACGGATGTGGCAGAGGCGGATGATTTGTCAGGGCACGGGGGAACTGCATTGTTTTCAGATGATCACAACAAAAATGTAACGCATGGAACTTCATTTGCGCAACGGATAGAGTCATTCATACATCCGGCGTTACATCCAATATTGCAGCAATTACCGGAGAAATATAAACGCTTTAGAAAAAGAGAGAAAGATCGTCAGCCAGAACCGATTTATATGTTTGAACCGGAGGAGGAAGCGGCGGTATGTGAGAACCCGACGGTTTATCTGGGCGCTGGGGAACATACGCAGGGCAGATTAAACTATGTAGGTAGTGGTGTGCAGCCGAGCTTTCAGGTAGAAGGTGATGTATTTTTGATCGGAGGAAAAAATGGGCAGGCTGACGGTCAGATCGATGCACCGGGAGTCAGCCGCAGCCATGCACGGATCACGCGGGAGGAAGATGCCTATTATATTGAGGATCTGAATTCCAGAAACGGAACCTGCCTGAACGGAGAATTGCTCTTATACAGGCAAAAACGCAGGTTAAAGTCCGGAGACCACCTGCGTTTCGCACAAGAAGAATATATATTTTATTGATCAGCCGGGAATTCGCCCGACTGTGTAGGAACGATTATTTTACAGTCACATTGACCTTTGCGGTTTTTGTGTTTGCCTTGATCGTGATGACTGCTTTTCCGGCTTTCTTACCGGTGATAACACCCTTTGCATTAACGGTAGCGACCTTCTTGTTTGAAGATGTGTAGGTTACCTTGACAGAAGGGCTGGAGATCGGAGAGAGCTTTACCGTCTTTCCGACTTTTACGGTAGCCTTTGTAGGAGCAGACAGGACTTTGTTATTCTTGATCGTAGCGATGTTTAAGTCTTTGGCATCTTTTTCGGCTTTATTCGGTGCAACGAAGCAGTTGCCCTCGGGCTTTTCGTTGAAGTTGCTGTTTACAAGAACCGTTCCGTCGGCTTTTGTGATCTTCAGGTCATCCAGATAGATCGCACTCTTTGCAGCGGAAATGTTGATACCTTTTACCATTGTATAGAATGCCAGAGCAACGGAATCCGCGGTAGTAGCAGTTACCTGTGCATCGTTTGTATCATAGGTAGTGGTCTGTGCCTCATAGGAGATTACATAAAAATCACCGGATTTTTTTACTGTGGCATAGTCGACCGGAATGTCCTGATCTGTAGCCTCATCCCATGAGGTCAGAGAGCCGTCTGCATGATATTCCGCTACGGGAAGCTCCATACTGCCTGCCCACGGCCATTCTTCGTCTGTGACTACATTAAAGCTGAGACCGCTCATGATATTGACAGCGGATTCCTCTTTGATAAAGGTAGTCGGGATATAGAGCTTGTAGCTTACCGTGTAGCTTTCTGAAAAAGCAGACGGATCACCAAGCCCCCAGAGTGAGCATTCGGAGTTCGACGTACTGCCCCAGTCTGCATCCCAGTTGTCATTGGTATAGTTGACGGGGATCTCAAGCATTTTGTTTGCGGATGCTGCGTTTGCGGGTACTGCCGAAGCAGCGAGTCCGAGTGCCAGAGCACCGGCACTAAACAGAGCAACCATTCGGTTCATACATGTTTTCATAATATCTTCTCCTTTTTACTGTGTAATCTACATTTACAGACAGCTCCATCGCTATCTGTAAAGCCGACAGGTTACTGTTATTATAATATCAGAACATAGGGAGGGTCAAGTGAGAATATTGCAAAAATATTAAGAAAATTGCGCAATTCTGTCAACAATAAGCGGGCGCATTGACAGCCTCAGGATCTCGTGTTACTGTGTAGGCATGTATGAGACACAATATGAAGATCAGATGACACAGGAACATAATCTATATAGAAGGAAATGGCTCAACATCAATATCGTTTTGATTGCAGTAAATATTGTAATCTGGGTAATTATGAGCACGCAGGGTGATACGCGGGATGCGGCTTATATGTTATTGCACGGAGCCATGTATCCGGATGTCGTATTGGGTGGTGAATGGTATCGGCTATTCAGTGCGATGTTTTTGCATTTTGGCGTGGAGCATTTGCTCAGCAATATGTTTATGCTGTATTTTCTCGGTGATATGCTATTGCGGGCGGTGAGCCAGTGGAAGTATGCCGTGATTTATCTCTTATCCGGTGTGGGAGGCAGTGTTTTATCATTGATTGTTATGCTCATGACGGGAGATTATTGCGTATCCGCAGGTGCATCCGGCGCGATCTACGGTGTGATCGGGGCGCTGCTCTGGGTCGTATTGCGCAACGGCGGCAAATTCGAGTCCATCAGTATTCCGCGGATGCTGTTTGCAGTCGTGCTCTATATTAGTTATGGGTTTACGGTAGAGGGCGTGGATGCGTGGGCGCATCTCGGCGGTGCGATCGTGGGATTTCTGGTATGTATCGTACTTTACCGAAAAAGGCGTTGAGTTTTTCGGTTGGATTGTCTATACTAAAAGGGATAAAAATCAAAAAATAAAAATCAAGAGATGAAAATCAAAAGTATACAGACAAATAACGGGAATACAATCAAAGGATAAGAAGATGAAGATAAATATTTATTACGGCGGCAGAGGTGTGCTTGACGATCCGACAATCTACGTATTGAATAAGATGGAAGAAGTATTGGCGGAACTGCGTGTCAGTGTGACGAGATATAATATCTACGAGCATAAGAGCAGTATCAGTACACTTCCCCAGACGATCCGTGATGCGGATGGTATTATTCTGGCAACGACAGTAGAATGGCTGGGTATCGGTGGATATATGCAGCAGTTTCTCGATTCCTGTTGGTTGTACGGAGACAAGGAAAAGATCGCCCAGACATATATGCAGCCGATCGTGATGTCTACAACTTATGGCGAGCGTGAGGCAGAGCTGAGCCTGATGAATGCGTGGGCGACATTGGGAGGATTGCCGTGCAATGGTTTATGCGGGTATGTAGAGGATCTGGTGAGTTTTCAGATGAATCAGGATTATTCGCTGATTATTGAGAAAAAGGCAGAGAATCTCTATCGCACGATCTCGCAAAAGATGAAGAGTCTGCCGACGAGCAATCAGGCAGTTACACAGTCTGTACAGCGGACTCCGCAGATGGAGCTCACACCGCAGGAAAGTGAACAGCTATCGCAATATGCATCAGATGATAGCTATGTTAAGCAGCAAAAGGCAGATATTGAACAGCTTGCGATGCGTTTCCGCGGTATGATGCAGCAGACATCGCAGGATGATGAACTGGCGTATGTGATAGATTTTGAGTCACATTTTTCCGGCAGACAGGATGTAGAGGTTAATTATCTGCTGATCATAGATGGGAAAAAGAAACCGTTATGTATACAGATTCATAATGGGGAATTGGTGTGTCATTATGGGCAGCAGGAGCATACGGATGTCTATGTGAAGCTGACACCGGAGGTATTAGAGTCGATCATTGCCGGGCGGATGACATTCCAGCGGGCATTTATGACTGGTGAGATGACGGCAAAGGGAAATTTCAAGACACTCAGGCAATTGGATGAATTGTTTGTATTTACAGCATAGATTCTACGAATCCGGGTCTAATAAATGAAAAGGAGAATACACATGAGAGACGAGAATTGCATTTTTTGTAAGATTATGGCAGGAGAGATTCCTTCCCGTACATTATTTGAGGATGATGACTTTAAGGTGATCATGGATGTCGGACCGGCAGCAAAGGGACATTCACTGATCGTGCCGAAGCAGCATTATGCAGATGTATATGAGCTGCCGGGTGAACTGGCAGGTGAAGCAATGAAGCTGGCAAAACGCATGGCTACGCATATGACTACCGTGCTGAACTGTGATGGTTTTAACATCATGCAGAACAACGGTGAAGTCGCAGGTCAGACCGTATTCCATTATCATCTGCATCTGATACCCCGCTATAAGGATGCAGCACCGATCCTCACATGGACACAGAACCATTTCAGCGATGAAGAGATGGACGAGCTGGCGGAGAGACTTGCAGTAAAATAAAAGTATAAAAATAGAGCTGATATCCGGTTAAGGTGATGTGGGTATCAGCTCTTTTTTATTTGATAGGAAATTCCTATCACATCAAACGCTCCGCGCGCATGCTGTATATCTATTTTGCGACTTTTTTCAGCAGATCGACAATCATATCGATCGAATCGAGCGAGCGGCTTTCTTTCATAGCAGTGATATATTGTTCACGGTTCGCATACAGTTCTTCCACTGCGTCAAGCAGTGTCTTGGCAGAGAGATTTTCTTCCAACAGTACTTTAGAAAACCCTTGCTTTTCAAATGAAGAAGCATTCAGGATCTGGTCTCCGCGGCTGGCTGCAGCCGAGAGCGGGATGAGCAGATTCGGTTTGTGCAATGCCTGTAGTTCACAGATGGAATTTGCACCCGCGCGGGATACGACGATATCGCTCATCGCAAATATATCGTTGAGTTCCCGGCCAATATATTCAAACTGCCGGTAGCCCTTTGTCGGTGCAAGCGATGGCTCCAGATGACCTTTTCCGCACATGTGGGCGACCTGAAAATGCTCCAACAGCGTAGGCAGAGCCTCGCGGACAGCCTGATTGATGACAACAGATCCACTGCTGCCGCCGATGATAAACAGTACCGGACGGCTATTATCAAAACCGCACAGCTCGCGGGCTGCGTCAGCGTCACCATGCAGCAGTTCACGTCGGATCGGTGAGCCGGTCAGGACGGCCTTGCCAGCGGGCAGATATTTCATCGTTTCCGGGAAGTTGCAACAGACTTTGGTCGCACAGGGAATGGCGATCTTGTTCGCCAGACCCGGTGTGATGTCGGATTCATGAATGATTGCGGGAACGCGGCAGAACTTTGCGGCGAGTACGACCGGTACCGATACAAAGCCTCCTTTGGAAAAGACAACATCCGGTTTTAGTTTATGTATCAGATGGATCGCCTGCCCCAGACCTTTTACGACCTTGAACGGATCGGAAAAGTTCTTCGGATCAAAATAGCGGCGCAGTTTTCCGGATGAGATTCCGTAATATGGGATACCCTGGGCCTCGATCAAGTCCTTTTCCATACCCTGATAAGAACCAATATAAGAAATGTCAAAACCTGATTCCTTCAGGTGTGGAAGCAGTGCAATATTCGGTGTCACGTGGCCGGCAGTGCCGCCGCCGGTGAGCAGTATTCTCTTCATAAAAACAAAGTCCTCCTTTGCCGGTATCTATCACAATGATCTCATAATTATAAATAGATATGTGTCTATCAACTATCATATACATCACCCACGAAAAGTCAAGCGCGAACTCATCGCGCAGGGAGTCGTCTGCTGTTTTACTGTTCACTCGTACCGCTGCCGTTTTCCGCGCGAATCGTGTCGAAACATGCGATGAAAAAAGCTGGAAATGCGCCCATTACCGCGCTATCATTATTTATAGATGGCAGATCGAAACAGTTCAATCATAAGGGAGGAATGATTATGGGAGCAATGGGCGCACGAATTATATTTTTTTTAGACACGCAGACGGACAAGCTGATACTGGCAGCGATGATTGTATTGATCATCCTGGGTATCGGTCAGTTCATCAGGGTGGGACGCACGAACCGTCAGCTGAAATATTTAACAGATCGGCTTGCGGACTATCTGAAAGCAGTCTTAGAGGATACGGAGGAGGAACTTCCTGCGCAGGATGCAGAGTTTGTCTCTCGCCAGGAGCAGAATATGCGGGATGCGCTGGAACTGCAAAAACAACAGAGACAGATCCGCGATGCACAGGTATTTGACGCGGTATTATCGGAGATGTATCCGTAGATTTGACAAAATGAAAATCCTCTGCTATAATGCGCATGTAACAAATTCGTAACATTCTTAACATTTACGCATAAATTACGAATAAAAAAGTTACAAATTGTGTAAACTAGTGTAAGAAACTGGTAATGGATGGTAAATATGTGGTAAACATCCAGTAACAAAGAATTTAGAAATACTACCAAAATCTTTCTGGGGTGCATGAAGCACGCAGATATCGCGGAGGTTATTTTATGAATCAGAAAATGACACAGGGCATCGCACTGATGATCCTTACAGCCGTACTCGTATGCAGTACAGTATTTACAGCAGATAATTACACCGAGGTACCGACAGATGTTGCAGTAGCCGGCAATGCAAAGGCAGGTATTGTTGCCAGCCTTGAACAGACTGAGAACGCTATGCTGGATCAGGCACAGCTCGCAGATGTACTTGTGGCAAAGACCGAGACACAGCTTGTTACCGTTGCTTCTAAGAGCGATGTGAGTGAGACGAGTGATGCGGCAGCCGAACAGGAGGCAGCAGAAGCAGCTGCGATAGAAGAAGATGCAGCAGAAGTCGTAGAGGAAGAACCGGTAGAACTGTCCAAGACAGAGCAGGAGTGGCAGGATAAGGTGATGGCAGATGTAGATGATTTCCTCTGTATCCGTACAGAGGGTAATGCGGATGCTGAGGTAGTCGGCAAGCTGTATCCGACATCTGTAGCGACAGTTGTCAAGCAGGGAAAGACCTGGACACAGATCAAGTCCGGTGATGTCAAAGGGTATGTGAAGAACGAATATCTGCTGTTTGGCATGGATGCATATAATAATGCCAAAAAAGTATGTAAAAAATACGCATATGTGCAGACGAACGGATTGCGTGTCAGAAGCAAGGCAAACGAGGATGCGCAGGTTATTTCCGTAGCAGATAAAAAAGACCGGCTGCTGTTTAACAAAAAAGCGGATAAAAAGGAAGGCTGGGTAGCCGTTACGGTAAAAGCCGGAAATGGATATGTGTCTGCGGATTATGTCAAAGTAAAATTAGGTACAACGGATGCTGTATCAATTGAGGAAGAGATCGCTGCACAGAAAGCAAAGGAAGCCGCAGAAAGGGCAGCGGCAGCTTCTGCGTCAGTAGCGACACAGCATGAAGCGACCAGCGCATCTGTAGATGATACGACACTGTTAGCAGCTATTATCCAGTGTGAGGCAGGCAGTGAGTGCTACGAGGGTAAGGTAGCTGTCGGCGCGGTTGTATTGAACCGTGTACGCAGCGGAAGCTATCCGAATTCTATCTCAGGTGTTATCTATCAGAGAAGTCAGTTCGGACCGGCGAGCAATGGTTCACTTGCCAGAGTTCTGGCGAGCGGCAATATCTCAAGCTCCTGCAGGCAGGCAGCCGCAGATGCACTCGCAGGCTCAGATCCGACCAGTGGCAGGAAGAATTTTCACCGTGTTGACGGCAGCAATGGACTTGTGATCGGAAATCACGTATTTTTCTAAATAAAAATTCACAGACTATCAGATGAGAAAATAAGAAAAACAACGGCAAGCAGTTGTTTTTCTTATTTTTGTTTGCTATAATGCGTGTTATACATTTATTATTCAGGAGGTGTTTTTATGGGACCGATTATAGCGATTGTTATTTTACTGGTGATCGTGTTGCTGATCGTCGTTTCCTGCATAAAGATCGTTCCGCAGGCACATGCAGTAGTTGTAGAGCGTCTGGGTGGCTATCTGGATACATGGAGCGTTGGTCTGCATTTCAAGGTACCGTTCATTGACCGCATTGCGAAGCGTGTGAACTTAAAGGAGCAGGTTGTCGATTTCCCGCCCCAGCCGGTAATCACCAAGGATAATGTAACGATGCAGATCGATACGGTTGTTTATTTCCAGATTACAGATCCGAAGTTGTTTGCATACGGCGTAGAAAATCCGATCATGGCGATTGAGAACCTGACAGCAACGACACTGCGTAATATTATCGGTGATCTCGAGCTGGATGAGACATTGACGTCACGTGAGACGATCAATACCAAGATGCGTGCGTCATTGGATGTAGCGACTGATCCGTGGGGTATCAAGGTCAACCGTGTAGAGTTAAAGAATATTATTCCGCCTCAGGCGATTCAGGATGCAATGGAGAAGCAGATGAAGGCAGAGCGTGAGCGTCGAGAGGCAATCTTAAAGGCAGAGGGTGAGAAAAAGTCAACCATCCTCGTAGCAGAAGGAAAGAAAGAATCCGCGATCCTTGATGCAGAGGCTGAGAAGCAGGCGGCAATCCTACGTGCAGAGGCACGCAAGGAAGCTACGATCCGCGAGGCAGAAGGTCAGGCAGAAGCAATCTTAAAGATCCAGCAGGCAAATGCAGATGGTCTGAGATTCTTAAAGGAGGCGCAGCCTGATGCCGGTGTACTCCAGCTCAAGAGTCTGGAGGCATTCGCAAAGGCGGCAGACGGCAAGGCAACCAAGATTATTATTCCGTCCGAGATACAGGGCGTAGCTGGTCTGGCCAAGTCTGTTGTAGAGATCGCGTCTGAAAAATAACAGAATATGAGCAACTACGAGCGGGCTGCCGGAGCGGTAGCCCGTTTTGCGGTTGTATACATATGGAAAACTTAGCGATACAGAGTGTTTCCGGACATTACAGGAGGAAAAAGATATGAACTTACAGGGTAGAGATTTTTTAAAATTATTGGACTATACGCCGGAGGAGATCCTCTATCTCATTGATCTGGCTGCAGAACTGAAGGAAAAGAAGAAAAACGGCATCCCGCATGATGAGCTGCGTGGAAAAAATATCGCATTGATTTTTGAAAAAACAAGTACAAGAACCCGCTGTTCTTTCGAAGTCGCAGCGCATGATCTCGGTATGCAGGTGACATATCTTGATCCGAGCGGATCGCAGATTGGAAAAAAGGAGAGTATCGCAGATACGGCGCGTGTGCTTGGCAGAATGTTTGACGGTATCGAGTACCGCGGATTCGGTCAGGATGTTGTGGAAGAACTGGCGCGCTATGCAGATGTTCCGGTATGGAATGGCCTGACCAATGAATTCCATCCCACACAGATGATCGCGGATATGCTCACGGTGCGAGAACACATCGGCCATCTGAAGGATGTGAAGTTTGTATATATGGGAGACGCACGTTACAACATGGGTAATTCACTGATGGTAACATGTGCGAAACTGGGTATGGATTTTGTCGCATGTACATCGAGAAAATACTTCCCGGATAAGAAGCTGGTCGGCATCTGTGAGGAGATCGCGAAAAAGACCGGTGCTACGATTACCCTGACTGAGGATGTAGAGGATGCGACAAAGGATGCAGATGTCATCTATACCGATGTATGGGTATCCATGGGCGAGCCTGCGGAGGTATGGAAAGAGCGTATCGATGAGTTGCAGCCGTATCAGGTGAATGCAGCAGCGATGGGCAACGCGAAACCGACAGCTATTTTTATGCACTGTCTGCCTGCGTTCCATGACCTGAAGACGACGATCGGACGCGAAGTCTATGAGAAATTCGGTCTTTCCGAGCTGGAAGTCACCGATGAAGTATTCGAGAGTGAGCAGTCAGTCGTATTTGATGAGGCAGAGAACCGTATGCATACGATCAAGGCGATCATGTATGCGACGATGCCCAGATAAGGCGAAGGAGTGAATGGTCTTGAAAGCAAAAATCTTACAGGCATTGCGCGATGCGCAGGGTTATGTATCCGGGCAGCAGCTCTGTGAGCAGTTTGGCGTATCACGCACCGCAGTCTGGAAAGCAGTCAACCAACTGCGTGAGATGGGATATGAGATTGATTCCGTTCCAAATAAAGGCTATTGCATCCGCAGCGCACCGGATCTGTTAAACAAAAATGAATTGGAGAGCATTCGAAAGACCACATGGATTGGTTCGAGACTCGAATGTTTTGATGTGATTGGGTCTACGAATACGACTGCAATGCAGATGGCAGAAGATGGCGCGCCGCATGGAACGCTCGTTGTGGCAGATCGTCAGGACAGCGGAAAAGGTAGGCGTGGACGCACATGGATTGTTCCGGCCGGTATCGCGATCGCTATGAGTATCGTGTTGAAACCGGAGGGACTGCTGCCGGAGCATGCCCCGCAGCTGACACTGGTTACTGCACTGGCAGTCGCACATGCGATCGAACAACAGACCGGACTGTCGGTACAGATCAAATGGCCGAATGATATTGTGATAGATGGAAAAAAAGTATGCGGAATACTCACAGAGATGAGCACGCAGATCGATTATATCAACCATATTGTGGTCGGTATCGGTATCAATGTGCATAATGAGCAGTTTCCGGAAGAACTTATCGACCGCGCAACCAGCCTGTATCTAGCTTCTGGTGGCAGACATTACAGTCGTGCGGCGCTTGTAGAGGCAGTCTGTGAGCAGTTTGAATATTTTTATGGGATATTCATGCGCACACAGGATATGGGCAGCTTGAAAGAAGTATATGATGACTGCCTCGTCAATCGGGGCAGAACCGTGCGTATTCTTGATCCAAAGGGAGAATATGAAGGAGTCGCACTGGGCATCACACCACAGGGGGCGCTGGAAGTAGATACTGCAGACGGACGGCGGCTGGTCGATTCCGGAGAAGTGTCGGTGAGAGGAGTATACGGATATGTTTGAGAGTGACGAGATCGTTTTGTGTGGAGCGAGCTCTTATACGAAAAAATATTATTTAAACGAGAATTTTGACGGATTGCCGGAGAGTATTAAGGATGAACTGAAGATCATGTGTGTGCTCTATACCGAGGATGTCGGAGGCACGCTTCAGTTAGTGTATGATGAGGACGGCAATCTGGAGTTCCGGACAGAGGCCGAGGACGGTGATCTGCTCTATGATGAGATCGGCAGTGTGCTCAAGATCAAGCAGCTGCAAAATACAAAAAGAGAATTACTCGAAGCATTGGAATTGTATTTCCGGGTATTCTTTTTGGGTGAGGAAATGGAGGAATAGTCATGCTGTTGGCATTGGATGTAGGAAATACAAATATTACGATCGGTGTATTCGACGGAACCAAGCTGCTGCGTACATTGCGTGTCACGACCAAGCTGCCGCGTACATCGGATGAATACGGTATTTTGATCAAGAGTCTGTTGCGCGAAAACGATATCGACCCGGATCGGATCGATGCGACGATTGTATCCTCGGTTGTACCGGCGGTGATGTATTCGCTGCGCAATGGATTGTACAAATATTTTCATGTGGAGCCGTTGATCGTAGAACCGGGCATCAAAACAGGTATCCGGATCGTCACCGATCATCCCGCACAGATCGGTGCAGACCGCATCGTGGATGCGGTAGGAGCTTATGAAAAATATGGCGGACCGGTGCTGGTACTCGACTTCGGAACAGCTACAACTTATGATCTGGTGGATGATAAGGGACAGTTTGTCAGCGTTATTATCGCGCCAGGTATCCGTACATCGGGAAAAGCACTGTGGCAGGATGCCGCAAAGCTCCCGGAGATTGAGATCAAGAAGCCAAAGAGCATATTGGCGAAGGAGACGATCAGCAGTATGCAGGCGGGACTCGTCTATGGGCAGATCGGACAGACCGAATATATTATCAAAAAAGTGCGTGAAGAGTCCGGATTTGACAACCTGAAGGTCGTAGCGACAGGTGGACTCGGTGCGATGATCGCGGCCGAAACGACAGCCATCGACATCTATGATGCCAATCTGACACTGGATGGCATGCGCCTGATCTATGAAAAGCAAAAGAGGTAGAGACATTGCAGACGCTTCAGATCGGAAATGTAACATTAAAAAATAATCTGATATTAGGACCAATGGCAGGCGTGACAGACCTGCCGTTTCGTCTGTTGTGCGCTGAGCAGGGCGCGGGACTGCTCTGTATGGAGATGGTCAGCGCCAAGGCGATCTTATATAATAATAAAAATACGCGGGCAATGCTCACAATCGATGAACGCGAACATCCGGTATCATTACAGTTGTTTGGTTCAGATCCGCAGATCATGGGCGATATCGCCAGACGGCTCGAGGATGAAGGCGTACCGTTCGATATCTTAGATATCAACATGGGGTGTCCGGTGCCAAAAGTCGTGAACAACGGCGAGGGTTCGGCACTGATGCGGCAGCCGCTGCTCGCAGGGCAGATCGTAGAGGCGATGGCGCGGGCAACGAGCCGGCCGGTCACGGTGAAGATCCGTAAAGGCTTTGATGATGAACACGTGAATGCACCGGAGATGGCATACATCGCGCAGGAATCAGGTGCAGCGGCGGTCGCTGTGCATGGACGGACGAGAGAGCAGTATTATTCCGGCAAGGCAGACTGGTCAATCATCCGCAGGGTAAAGGAGCGTGTGCATATCCCGGTCATCGGAAATGGCGATATACTCACTGCAGCTGATGCGGTCCGTATGCGGGAGGAGACCGGCTGTGATGGATATATGATCGCACGCGGTGCGCAGGGAAATCCGTGGATTTTTGCCCAGATCCTGCATGAGTGGGAGACCGGGAAACCGCTGGAGAAGCCGGCCTTGCAGGAGATGGCAGATATGATGCTGCGCCATGCGCGGATGCAGATCGAGTTCAAGGGAGAGTATGTCGGTATCCGGGAGATGCGCAAACATGCGGCATGGTATACCGCAGGATATCATGGAGCGAGTCATGTCAGACGTGCGCTCAGTGAAGTGGAAAGTTACCCACAATTAGAGGAACTTATGCACAAATTTGTTGTGGATTGTGGACAGTGACGCCATAAGGCGCGGACGGTTGCCAAAAACATCATGCCAAGGCGCGCAATCCTTGACAGTACAGGTACTTTCAGCTATAATACATGGGTTAAATGGGATTTTTTTAATTTAAAATATAGAAAGGTAAAGCGTAAAATGGCAAAGAAAAACATTTTAACTTACGAAGGCTTACAGAAATTAGAGCAGGAACTGCAGGATTTAAAGGTCGTAAAGCGTCGCGAGATCGCACAGAAGATCAAAGAAGCACGTGAGCAGGGCGACTTATCAGAGAACGCAGAGTATGATGCAGCAAAGGATGAGCAGCGTGATATTGAGGCGCGTATTGAAGAGATCGAGATGATCTTAAAGAACGCAGAAGTAGTCGTAGAGGATGAAGTCGATTTAGACAAGATCAGCGTTGGCTGTAAAGTACGTATCCTGGATGTAGAATTTGACGAGGAGCTCGAGTACAAGATCGTAGGTTCTACTGAGGCAAACAGCTTAAAGGGCAAGATCTCCAATGAATCACCGCTTGGACACGCGTTGTTAGGAGCCACTGTCGGACAGATCGTCACAGTCGAGGCCCCGGTCGGAGAGTTATCTTATAAGGTATTAGAGATCCAGAGATCCAACTAATCATCAATCGGAGGAAAACATGGCAGAAAAAAATCAGCAGAATGGCGGACAGCAGCAGGATACCAACCAGCTTTTAAAGGTACGTCGTGATAAATTCAAGGATCTGCAGAACGCAGGGAAAGATCCTTTTACCATTACAAAGTATGATCAGACACATCACAGTACAGATGTAAAGGAACTCTACACCAAGCACGAGGAAGAACTGCTCGCAGGCAGACCCGCACCGGATGTAGAAGGACTGGATGATGCACAGAAAAAAGAAGTTGTAAATAACGATTACAACGAGCGAAGAGCGATCATGGACGCATCACCGATCCATGTCAGCATCGCAGGACGCATGATGTTTAAGCGTGTGATGGGTAAGGCATCCTTCTGCAATATTCAGGACTTAAAGGGAAATATTCAGGTATATGTGGCACGTGATGCGATTGGTGAAGAACCCTATGCGGATTTCAAAAAGTCAGATATCGGTGACATCTATGGTGTGAAGGGTTATGCATTCCGTACCAAGACCGGAGAGATCTCTATCCATGCAGAGGAGATGACACTGCTGACCAAATCACTGCAGATTCTGCCGGAGAAGTTCCACGGACTGACTGATACAGATACCCGCTATCGTCAGAGATATGTAGATCTGATCATGAATCAGGACAGCAAGGAAGTATTTATCAAGCGTTCACGCATTATCAAGGAGATCCGTAACTTCCTCGATGGACGTGACTTTATGGAAGTAGAGACTCCGATGCTCGTATCCAATGCAGGCGGAGCAGCGGCGAGACCGTTTGATACACATTACAATGCATTAAATGAGGACGTAAAGCTGCGTATCTCGCTCGAACTGTATTTAAAGAGACTGATCGTGGGCGGTTTAGAGCGCGTATATGAGATTGGACGTGTATTCCGTAACGAAGGTGTAGACACCCGTCACAATCCTGAGTTTACCCTGATGGAGTTGTATCAGGCATATACTGATTACAACGGCATGATGGAACTGACCGAGAGCATGTTCCGCTATCTGGCAGAAAAGGTATGCGGATCAACTAAGATCAGCTACAACGGCATTGAGATCGATCTCGGCAAGCCCTTCGAGCGGCTGACCATGAATGATGCGATCAAGAAATATGCAGGCATTGACTTTGATGCAGTCGCAGACGATGCAGCGGCAAAGAAGCTCGCAGATGAACATCATATCGAATACGAGGAGCGCCATACAAAGGGTGACATTGTGAACCTGTTCTTTGAGGAATATTGTGAGAAAGAACTGATTCAGCCGACATTTATCATGGATCACCCGATCGAGATCTCGCCGCTGACAAAAAAGAAGCCGTCAGATCCGACAAAGGTAGAGCGTTTCGAGTTGTTTATCAATACATGGGAGATGTGTAATGCATATTCCGAGCTGAACGACCCGATCGATCAGCGTGAGCGTTTCGCTGCACAGGATGCTGCATTCGAGGCAGGAGATGAGGAGGCCAATCATACAGACGAAGATTTCCTGAATGCACTGGAGATCGGTATGCCGCCCACAGGAGGCATCGGTTACGGTATTGACCGTCTCGTCATGCTGCTGACAGATTCACAGGCGATCCGTGATGTATTGTTGTTCCCGACGATGAAGTCATTAGACGCTGACAAGAAATCTGCGAAGTCAGAAAACAGCACTTCCACAGCAGCACCGGAGAAAGAAGAAGTTATCGACTTCTCCAAGGTAAAGGTAGAGCCTTTATTTGAGGAATTTGTTGATTTCGATACTTTCAGCAAGTCAGATTTCAGAGCTGTAAAGGTTAAAGCTTGTGAAGCTGTTAAGAAATCCAAGAAGCTGTTACAGTTCACTCTGGATGATGGAACAGGCACAGATCGTACGATTTTAAGCGGTATTCACGCTTATTACGAGCCAGAAGAACTGGTTGGAAAGACCTTAATTGCGATCACTAACCTGCCACCAAGAGCTATGATGGGAATTGAATCCTGTGGAATGCTTCTCAGTGCAATCCATGAGGAAGAGGGCGAAGAAAAACTTCATCTTCTGATGGTTGATAACCATATCCCGGCTGGTGCAAAGCTGTACTAAAATTAAATATAAAATGTCTAAAACCATGATGTCAGACCGCATTTGACAACAATTTGACAACAAAATTTGGGAGAATGATGAATCGTTATGAAGCATGACGAATTTCAGGTGAAAGGGCACAGGTTTGGGCAATGAAGTATGAGCACTTCTTAGAGTTAATCTAAGAGGTGCTTTTTTTCGTCCCTGGAAAGTTATATTCCGGCAGTCAGCTTCTGTAAAACAGTAAATCTAATTTTGGAGGAAAACATCATGGGTGAAAGTTATAAACCAATTACAAGTATGAAGGAAGTACCAGAGCAGCTTAGAAAATTACGCAGACAGTATCTGCGCTATCAACAGGCAGAAATCATTTACAGTATCTCCCATAAGAAACTTTTGGAGCTTGCAAGTGATGCAGGTGCAATTTACAGAATAGATGGAACGGTACTGATTAACAAGGATATTTTTGATACTTATCTGGAACGATTCCATGAACCGGCGACAGGAAAAGGTAAGGAGGAAATGACAGATGAGCGGTAATGTATGGATGTTTTCAGATGAGATTGATGATGAAGATCTGGAATTTGTGAGCCAT
>CAKRIZ010000006.1 GCA_934351445.1 uncultured Eubacterium sp.
GGGAAATGATAAAATACTCCCGGATGTGGTCAAGGAGGCATTTGCGGCAGCGGGAAAAAGAGAAGTTTGCACCGGATATGGAATGCTGTGTGCTGCATGGCGCCACATCCGCAAAGCTGTCAGAAAAAGCGCAGGAAGAACTTCCGTTTCTTTCGTATTGCAATGACCGGAACGCCGATTGAAAACGATCTCACGAATTTATGGTCATTGTTTGATTTCCTGAATCATGGTCTGCTTGGATCTTCCGGTGAATTTCGTGAGTTTTGTAAAGGACTGGAACAGCATCTGGAAAAATATGCAGATTATGCGTCCAGACTGGATCGCGGGAAACGTTATGTACGGACCGGGACGGTGGTAGATCTTCAGATAAAGACAGGGAAAATCGAAGCGCGTGTCCAGGGACGGAGGAAAACACCCTATAAGGTTGAGATCAGAATCAGTCCGTTGAATCAGGCGCATTGTCAGGGAATTTCCCGGTCGGTATGAAGGAATTGTTTACCGGAGAACATGGTCTGTTTCCAAGTCCGAGTGAAATCAGCTTTAACTGCAGCTGCCCGGACTGGGCACTGATGTGTAAGCATGTGGCACTTGAAAACAGAGTAGAGAAAATGCTGGAAAATGCGCAGAAGCCAAGCTGCAGAGTGATTGAGGGACAGGTGGACATCACGCAGCTGTTTGGAGTGCTGTGAGCAGCCTATAGTCAAAAATGAATATGTAATCTATACAAATTGGGGCAGATGAATAGAATACATGAGTATCAACAAATTAATAAAGAGGAAGGGTGATAGTATGACTAATATAGGAATCATAGGTGCAGGAAGAATTGGAAAGGTACATGTGGAAAGCATCGCCACACAGGTTGCGGATGCCAGGGTAACAGTATTGGCAGATCCGTATATGAATGAACAGACGGCAGCGTGGGCAAAGCAGATGGCGGTAGGGCGTGTGACGAAAGACTATCGGGAGATCTTGTCAGATCCGGACATTGATGCTGTTTTGATCTGTTCGTCGACGGACACACATGCAGCGCTATCCATCGAGGCCATTGAGGCGGGAAAACATGTATTTTGCGAGAAACCAGTCGATCATGATATTGCCAGAATCAAGCAGGTGATGGCAGCACTCGAGGCGCATCCGGTGAAATACCAGGTCGGCTTCAACCGCAGATTTGATCATAATTTTTCAGCAGTGCAGCGTGCTGTGGCAGAGGGCAGGATTGGTGATCCCCACATTATCCGGATCACATCGAGAGATCCGGAGCCGCCTAGAACGGACTATATCAAAGTGTCAGGCGGAATGTTTCTCGATATGACGATCCATGATTTTGATATGGCGCGTTTTCTGGTGGGCTGCAATGCGACAGAGATCTACGTGGAGGCAGCAGTGCTGGTAGATCCTGCGATCGGTGAAGCTGGGGATGTTGATACTGCGGTGATTACGATGAAGATGGAAAACGGAGCAATCGTCACAATCGATAATTCGAGAAAAGCAGTCTATGGCTACGACCAGAGAGTGGAAGTGTTCGGCTCAAAGGGCATGGTGAGTGTATCGAATGACACGATTTCATCAGCTGTTATTAGTAATGCAGACGGCGTGACCGGGGAAAAACCGTTATACTTTTTCCTCGAGCGGTATATGCAGGCGTATGCGGGGGAGATCCGCAGCTTCGTGCAGGCGATTGAGCAGGATACTGACACGGCGCTTGGCATCATGGATGGACTCGAACCTGTGCGCATGGGTATCGCAGCCGGAAAGTCATGGAAGGAGCATCGCCCGGTAAAACTTTCGGAAATATGATGCAGGGCAATTTTATTTGCATTTGACGAACGGCGATATTATATAAAAAATATATAAAATGTACGAATCAGACGGATTCGATATTTCGAAAGAGAGGCAACGATTTATGAGAACAATTAAATGGGGCGTGATGGGAACCGCAGGTATTTTTGAGAACTGTACAGCACCCGGTATGCAGCAGGCAGACAACTGCAAGATGTATGCGATCGCAGGCAGAAGCATGGAGAAGGCAGAGCAGTTCAAGGAAAAATACGGATTTGAAAAGGCGTATGGCAGCTATGAGGAACTGTTGGCAGATCCGCAGGTAGAGGCAGTCTACATTCCGCTGCCGAATACGATGCACTGTGAGTGGGCGATCCGGGCATTACAGAGTGGAAAACATGTGTTGTGTGAGAAACCGCTCGCCCCGTCCGAGGCGCAGGCGAAAGAGATGTTCGCCGCAGCGGAGGAAAACCATGTATATCTGATGGAGGCATTTGCATACCAGCACAGTCCGTACATAGCAGCCGTTGACAGAGAGATCCGGGCAGGCGTGATCGGGGATGTGCGCTATATCGAATGTGCATTTCTTACATCTGATTATAATCAGAACAATATCCGTATGCGCAGAGAGACGCTGGGTGGCTGTACCTATGATCTGGGCGTCTATACGACCAGCCTGATCTTACGGCTTCTCGGAGAAGAACCGGAGCAGATCAAAGCGGTTGCTGCATTTTCTGAGGAACATATAGATACGCTCACCTCTGCGGTTATGGAATATGCGCATGGCAAAAAGGCAGCGTTTACCTGTGGTATGGTATTGGCGACGGATCAGGACCGCCGTATCGATCGTTTTGAAGTGCAGGGAACCAAAGGTTCGATTGCAGGAAATGTGTTCGAGTTTAATGGGGATGGCGAGCTAAGCTACACGGTGTGCCTGTCTGACGGTACGCAGGAGATCAAAAAGATCGCAGTGCCGCAAAACTATCGATTAGAGGTTGAACAGCTCGGCAGGTGTGTGGCAGGTGAAGAAGAACCGGCAGTCACACAGGAGTTCTCCCTTGCTAATGCGCGGATGGTTGACCGGATTTTGAAGGAGATCGGGTATTAGGAACCGTCACATATAATATGGTGAAAATGAATGTGTAATCTATACAAATCGGGGCAGATGAATAGCAATCGCATCATCTGCCCCGATTTGTATATTGAGAAATTTGCAGATCTCACGTAACATATACTCAGAAACAGGAAATACTAAATAAAACGCCTGCATAAAGATATGCAGGACAAACGCAATGAAAAACATGATATAAGAAAACAACTCAGAGCAGACGAGAAAGGTGGTTATTGATATGGCAAAGAAAAGTTATGCAGCATTAGGTATGGCAGCGATCGCAGCTGCAGCAGGAGTCGGAGCGACTGCACTTGCAAAAAAAAGCCGTCAGGAGAAGCAGGTGACTGAGGCACATATAGACCCGGACTACCGCAATACCGAGCGCGGAAAAAATGAGAAAAACAGCAAGGGTATTTATTATACAAACGGAAACTATGAGGCATTTGCCCGCCCTGAAAAGCCGGAAGGTGTGGATAACAAGCATGCCTACCTGGTCGGCAGTGGACTCGCATCCCTGGCAGCAGCGTGCTTCCTCGTGAGAGATGGACAGATGCCCGGTGATCACATCCATATTTTAGAGGCAATGGATATCGCAGGCGGTGCGTGTGATGGTATCTTTGATCCGACGAGAGGCTATGTGATGCGTGGCGGACGTGAGATGGAGAACCATTTCGAGTGTCTGTGGGATCTGTTCCGCAGTATTCCGTCACTGGAGCAGCCGGGTGCATCGGTACTGGATGAGTACTATTGGCTGAACAAGCACGATCCGAACTATTCACTGTGCCGTGCGACGGTCGACCGTGGCAAGGACGCACATACCGATGGCAAGTTCAATCTGAGCCAGAAGGGCTGCATGGAGATCATGAAGCTGTTCTTTACGAAGGACGAGGATCTGTATGACAAGAAGATCGAAGATGTATTTGATGAGGAAGTATTAGACTCTACGTTCTGGTTATACTGGAGAACGATGTTCGCATTTGAGAACTGGCACAGTGCGCTGGAGATGAAGCTGTATATCCAGCGTTTCATCCACCATATCGGCGGACTGCCTGATTTCAGTGCCCTGAAATTCACAAAATACAATCAGTACGAATCACTGATCCTTCCGATGCAGAAATATCTTGAGGATGCGGGCGTAGACTTCCAGTTCAATACAGAGGTCACAAACGTCATTTTTGATATCAAGGATGGCAAAAAGGTAGCGACTGCGATCGAGTGCAAGGTAAAGGGTGTCGAGCAGGGCATCGTTTTAACAGAGAATGATCTGGTATTTGTCACAAACGGCAGCTGTACAGAGGGAACGATCTATGGCGACCAGAACCATGCACCGAACGGAGATGCCGAGGTGCGCACGAGCGGCTGCTGGAGCCTGTGGAAAAACATCGCAAGTCAGGATCCTTCCTTCGGACATCCGGAGAAATTCTGTTCTGATATAGCTAAGACAAACTGGGAGTCTGCGACAGTCACCACGTTGGATGACAAGATCATTCCTTATATCACAAATATATGCAAGAGAGATCCTAAGAGCGGCAGAGTCGTTACCGGCGGTATCGTAAGCTGTCAGGATTCAAGCTGGCTGATGAGCTGGACGATCAACCGTCAGGGACAGTTCAAGGATCAGGATAAGGATAAAGTCTGCGTATGGGTATACGGATTATTTACTGATGTGCCCGGCGATTATATCAAAAAGCCGATGAAGGATTGTACCGGTAAGGAGATCACCGAGGAGTGGCTGTATCATCTGGGTGTACCGACCGACCAGATCGAGGATCTCGCAGAGCACAGCGCAGTCTGTGTACCGACAATGATGCCGTATATCACTGCATTCTTCATGCCCAGAGCGAAGGGCGACAGACCGGATGTCATTCCGGATGGCTGTGTGAACTTCGCATTCTTAGGACAGTTTGCAGAGACACCGAGAGATACGATCTTCACGACAGAGTATTCTGTGCGTACCGCAATGGAGGCAGTCTACGGACTGCTCGGTGTTGATCGTGGTGTGCCGGAAGTATGGGGCAGTGTCTATGATGTGAGAGAACTGCTCGATGCCAGTGTGAAGCTGATGGATGGCCGTTCGCCGCTCGAGATCGAGCTTCCCGGACCGATCGGCCTGTTGAAGAAACCGCTCTTAAAGGCAATTAAAGGAACGGTTGTCGAGAAAGTACTCAGAGACCATAACGTGATCAAAGACTATATGATTGAGGAATAAATAAAATACGCATTGTAAAATGAGAGGCTGCGAAGGCAGCCTCTCATTTTACAATAGAAGGGAAAACGTTATTGATAAATTTTCTCATTATAATTAGGCAGCTACACATGCAGAATGTGCTATAATTCGGTTAGGTCGTTCTAACTATCAGCGCGGGAATCCATGTATAAGGATAATAAAAGATAAGGAGGTGTGCCTATGGTGAAGACCACATTGGAGATCGAGGGTATGGCATGCGGCATGTGTGAGAGCCATATCAATGATATGATCCGCAGGGATTTTCGTGTGAAGAAAGTGTATTCCTCACACAGCAGTGGAACATGCGAGATCATTGCAGAGCAGGAACTTGATGAGGAGGCACTGCGTACAGCAATCGAGCAGACCGGATACAAGATGCTTTCAATGAAAAGTGAGCCATATACCAAGACCGGATTATTTTCACATCTGGGGAAGAAACACTGAATCAAAGTCAGGTGAGGCATTTCTTTTGCTTGGAATCAAAGAAAAAGAGTGCCAGAAATGAAAAAAAGAAAAACGGAGGATAAATAAATGGATATCTTTAAATTTAAAAAACTCGGATTATTTGCAGGCGGTGTGCTGTTTGGAACAGCCGGAATCAAAATCTTATCAAGCGCAGACGCAAAGAAAGTGTATACAGGCTGTACCGCAGCAGTATTACGTGCGAAGGACTGTGTGATGAAGACCGCTGAAAATGTACAGGAGAATGCCGGTGATATTTTAGCAGAGGCAAAGCAGATCAATGAGGAGCGTGCACAGGCAAAGGAAGCTGCAGTTCAGGAGGATCTGGACGAGGAAGATCTGTGTGAGGAACCCGCAGCAGAGGAAGCGCAGGCAGAGTAATCGATGAAATTTGAGATCAAGCATGAGATTCCGGGCAGAATCCGAATTCATGTGATACAGGGGCGTATGTCTGTGACACAGGCGGATACGCTCTTGTATTATCTGAAATCGCTGGAATCTGTTACGCAGGCAACGGTTTATGAACGGACGGCTGATGCCTGCATTTGCTTTTCCGGAGATCGCGCGTCAGTGATTCAGGCGCTGAGAAGATTCCGGTATGAGTCCGTAGAAGTTCCGGAGGCAGTTTTGACCAATTCCGGACGGGCATTAAATAATGAGTACAAAGACAAGATCGCGAGCCAGATCGCATGGCACTATGCATGCAAGCTGTTTTTACCTTATCCGCTGCGTGCGGCATGGACCATCTGGAAATCGCTGCACTATCTGAAAGCCGGTCTGTACAGTCTTGCGCACAGAAAACTCGAGGTAGCTGTATTGGATGCGACAGCGATTGGCGTGTCCATCCTGCGCGGAGATACAACGACAGCCGGTTCAGTGATGTTCCTGCTCGGTATCGGTGAGACACTCGAGGAGTGGACACACAAGAAATCTGTCGGAGACCTCGCCCGCAGCATGGCACTGCAGGTATCTAAGGTATGGGTCAAGAGCGGGGATCAGGAAGTATTGGTCGAGACTTCACAGGTACAGGCAGAGGATCTGGTTGTTGTACATATGGGTAATATCATTCCGTTTGATGGAGTGGTCGTATCCGGTGACGGCATGGTAAACCAGGCATCACTGACCGGTGAGCCGCTGGCGGTGCATCGTGAAAAAGATGGTTATGTATATGCAGGCAGCGTGTTAGAGGAGGGCGAGATCACTTTCTGTGTGAAAAAAGTCGGTGGCAGCTCGCGCTATGAGCGTATTGTGACGATGATCGAGGAGTCCGAGAAGCTGAAGTCCTCTGTCGAGGGCAAGGCAGCACGGCTCGCAGACCAGCTCGTTCCGGTGACATTGGGTGGAACCGCGCTGACCTGGCTGTTGACCGGAAATGCGACCAAGACACTGTCAGTGCTGATGGTAGATTTCTCCTGTGCCCTCAAAATGGCGATGCCGCTCGCTGTACTCTCAGCGATCCGCCAGGCCGGAGACGGAGGAATCACTGTCAAGGGTGGAAAATATATGGAAGCGGTCGCAGAGGCAGAAACGATCGTATTTGATAAGACCGGTACACTCACCGAGGCAAAGCCTACGGTCAGACAGGTCGTACCGATGAATGAGATGAATGAAGAAGAACTGCTGCGTCTGGCAGCATGTCTGGAAGAACATTTCCCGCATTCGATGGCAAAAGCGGTCGTTTTGGCCGCACAGAAGGCAGGGCTGGATCATGAGGAGATGCATTCGAAGGTAGAATATATTGTTGCACATGGGATATCTTCTTATGTAGGCGAGTCGCGTGTCATTATCGGAAGTGCACATTTTGTGTTTGATGATGAACATAGTACGATCCGTCCGGAGTATCAGGAGCGTTTTGATGCGCTGCCGGAGGAGTATTCACATCTGTATCTGGCGATTGATGGTGTATTGGCAGCCGTGATCTGTATTGAAGATCCGCTGCGCCCGGAGAGTGTGGATGTCGTAAAGGCACTGCATGATGCCGGTTTTAAGAAGATTGTCATGATGACCGGGGACAGCGAGCGGACAGCAGCTGCTGTGGCAGCCAGAGTCGGCGTGGACGAGTATTATGCCGAGGTGCTGCCGGAGGATAAGGCTGGATTTGTCGAGCGTGAAAAGGCAGCCGGACGGCGTGTGCTTATGATCGGTGACGGAGTCAATGATTCACCGGCACTCTCAGCGGCAGATGCCGGTATTGCTATCAGCGATGGCGCGGAACTGGCACGCGAGATCGCAGATATCACAGTCGCAGCGGATGATCTGTATGAGATTGTTCGTCTGAGAAGGCTGAGTACCGCGTTGATGAAGCGTATCGAGCGCAATTACCGCAAGATCGTGACGATCAATACGGCGCTCATCATGCTCGGTGTCAGCGGCGTGATACAGCCGACGACTTCAGCGATGCTGCACAACGTGTCGACACTGCTCATCAGTCTCGATAGCATGAAAAAATTATAAAAAGCTGGTAAATGGCTTGTTTGAAGCAGTTTCGAATGATAGGGAATCCATAGAAATATGGGTTCCTTATTTTGCTTTACAGGCAGCCGTTATTTGAGAAAGCCTATCAGTATGTGATATTGATTTCTATGTTTCGGTATGCTATTCTGTATTTAAAGTTAGAAAAGACTAACAATAGCCAAGTAAAACTAACTCAATAAATTGTAGTAAGCTGCGTTAAATCAGCACATACTACAGACAGAAAAACAGAACAAAAGTAACTGTGAGGGTACTGAACAGTTACGAACCAAAAATGAATCATCAGGAAAGGAAGTAAGATAGGATGGATAAGATTTTTGTAATTTACTGGTCCCAGTCAGGCAATACGGAGGCGATGGCAGAAGCTGTCGGCAGAGGAATCACGGCAGCGGGAAAAGAAGCTGTACTGGTGCGCGCAGAGGAGGCATCGGCTGCAGATCTGGCAGACGCAACATGCTATGCGATGGGATGTCCTGCAATGGGCGCTGAAGTACTGGAGGAGAGCGTGATGGATCCGTTCGTTACAGAGGCAGAGGCGGTATCCGGTGGCAAGACAGTAGCGCTGTTTGGCTCTTACGGCTGGGGCGACGGACAGTGGATGCGTGACTGGGTAGACCGCATGAGCGGCAGTGGTGCGACCGTGCTGAATGGCGAGGGCCTGATCTGTCAGGAGATGCCCGATGAAGCGGCATTGGCTGAATGCGAGGCACTCGGAAAGCAGCTTGCTGCCTTATAATGCGCTACTGACAGGGAGGCAGCCATGCATGGAAATCGATTGGAAAAGGAACTGGTAGAACATTGTGCACCGACGCTTGCAGGTATCAAGAGTGCGGGACTGTTCAGTTATTTTTATACAGATGAGACATTGGCAGGAGAGGAACTTCGGACAGTGAATGCGACGCTCAACGAGCGAGGTGTATATGTCGAAGCGCTGGTGTGGAGAGAGGCATCTGTATTGATCTACGCTTATCGGCGCAGCCACCTGGAAAAAGAACTGCGGCAGACGGGTGTATCTGAACTGCTGGCGGAGTATGGATACGAGGATGACAGAGTCGACGGCTGTCTGAATCATCTGAAGGAGAGGGTTGCATACGATAGTTGTTTTCCACATGAGATCGGTGTATTTCTGGGCTATCCGCTCGAGGATGTGAAGGGATTCATCGAGCATGGCGGGCGTGACTGCAAGAGCTGTGGGCTGTGGAAGGTGTATTGTGATACTGCCTATGCACAGCACTTATTTGATAAAATGGGCAAATGTTCCCGTGTGTACCGGCAGGTATTTTTGCAGGGACGCAGTCTGGCACAGTTGACTGTCTGTGCCTGAGAAATTGCTAATAAAAAGAAAATCGAGAGCTGTCTGATCCCATTCTGGGCGGGATCAGGCAGCTTTTTCTGTTCACTCGTACCTCGTTCCGGTGAATGGTTAGCGGCTCTTTGGTATTGACAACTAATGAATGTTAGAGTAAACTAATTTAAGAAAAATACAACTAACCAGATCAAAGAAGGTATGGATATGAAAACAGAGATGCAAAAGGAGATCATCATCCAGAAACTGCGGGATAGTGGCTGCCGGATTACCAGACAGCGGCAGATTCTGCTGGATGTGATCCTGCAGGAGGACTGCGACTGCTGCAAGGAGATCTATTATAAAGCGGCTGCCATAGACAGTGGAATCGGTGCCGCGACTGTATATCGAATGATTAATCTGCTCGAAGAGATCGGTGCGATTGACCGGAAAAATATGTATCGGATTGACTGCTGTGAGCATTGTGTGGAGACAATGGAAGAGGAGCAGGTACAGCCGGAGGATGATCAGATCTGCGAATTCTGCGGGACAGAGATCAATTATCATGAGATCATTGAGTGTATTACCTGTGCACTGGATGCCAAAGACCCCTATACGGCAGGACATTCCCAGCGTGTCAGCGACATGGCACTGCGGGTGTGTGAATTGCTGGGGCTGAAGGAGGCAGATACGGAGAAGATTCATATTGCGGCACATCTGCATGATATTGGTAAGATCGGTGTGCCGGATGCGATTTTGAATAAAGCGGGAAGATTAACAAAAGAGGAATTTGAGAGTATTAAGAAGCATCCGCAGATCGGGGCACAGATACTCGGAAAATCAAAAAAACTCAGCGAATTATCAGACATTGTGCTCATGCATCATGAGCGGTTTGATGGAACCGGATATCCGATAGGTGCGGCAGGTACAGAGATCCCGCTCGGAGCCAGAATCATTGCAATCTGTGATTCCATCGATGCGATAACATCAAACCGTTGTTATCGCAAGGCACATGATCTCATCTATTGCTATGAGGAGATTGAGCGTAATCTGGGCAAAATGTATGATCCGGTGATCGGCAGATATGTGCTGGAACACTGGGAGATGGTGACCGGGGCGAAAAGACGGGGAAGCTGCGCCTGAATATTTTTGATTGCATCTGTCTGAAAAGTGTGCTATTTTTACTACGCGGCAGTAAACATACATACGATATTGGAAGATAGATGACATGGATCAAAAGAAGAAAAAGCAATTATTTATCAATAGTATCCTGTTTTTGGCAATCATGGGACTTACCATCTGGTTTGTCTTTCGGGATGAGGAATTGGGCGAGGTGTATCATGCCTTACAGCAGATGACCATTGGATCACTGCTGCTGGCGGTCGCGATGGCCGTGCTTTTTGTGAGCGCGGAAGGTATCATGATGTGGTATCTGTTGCGGGCATTCAGCAGTAGAAGTGGCCTGTCGAGCTGTCTGTGCTGTGCATTTATTGGATTTTTCTTTTCGGGTATCACACCGTCTGCTACCGGTGGACAGCCGATGCAGTTGTATTATCTGAAAAAAGATGGCAATGCCTGGTCGTTTGCTTCGGTGGCACTTATGATGCTGGCATTTATGTACAAGCTGGTGCTCGTATTGTTTGGGCTGGGGATACTGATCTTCTGGAATGAGCCGTTGCAGGGATGGCTGGGCCGTGGGTATTACCGGTTGTTTTTGCTGGGACTGTCCCTGAATGCGCTGCTTGTGATTGGCCTGACCATGGTGATGCTGACACCGTCGGTCGTTCGGATGCTGCTTGGCAAGGTGGAATGGCTTGCAGTGAAACTGCATCTGTTAAAGCAGGCCGGATCAAGGAAGGAGCGGCTTGACCATTTTATGGATAATTATCAGAGTGCGCTTGCCTTTTTCAAAAACCATAAGAAACATCTGATTGTAGTTCTGGCTGGCACCATTCTGCAGCGTGCGATTGTTTTTGCATTGACTTATGTCGTGTACCGTGGAATGGGTATGCGCGGGGAGTCACTGACGACGGTCATGTGGCTGCAGGCCGCTGTATATATTGCGGTGGACATGCTGCCGGTGCCCGGTGCACAGGGCATCACGGAGGCGATGTACCGGAGGACATTCCGTGGGATATTTACTGCACAGGGCGTGACAGCATCCATGTGTATTACAAGAGGCGTGAGCTTTTACCTGATGCTGCTCATAGGATTGGTGATTACAATTTATCAGTTTTTTATAAAAAAACATGCACACCCGTAAGGGGCGTGCATGTTTTGTGTTTGTCACAGGCTAACACTGGTCGAGCGCCTGAGAGAGATCTGCGATCAGATCATCGATATCTTCGAGACCGATACTGATGCGGATCAGTTCGGCAGGTACTCCAGCTTCGCGCAGCTGTTCATCATTCATCTGCCGGTGGGTCGAAGACGCAGGGTTCAGACAGCAGGTGCGCGCATCGGCGACATGTGTCTCGATCGCAGCCAGCTTCAGGCTCTTCATAAATGTGCTGGCTGCTTCACGGCCGCCTTTTAAGCCAAAGGAGACAACACCACAGCTGCCGTTTGGCAGATATTTTTTTGCTAATTCATGATAAGGGTCATCGGGCAGACCGCAGTAGTTGACATATGCGACCTTCGGATGGTCATGCAGATATTCGGCAACAGCCTGTCCGTTTTCACAGTGACGTTTCATGCGCACATGCAGACTTTCGAGACCGAGATTGAGTAAAAATGCATGTTGCGGGCTCTGGATCGAACCGAGATCACGCATGAGCTGTGTCGTACATTTCGTGATAAAGGCACCGCCATTGCCAAAGCGCTCCGCATAGGTGACGCCGTGGTAGCTTTCATCCGGTGTGGTCAGACCGGGATATTTATCGGCATGGGCCATCCAGTCAAAATTGCCGCTGTCTACGATCGCACCGCCGACAGCGGCAGCATGTCCATCCATGTATTTTGTTGTGGAATGAGTGACGATATCTGCACCCCATTCGAACGGGCGGCAGCCGATGGGTGTCGCAAAGGTGTTGTCTACGATGAGCGGCACACCGTGCGCGTGGGCTGCCTTTGCAAAGCGCTCAATGTCAAGCACAGTCAGGGCAGGGTTGGCGATCGTCTCACCAAACATTGCTTTGGTGTTCGGTCGGAATGCGGCATTTAGTTCTTCGTCGCTGGCAGTGGGGGCGACAAATGTCACATCGATCCCCATGCGCTTCATGGTGACGGCGATCAGATTGTAGGTGCCGCCATAGATGCTGCTGCTGGATACAATATGGTCGCCGCAGCCGCATATATTAAACAGTGCGTAGAAGTTCGCTGCCTGTCCGCTGGAGGTCAGCATGGCGGCAGTACCGCCTTCTAACTGTGCGATTTTTGCAGCGACATAGTCGTTGGTAGGGTTTTGCAGACGGGTATAAAAATATCCCTCGGCCTCAAGGTCGAACAACTTGCCCATATCTTCGCTCGTATCATACTTGAAGGTCGTGCTCTGGATGATCGGAATCTGGCGGGGTTCTCCGTTGCCGGGAGTATAGCCGCCCTGTACACAGATCGTATTTGTTTTCATATCTATAGAATCCTCCTAAAAAAATTGTACAAAATTACTTAAAAAATAAGTAAAGGAACTGTTTATACTTTAACATTTTATATAGATTTTCTCAACCGTTTTATGCTATGATAATGAACAGGCCATTCAGTCAAAACCGATAGGAGATTAGATAATGAACGATAAGAACAAGTCTACCGTGTATCTGGTAGACAGTGAGAATGTAAATGATGTGTGGATCCAGTTGGTGACGGTGATGGATCCACAGGATGAGATACTTGTATTTTATACAGAAAAGAGCCCGCATATGAGTTACGAGAAGGTCATTGAACTGACGAGTCTATCTGATCGGCCGATTCAATGGATCAAATGTGTGGAGGGCAGCAATGCACTGGATTTCCAGCTTGTGACAGAGCTGGGTGCGCGTGTGGCGGTGTCACCGGATCGTGCATTTGTGATCGTTTCAAATGATACCGGATTTGACGCAGCAGTAAAATACTGGGTACAGCGGAACAAGGATGTGTGCCGTATGAAGAGTACCGAGTGTAAGAAGCTGGCACAGACATTGCGTGCAAAGGCGGGTGCATCCGGGAACGGATCCGTGCATACACTGACTCCGATGCCTGAGGCAGAGCATGGAGAACTCGAACCGGAGTATCTGGCTGATATTGAGCAGCTGAGTGCATCGGTACCGATCACAAAGCTGACCCTGTTCCATGATGCATTTGTGTGCATGTATGACCAGACGATCGGTGATGAGATCTACTATTATATGAAGGAGCATCATGCAGAACTGATGTATTTATCCGAACGGTATCTGCCTAAGAAGAAGGCGAGACTGAAAAACTATTTTTCCATGGCACTGGCGCATACCGGCTGTGATACGGCAGGAACAGATGCGGTCATGGAGATCTACCATCACATTGATGAACCGAAAAAGAACCTGCAGAAGCTGAATGTGGAGGCTGTGAAAAAGTTTGGACAGGAGCAGGGAACCGGATATTACAAGGTCTTGAAAAAACATGTCAAGATTATGAGTAAATTATAGGGGTATTGTTTCTATGTATGACAGATGTATGAAACTGAAAAAGCCTTTGCTGATCATGGTAGCTGTCGTGTTTCTGCTGATATTATTAAAGGGTCTTTCAGTAGAACCGCTGGCACATGTAGTGGCTCCGTCGTCACTCGACGTAGAACAGATTGAGTGGGAGAGCTGTACGCAGACAGATGACCATAGCTGGGATTACGTGTATCAGATGCCGAACCTGGTTTCGGCAGATGAGGTGCTATGCCTGATGAGTAAATGGGTAAATGTAAATGTATATATAGATGACAGACTGATTTTCCGGTTTGACGATTCAGATATGGTCAAAGGAACATCCGTACACTGGATCAAGCTGCCTTTATGGGCAGTGGGAAAGAGATTACATGTTGTCTATTCCGGGGAGAGCAGATCGGTTGTGACATCATCGGAATATAAGGCATACTATGGCAAGGCGGCAATGGTTTATCTGAAATTTCTGATAGAACGTGCATATGCAGTCGTATATTCGCTCTGCGCAGCCCTGGTGATTTTGTTGATCGCATATTTCTACCGGCTGCTCAACTGCCAGATGGAGTGGCATATGAAGTGTGGACTGATTGATCTGGAATTGTTCCTGCTCACAAGTCTGGTGTGGGTGATTTGTGATTCCAAGATTGTATTTGTATTTGGGAGAAATGTCGGTGTGACCACGCTGCTTTCGTATGTCACATTGTTATTATGCCCAATGTTTTTAATGATGTTTATCAATCGGATGGTAGGAGAACGAATCAAAGTAATCGCGGTCATGCCAGTGATTTACAGTGTAGTTTTCTTGCTGGTGGGTGCAGGGTATCTCACCGGTCTTGTGCCGCTCAAGCAGTCGCTGCTGTGGATACATGTGCTGATTTTTGCATCAGCATTTGCCTGCATATGGGGTGTGTCTGCTGCGCTGCGCCACAACCGTATAAAAGGAATGAACAAGATCATGACGGGATTTTGCGCGATGGTTGTTTTGGGTATCGTGGCGATCATTTGCTATCGCGTGGTGCCGACAGTCACGTATTCGCTATATGTATGCGCAGGATTATTCCTGTTTGCGCTTCTGCTCATATGGGCTGCGTATGACCGCCTGTACGATATGATGGGGCGGCAGGCGAAGGCGATGGCATACCGCAGGCTCGCCTACCGGGATGTCATGACCGATCTGGGCAACCGTGCTGCATTCATGAAGGCGCAGGAGGAGCTCACCAGTGTTGTGAATGTCGGTATGGTCGTGATGGATATCAATGATCTCAAATATACGAATGACAAGTATGGACACCAGGCGGGTGATGAGATGATCCGCTGCGCTGCGCAGTGCATATCTGCGACATTTGCAGAAAAGGGAAGCATCTATCGTATTGGCGGAGATGAGTTTGTGGTGATCCTGCCGGATGCGTCTGAGGTGCTGATGTATCAGATGATCGATCAGCTGGATTTGAATATCAGGGAGAACTGTGACCAGTCCGGTCAGTCGTGGACACTGCATATTGCATGTGGCTGGGCAGTCGGTGATAAATGGAAGAATGCGGAGGAACTGTTCAAGCAGGCAGATGATCTCATGTATGAACATAAGCATAAGATGAAGAATGATCGGGATTACCGGGAGGCACACATGCAGGAAGAAGTATTGGAGAGTAGTGAAAATGAAGAAAAAATGATGAGCCATAAACAATTAGAAAATAATCTGATCGACCTGATTATAGAAGAACAGGCAAAACTCGGATACCGGAAAGAAACCATCCGGCTGTATTATCCGTTGCAGTCACTGCGGCATTTTTATGGCTGCAGCGATTCGGCAGATGAGATGCAGGAGCGGCTGGGCAGTTTTCCGCAGGAAGCAGCCGCACAGCTTGGAACGGTAGAGATCACGCATGTCAAAGACCGGTTTTGTTTTATGATATCTGAAGAAGGTGTGGAGTATGTGCATGCACACTGCAGCGAAAATGAGTTTATCAGACAGCTGGTAGATCTGCTCACGGGACATGCCTCATTGGATGATGTGCGGCAGTTGTTCCGGGCACAGCCGTATGCGAGCACCATGACGGAACTGGACAATGGCGAGTTTGATCTGCTGATCCGGTTTACAGAGGGGGCTGACCCTTATTATTACTGTTTTAAAGATGAGGGTTGTCATGTGATCTATCACAGATTTTTACCGGAAGATTATAATGATTTTGATTTTTAGAAGAAAGTAAATGATAGTTGCACATTCAATGGAATATGGTACAATGAGAGATATCCCTGCAGATTATTTGTAGGGATATCTTACTCGTTTCAACAAAAAATTAGGAGGAATGATTTTGTTATGAAGATCATAATTGCAGGAGACGGCAAGGTCGGTGCGATGCTGACCAGGCAGTTGTCTGCTGAGGGATATGACATTACGATCATTGATGCCAATCCGCGTGTACTCGAATCAACCGAGGAATTGTACGATATTATGGCAGTGCAGGGAAACTGCGCGACGATGGATGTGTTAGAGCGCGCCGGTGTAAGTGAAGCAGATCTGCTGATCGCCGCGACGAGTGCAGATGAGATCAATCTGCTGTGCTGTCTGACAGCGCACAGTATGAATGACAGGCTGCATACGATTGCGCGCATCAGAAACCCTGAATATACGGATCAGATTATAAAGATGCGTGAAGTATTTCCGCTGTCACTGACGATCAACCCGGAAAAACAGGCTGCGTTAGAGATCGAGCGTCTGCTCAAATATCCGGGATTTTTAAAGAGGGATACATTTGCAAAGGGACGTGTAGAGATCGTCGAGCTGCGTGTGGATAAGGACAGCCTGCTGTGCAATCATACGCTGGCAGATCTGGATTCCGTTGTCGGATGTAAAGTGCTGATCTGCGCGGTGCTCAGAAATGGCTCTGCAGTGGCACCGGATGGCAACTATACATTGCTGGCGGGAGACCGTATATTTGTGACTGCCCCGACAGATACGTTGGAGACATTGTTGAAAAACCTCAAGATTATTACCCATAAGGTGCGCCGTGTGCTGTTGTGCGGAGGCGGCCGTCTCAGCTATTATCTGGCAAAACAGCTCGATCAGGGCGGTATTGCCGTGCGGCTGATTGAACAGGACTATGACCGGTGCCTGCAGCTGGCAAACCTGTTGCCCGGAGTGACAGTCATACAGGGCGATGCGAGTGACGAGCGTCTGTTAGAGAGCGAAGGTATGGATGATTGTGATGCACTGGTGACGATGACCGGGCTGGATGAACTGAATATGGTCATCTCGCTGCAGGGAACGATCCGTAAGGTGCCGCAGGTGATCACCAAGCTCGGACGCATGGATAATTCCTATATTTTAGACCAGCTGCCGATTGGAAGTACAGTCAGCCCCAAGCAGCTGTGCTGTAATACAATCGTGCGGTATGTGCGTGCGCTTCACAATCAGGAGGGAGCCGCATTGTCCGTGCATACGATCGCAGACGGACAGGCTGAGGCGCTCGAATTCTGTGTAGATGATGATACCAGGTATATTGGAGAACCGTTGAAACAGCTTCACCTGAAGAAAAATGTCCTGATTGTGTGTATCACACACAAAGGAAAGCAGGAGATCCCCGGTGGAGATTCTTTCTATGAAAAGGGCGATACAGTGATCGTTGTGACGAGCAGGGATGCGGTGATCTATCAGTTGAATGATATTTTTGAGGCGTAGAGCAATGAATTTTAAAATGATTGGAAAGTTTATCGGAAAGATTCTTCTCATAGAGTCGATTTTCATGCTGCCCGCATATGCGATCAGCCTCTACTATCAGGAAGAAGCAGCGAGACATGCACTGCTTCTCTCCGCGTTGATTACGGCTCTGGTAGGAGGTATCATGGTTGCCCTCACGCGTGGTACGAAAAGAGGCTTTCATGCAAAGGAAGGAATGGTCTGTGTCGGACTCAGCTGGATTGTGCTGGGGCTGTTTGGTGCATTGCCTTTTTTCATTTCCGGAGCGATCCCGCATTATGTAGATGCATTATTTGAGATCGTATCCGGATTCACGACAACCGGAGCATCGATCCTGCCGGAAGTAGAATCCATGCCGTATGGATTGTTATACTGGCGCAGCTTCAGCCATTGGCTGGGTGGAATGGGTGTGCTGGTGTTTTTGCTGGCAGTATCTTCGGGAAACGAGCGGAGCAAGGGCTTTACCATGCACATCTTACGTGCAGAGAGCCCGGGACCGCAGGTAGGGAAGCTCGTCCCGCGTATGAAGCAGACGGCAGAGATCCTGTATGTGCTGTATATCATATTGACGGTGCTCAACGCGATCTTTTTACTGTGCGGCGGCATGCCATTGTTTGATTCCGTCTGTACTGCTTTCGGTACGGCAGGAACCGGAGGTTTCGGCATCAAAAATGACAGTATCGCAGGCTATAGCCCGTATCTGCAAAATGTGTGCACCGTATTTATGCTGTTATTCGGTGTGAATTTTACCTGTTATTATATGCTGCTGCTAAAGCAGGTGAAGAGTGTATGGAAAGACGAAGAACTGCGGTTGTATCTGGGAGTTGTATTCGGAAGTATTGTGTTGATCGTGTTGAATCTGCGCGGTTATTATGCGACGGTTGGCGAGACGATCCGCCATGCAGCATTCCAGGTGGCGAGTATTGTGACAACGACCGGATTTGCCACAACGGATTTCGATCTGTGGCCGTCTTTTTCAAAAGGAATCCTGCTGTGCCTGATGCTGCTGGGTGCCTGCGCGGGCAGTACCGGAGGTGGATTCAAATGCGGGCGTGCACTTCTGGTGCTCAAAGGGCTCAGACGTAGTGTGCGCCAGATCGTACATCCAGGAAAAGTAGAGGTTGTCCGCGTGAATGGGCGCACGGTAGATGAAAAGGTATTGCAGAATACGAATGCTTATCTGGCAGCCTATGCACTGATTGTTGTGGTCAGCTTCCTGCTGATCTCGATCGATGGATTCTCAATTACGACGAATCTGTCTGCAGTGCTGGCATGCTTTAACAATATCGGACCGGGACTCGAACTGGTCGGACCGACCTGTAATTTCGGCGGTTTCAGCGTATTTTCCAAGCTGGTACTGATTCTGGATATGCTGGCCGGGCGGTTGGAGATCTTCCCGATTTTGATTCTTTTCTCAAAAACGACCTGGGGAAAACGGTAAACGTTAAAAAAATAACAATGTACATGATTTAAGACAATTTTTTTGTGGAAAAAAGAATGGATTTCATGTATGATGAAACAAGAGATAATGAGAAAATGATTCAATACGACGAGAGGAGAAAACAAGAGAATGTACGCAGACGAAAATGTCATTAAGATCAAACACGAGGTTCTCTATGAAGTAGCAAAACATGCATTTGAGGGAGATTTAGAAGAGGCCAGGGACCATATACCGATGGATCTGCTCCCCGGACCGACCCCGAGATTCCGCTGCTGTGTGTATAAAGAACGTGAGATTCTCCGCCAGCGTATTCGACTTGCGGAGGGTAAGGCACCCGGAATGGAAGATACCGGAAATGTGATTCAGGTCATCAGTTCTGCATGCGAGGATTGCCCGATCTCTAGCTATGTTGTAACAGATAACTGCCAGAACTGTCTGGGAAAGGCCTGTATCAATGCCTGCAATTTTGGTGCGATCTCGGCAGGAGACCACCGTTCACGCATTGATGCGAACAAATGTAAGGAATGTGGAAAGTGCGCCAAGGCTTGTCCTTACGGTGCGATCGCACATCTGAAGCGCCCCTGTAAGTTCAGCTGCCCGGTGAATGCGATTACTTACAATGAACTGGGTATTTCCGTGATCGACGAGAAAAAATGTATCCGTTGCGGTCAATGTATCCACAGCTGTCCGTTCGGTGCCATCGGTTCGAAGGCATATATTGTAGATGTCATCCGTGCACTGAATGAGGGCAAAGAGATCTACGCGATTGTTGCCCCTGCGACCGAGGGACAGTTTGGTGAAGGTATTACGATGCAGAGCTTCCGTGAGGTTGCGAAAAAGCTTGGTTTTGCGGGTCTGATCGAAGCGGGTCTTGGCGGGGATATGACGACTGCCAGTGAGGCAGAAGAGTGGTTAGAAGCCTATAAGAACGGTGAGAAAAAGACGACAAGCTGCTGTCCTGGATTTGTCAACATGATCCGTAAGCATTATCCGGAACTGGCAGATCATATTTCAACGACCGTCTCACCGATGTGTGCAGTCTCACGTTATGTGAAGGCACAGCATCCGGGAGCAATCACTGTCTTTATCGGACCCTGCGTGGCAAAGAAGTCAGAAGTCGTTGACCAGAAGATCGAGGGAAATGCAGACTATGTATTGACCTACAGCGAATTGCGTGCAATCTTACGCGCCAAGAATGTAGAACTTGAGCCGAAGGCAAATACTTATCAGGAAGCGTCTGTCTATGGCAAGCGTTATGGAAATGCCGGTGGCGTGACCGCTTCTGTACTGGAATATATGAAGGAGACAGACCAGGAATGCGATGCAAAGGTATGTACCGTAAACGGTGCTGCTGATTGCAAGAAGGCATTGCTGCTCATGAAGGTCGGCAGATTACCGGAGGACTTCATCGAGGGTATGGCATGCGAGGGAGGCTGTGTCGGTGGACCGAGCCGTTTTGAAGAGATTACATCGGCAAAGAAGAACCGTGATGCACTGCTCTCACAGGCAGATGACCGAAAGATTACGGACAATCTGAAGAATTACCCGATGGATTCCTTCTCTATGCATCGTGATCATGAGTAAACAGAGTAGATTATGAAGATTTTAATTATCAGACACGGAGATCCGGATTATGAGCATGACTCCCTGACCCCAAAGGGGTGGAGAGAAGCCGGGATGCTTGCAGAACGGATTTCCGGCATGGATGTCAGTGCGTTTTATGTGTCACCGCTCGGACGTGCGAAGGATACGGCATCCCTGACCTTGAAGCGGATGGGACGCACGGCAACAGAATGCGACTGGCTGCATGAATTTGACGCTCCGATCGACAGACCGGATGTGACAGACCGGAAAATGATCACCTGGGACTGGCTGCCGCAGGACTGGACATGTGAACCTTTGTTTTATGACTATGAGGGATGGGCAGATCATCCGGTGATGGCGCAGGATCAGGTACGTACACAGTACAATTGGGTAACGGACAATTTTGATCGTCTGCTGCAGGCGCATGGTTATGTACGCGAGGATAGACATTACCGTGTCGAGCAGTCTAGTCGTGATACGCTTGTATTTTTCTGCCATTTCGGGTTAGAGTGCGTATTGCTCAGCCATCTGCTATGCATATCACCGATGGTGCTCTGGCATCAGATGTGTGCGGCACCGAGTTCGGTCACAACCCTGGTGACAGAGGAGCGCAGAGAAGGAATTGCGCTGTTTCGGATGACCGGATTTGGGGATATCTCACACTTATATAAATATGGTGAACAACCGTCTTTTCAGGCGCGTTTCTGCGAGACTTTTGATCGTGCGGATGAACGCCACGATTAGTATGAATGGATGCCTGTGGAAGCAGTTTGCTTTCACAGGCTAATTTTCTAAAATTTTGCAAAATTCGTTACTAGTACACCGAATAATAAATAACTGACACCTTGACTTGGCTGATTTTTCATCTGCTGCGTTGTCGTCAATCGACGTAGCCACCGCTACGCCTCATTCCTCCGCCTTGCATATGAAACAATCATCCGGCGTCAATGTATCAGAAACTTATTATTCGATGTACTAGAACGAGGTACGAGTGAACAGTAACATTGAAAGGGGGGAACCTACGATGAAAATATCGACAAAAGGACGTTATGCGCTGCGGATCATGATTGATCTGGCACAGCATATGCAGGATACAGCGATTCCGTTAAAGGAGATCTCGCAGCGACAGGGAATCACGTTAAAATATATGGAGCAGATCATGCCGCTTCTGACAAAAGCAGGATATGTCCGTGGATTCCGCGGAAACAACGGAGGCTATCTGCTGGCGAAAGATCCGGCAGAGTACAAGGTGGGTGACATTCTGCGAACCGTCGAAGGACCACTGGCACCGATTGCGTGTCTGGAGCATGAGCCGAACCAGTGTGAGAGACAGGCTACCTGCTCCACATTAAAATTCTGGGAAGGCCTGTATCAGGCGATCAACGATTATGTGGACGGTGTGACACTGGCAGACCTGACAGATAATGCAAAAAAATAATTTAATTACCTACTTGACAGATAGGGAAAGTTGGGATATGATACAAAACATATAAAACATATCTACTAAGTAGGAAATGAAAACAACCCGGTGATTCAAAACAAAACTGGACACGGTTAGAGAAGATTTCAAGGAGGACATGAAAATGAGCGAAAAGATTACGAGAGACCAGAGAAACTTTAAATTTGAGACACTGCAGCTTCACGTAGGACAGGAGCATGCCGATCCGGTGACGGATGCGAGAGCAGTACCCATTTATCAGACATCTTCTTATGTATTCCGCAACTGCGAGCATGCAGCAGCACGTTTCGGACTGGCTGATGCAGGAAATATCTACGGACGTCTGACAAACCCGACAGAGGATGTATTTGAGCAGCGTATCGCAGCACTTGAGGGTGGTGTCGCAGCACTGGCAGTAGCCAGCGGCGCAGCAGCGATCACTTATACGATCGAAAATCTGGCGCAGGCAGGTGACCATATCGTATCAGCAAAGAACATCTACGGTGGTTCCTTCAACCTGTTAGAGCACACACTTCCGCAGTACGGAGTGACGACAACATTCGTAGACATTTTTGATCTGGATGCAGTAGAGGCAGCTATCCGGGAAAATACAAAGGCAGTTTATATTGAGACATTAGGCAACCCGAACTCAGAGGTTGTAGATATCGAGGCAGTTGCCAGGATCGCGCATGCGCATAAGATCCCGCTCGTAGTAGATAATACATTTGCGACACCCTATCTCGTTCGCCCGATCGAGTATGGTGCAGATATTGTTGTACATTCTGCTACAAAGTTCATCGGTGGACACGGTACAACCATCGGTGGTGTCATCGTAGACAGTGGCAAGTTCGACTGGGAGGCATCCGGAAAGTTTGCATCTCTGACTGAGCCGAACCCGAGCTATCACGGCATCAGCTTTACCAAGGCAGTCGGACCGGCAGCTTTCGTGACCAAGATCCGTGCGATCCTGCTGCGTGACACCGGAGCAACGATCTCACCGTTCCACGCATTTATCTTTTTACAGGGCTTAGAGACATTATCACTGCGTGTAGAGCGCCATGTAGAGAATGCATTAAAGGTCGTAGATTACCTGAACAATCATCCGCAGGTAGAGAAAGTGCATCATCCGGCAGTATCCGATGATCCTGAGCAGCAGGCACTGTACAAAAAGTATTTCCCGAACGGCGGCGGATCTATCTTTACCTTTGAGATCAAGGGCAGCGAGCAGGATGCCAAGGACTTTATCGACAATCTGGAACTGTTCTCACTGCTGGCAAACGTGGCAGACGTAAAGTCACTGGTCATCCATCCGGCATCTACCACACACAGCCAGTGCACCGAGGAAGAACTGTCAGATCAGGGTATCAAGCCCAACACCGTCCGTCTGTCTATCGGTACAGAACATATTGACGATATCATTCAGGATCTGGACGAGGCATTTCGTGCAGTAGCAAAATAAAGGAGGATACAATCATGGGTCAGATTAAGGAAAGTGCATTAGAACTGATCGGCGGAACACCGATTTTAAAATTAAACAGATATGCTGCCAAGGCAGGAGTCACAGATGCGACGATTCTCGCAAAGCTGGAGTATCTGAATCCGGCAGGATCTGTCAAGGATCGTATCGCTCTGGCGATGATTGAGGATGCGGAGAAGAGCGGTGTGTTAAAGCCCGGTGCGACCATCATCGAGCCGACCAGCGGTAATACCGGTATCGGACTGGCAGCCGTAGCAGCCGCAAAGGGATATCATGCGATCCTGACACTGCCTGAGACGATGAGTGTCGAGCGCAGAAATCTGTTAAAGGCATACGGCGCAGAGCTCGTGCTGACGGATGGCAGCAAGGGCATGAAGGGTGCGATCGCCAAGGCAGAGGAACTCAAAAATGAGATCGAGGGCGCAGTGATCCTCGGACAGTTCGTAAATCCTGCCAATCCTGCAGCACATGAGGCGACTACAGGTCCCGAGATCTGGGAGCAGACAGATGGAAACGTAGATATCTTCGTCGCAGGTGTCGGTACAGGCGGAACTGTGACCGGAGTAGGCGCATATCTGAAGTCTAAAAACCCGAATGTAAAGATCGTGGCAGTAGAGCCTGCGACTAGCCCCGTACTCTCAAAGGGTACACCGGGAGCACACAAGATCCAGGGTATCGGAGCAGGATTCGTGCCGGATGTACTCGATACAAAGATCTATGATGAGGTCATCACGATTGAGAATGAAGATGCATTCGCTGAGGGCAAAAAGTTTGCAGTCAGCGAGGGTATTCTCGTAGGTATCTCATCCGGTGCGGCATTAAAGGCAGCGACCATCCTCGCGAGCCGCCCGGAGAACAAGGGCAAGACGATCGTAGCATTACTGCCGGATTCTGGGGACAGATATCTGTCTACACCGTTATTCGCTGAGGAATAATGGAATAAAAACCTTGAATCAAATGGCATCCGGCCATGATCTATGATCATGGTTGGATGCCATTTGTTGCTTTTCTGGGATAAAACATGTAGAATGAATGTAAATCACAAAGGAGGAACGCCATGCAGTTTAAAAAAGTGAATCAGGGGCAGCCATTTACGGATGCACCATCGGGTGACGAAGGTGCGAATCAGGAGCATACTCAGGAAAACAATCAGGAGCATAATCAGAACAAGGGGCGCAGACCCAAAAGACTGAAAGCTGGCAGGGCAGGTCGTGCCGCGGTCTGGATTCTCGTGGTACTCGCGGCTGTCTATCTGGCTGGCAGCAGTGTGTATACACTCCGGGAAAATGAGTATGCGGTCGTGACGACGTTCGGTGTACCTGCGATCATCGGGGAGCCGGGTATCCATGTGCGGATTCCACTCATTCAGGAGGTGGCGCGCGTGCCCAAGACGATCAATGGTTTTTCAATCGGATATGATAAGGATACGAATGAATCTATTGATTCGGAATCGTTTATGATCACGCGGGACTACAATTTTGTCAATGTGGATTTTTATGCGGAATACCGTGTGACTGATCCGATGAAATATCTGTATCACTCGGAAGATCCGGTTGCGATCCTAAAGATGCTCACACAGAGCTATATCCGTGACACGATTGGACTCTATGATGTGGACAGCGTGATCACGACAGGTAAAAATGAGATCCAGGCATCGATCAAGGAGAAGATCATGGATCGTCTCGATGCAGAGGATATCGGTATCCAGCTCGTGAATATCACAATTCAGGACGCAGAGCCGCCGACGACAGAAGTCATCGATGCGTTCAAAAACGTGGAAAATGCCAAGCAGGGCAAGGAGACTTCGATCAACAAGGCAAATCAGAAGCGCAATGAGGATATTCCTGCTGCGCGTGCAAAGGTCGACGAGACGCTCAAAAATGCGGATGCACAGGCACAGGAGCGTGTGAATGAGGCAAAAGGACAGGTTGCCAGACTCAATGAGTTGTATAATGAGTACAAGAAATATCCGCTTATCACAAAACAGCGAATGTTCTATGAGACGATGGAGGACATTTTACCGGATATGAAGGTGGTTATCACAAAAAGTGACGGCAGTACCCAGACGGTGTTGCCATTAGAGAGCTTTGCTGATCTTACGATCACGGATTCCGGTGACGCAGCGCAGACAGGAGGTACTACAGATGAAAAAAACTAGAGGGAAAAAAGGGATTGTGATCGTGTGTCTGCTGCTTATACTGATCGTGGGTGGCTCATCTCTGGTCGTGACCTATCCGGACGAATACGCAGTCATCAAACAATTCGGAAAGATCGTGGATGTGAGGGAGAATCCGGGACTGAGTGTGCGTATGCCGTTTATCCAGCATGTGGACAAGATCGAAAAAGAAGTGTTGCTGTATGATCTGGCAGTGAGCGATGTCATGACAAAGGATAAGAAATCGATGATCGCAGACTGTTTTGTACTGTGGGAGATCAACGATCCGAGAAAATACACACAGACGCTCAGCGCGCAGAAAAGTAATGCGGAGTACCGCATTAACACGATCGTATACAACAGCCTGAAAAACGTCATCAGCTCGCTCTCGCAGGAGGAAGTCATCAGTGGCAGGGATGGTGAGCTGGCATCTTTCATCAAAGACAACATCGGAGATACGCTGGGTCAGTATGGGATCACCCTGTTGGCAGTCGAGACGAAATCGCTCGACCTGCCGGATGAGAACAAGGCTGCCGTCTATGAGCGTATGATTTCCGAGCGGAACAATATCGCTGCTACCTATCAGGCAGAGGGTGAGGAAGAAGCGAAAGAGATCGCCAACAACACAAAGGCGGAGATCACCGTTATGCAGTCAGAGGCGGATGCACAGGCAGAGGAGACGATCGCCAAAGGCGAGGCAGAGTACATGCGTATTCTCAGCGAGGCCTATAATAATGAGGAAAAGGCAGATTTTTATCTGTATCTGCGTTCCCTTGATGCGGCAAAAGCAACGATGAAGGGTGATAACAAGACGCTCATTATTGATGAGAGTTCTCCGCTTGCGGATATATTTTATGGAAGGTAAAACAACTCTCAGACATAGTCTGGAAAATGATCAGGAGAGCGGTTCTACGCGCTGAACCTTGATCATATTTGTTGTACCTGAATGGCCGAGGGGCACACCGGAGGTGATGACAACAATGTCATTTTCTTCGATGTGCTTCTTTTTTTGTGCACATTCGACTGCATGGTTAAATAGATCGAGTACGTGGTGGCGTTCCTCCATGACGATCGGTGTCACACCCCAGGATAGGTTGAGCTGTCTGGCGACTCTGGCACTCGGCGTACATGCGATGATCGCAGACTGTGGACGGTAGCGTGAGATCATGCGGGCGGCGCAGCCGGATTTTGTGACTGTCAGGATCGCACGGGCACCGAGATCGAGCGCTGTCGTACAGGTCGCATGGCAGATCGCATCGGTGATATCAGGGTTTTCATCGCGCGTAATAGAAAAGAAGCGCTTGCGGTAGTCGATATCAGCTTCTGCGCGCTCGGCGATACGCGCCATCGCCTGCAGTGCTTCAACCGGGTAGGCACCTGCAGCCGTTTCACCGGAGAGCATGATTGCGCTCGTGCCGTCATAGATCGCATTGGCAACATCAGTGACTTCGGCACGTGTCGGGCGCGGGTTTTTCATCATAGAATCGAGCATCTGTGTTGCCGTGATGACCTGTTTTCCGGCAGCGTATACTTTTTTGATGATCATTTTTTGGATGATCGGCACTTCCTCCATCGGGATCTCCACACCCATGTCGCCACGCGCGATCATGATGCCATCGGATACTTCGATGATTTCATCAATGTTTTTGACACCCTCATCATTTTCGATCTTTGCGATAATGGAGATGCCTTCACCGCCGTTCTGTTCTAAGAGATGGCGGATCTCTAATACATCTTCCTTGGTGCGGACAAAGGAGGCGGCGATAATATCGATATCCTGATCAATGCCAAAGAGAATGTCATCGCGATCCTTATCGCTCATATAGGGGAGGGAGAGATGGATACCGGGCACATTGATGCCTTTGTGATTGCTCAGTACACCATCATTTTGCACTTCACATACGATATCCGAACCGTTGATCTGTGTGACCTCCATAGAGATCAGTCCGTCATCGAGCAGGACGATTGTACCGACAGATACATCGTGACAGAGCTCCCCACAGGTGATGCCCACTGAGTGTTCGTCACCGGGCGCATCGCTCGTCGTCAGGGTAAATGTCTGACCGCGCGTGAGTTCAATTTTATTATTTTTGAAGTTTTTTACACGGATTTCAGGACCTTTGGTGTCTAATAAGATAGCGACCGGGAGATCCTTTGCTTCGCGGATTTTTTTAATCTTATCCATTCGTTCTTTTTGTTCTGCATGGTCGCCGTGCGAAAAGTTAAAACGCGCGACATTCATGCCGTTATCTACCAGTGCTTCGAGCACGCCGGGTGCCTCTGTGGCGGGTCCCATCGTACAGATGATCTTTGTTTTTCTCATATCTGAATAACCTCCGCATAAAATTGTACTTTTTCTTTCATTCTATTATAAAGTATGTGTAATTTTTTTCAATAAAAATATTTTAACAGTTCGAACCCATGACAATTAAAAAATGCATGTAATAAATGTATTTGTGAAAATTTTTTTGGCGGAAGCCAAATATGAGCAAAAGGAAGGAACAGACAAATGGAACAAAAAGGAAAAAGTCAGACAGTAAATAAGCAGACCACTAACCCACGGAAGGTGGCGGTTATCGGCTGTGGATTTGTAGGTGCAGCATGTGCATTTACACTCATGCAAAGCGGCATGTTCTCAGAGATGGTGCTGATCGATGTGGACAGAAGGCGCGCAGAGGGCGAGGCGATGGATATCAGCCACGGTATGCCGTTTGCCAAGCCGGCAAAGATCTATGCAGGGGATTATGATGATGTCTCAGATGCAGCGATCATCGTGATCACAGCCGGGACAGGACAAAAGCCTGGAGAGACGAGGCTTGATCTCGTACAAAAAAATGTAGCGATCTTCCGCTCGATTATACCGGAGATCTGTGAACGGGATTTTCATGGCATTCTGCTCGTCGTGTCCAATCCGGTCGATATCCTCACCTATGTGACGGCAAAGCTGTCCGGTTACACGGAAAACCGCGTGATCGGATCGGGTACTGTGTTAGACACGGCGCGTCTGAAGCGGGCAGTGTCAGAGTACCTGAATGTGGACAGCCGCAGTGTGCATGCCTTTATCATCGGAGAGCACGGGGACAGCGAGATCGCAGCCTGGTCGGGGGCGAATATCTCCGGTATTCCGCTCAGTGATTTCTGTGAGCTGCGCGGGCACTATGAGCACGCGCAGGAGACACGCCTGATCGCGGAGGAGGTCAAAAACAGCGCCTATGAGATCATCCAGAAAAAACAGGCGACATATTTTGGTATTGCGATGTCAGTCAAGCGTATCTGTGAAGTGATTCTGCGTGATGAGAAGTCGATTCTGCCGGTGTCATCGCTGATGTATGGGGAGTACGGGATCTCGGATGTTGCATTGTCGATGCCTGCAATCGTCGGGAAAAACGGTGTGGAGACGCGGGTGCCGATTCCGTTGTCAATGGATGAACTGGAGCGGCTGCAGCGTTCTGCATCGATGCTGCGGGATGTACTGGACGAGGCGGGGATGTAGTGATCTGGTCATGAAATAAAAAGAATTGCTTTTTCCTGTGTTTTGAAGCATAATAAAAATAGTATTATTATTTTTTCAAAGGGATGAGGAGGTATTAGAATGAAAAGACTATTAAGTATCCTGTTAATGATCTGTATGTTTGTAGCCGCAGGTCCGCAAGTCGCTTCGGCTGCAACGGGTTCGAAGGACAGTGCAAGGATTGTCCGAAACGTTTTTCTGGATCAGAAAACGCTGGACGATATGGGAACGCATACCTATAATGACATGACACAGGAAGAGTTTCTGGCGCTGGCGATGAAGTATGTACCGGAAGGCACAGCTGTAAGAATGAAATTCTTTTATGACCATGACTATTATATCAGTAATGCGAGCGCATTTAATGAAGGAAAAATTACTGCCAAAATCTTGATCCTTGGTGATGACGGCAGCATGGAAAATATAACGTTCACCGTTAAGATACCGCAGATTAAGACGGATCCAAGCAATGCAGAAGCCGATAAAAAGAAAGTAAATGCGGCAAAGAAACAGGTTGAGAAAGCGATGGCGGCGTATGCGTATGACAATTCAACGACATCTTCCGACCTTTTAAAAGCAGCAAAAGCTGCTGTTACAAACGGCGCACAGGTGGAATGGTATCAGGGAAAACCGGCTGTTGTAGTTGCTGCTACTGATTTCAAGGAGGGCTCAGCAGTTGGCTCATTTGAGATATCCTATGGAAGCCAGCGGTATATCTATAAATTCCATGGCACGATCAGCAAGCTTGAAGCAGAACCTGTGGATGAATCTACATTGAGCGGGATGGACAAAGCCGAAAAAGCAGTCCGGAAGGCATTAGATAGTATATCTTCTGATACAATGAAATCGGTTGAGACCGCCAAGGAAGCAATGCGTGCTGCGTTACCGGCTGGTTATACGATAGAATTTGGAAAGAATTTCGCTTTCCAGAAACCGACGATTGAGCAGAAGGGACAGTGTGGCGGAACCGTTACGATCAGTGATGGCACAGAGACACGTACCTGTGAAATTGGTACATGGTATGATAAGATCGTACAGAACAGACCGTCGAAAAAGATTTCTGTAAATTCATATGAATGGGAAATCCTTCGTCTTGTAAATATAGAGCGTGCAAAGCAGGGATTAAATTCTCTGAGTATGACAAAGATGCTTCAGAATGTTGCGGATGTACGTGAGGAGGAATTGCTCGAATACTACAGCCACACCCGTCCGAACGGACAGGCGTGTGATACTGCGATTCCGTCAAGTGCAAAGGTTCGTGTCGTGAGGGAGAATATCTGTAGAGGTACGCAGCAGACACCCAAGAGTTGTATGTCATCATGGATGAATTCAACCGGACACAGAAAGAATATTCTTTCCAGTGATACACAGTATATTGGTGTTGGCGTTTCTAACGGAAGATGGATGCAGATGTTTACTGATGGTGCCCGTATTAAATCTGTGAAATCAAGTACCGGAAGTAAAGTATTTTCATCTGTAGACGAAATGAACCGTGCGTATGCGATATTAACCGCTACCGATGGAACAGTATCATATATGCCATTGGATCCGGACAGCATGATCAAGGTAAAGGGCGGATACCAGTTACGTGTAAACACACAGAAAAAAGTAATCTTTAAAATAAAAAGTAAATAATTAGACTAAATAACAAAATAAAATAATAAAACTGAGTAATCAGTTATTTCACAAAACAGGCCACAGGCGGTAGTCGAACGATAAGACCACTGTTTGTGGTCTTTTTAGGAGGATAAAAGTATGAGGCAGATTACGCCTGCGACCGCGCAGGATACAGAGGAGATCTACCGGCTATACCGTTCACAGCTAGGAACGGAATGCTGTGTGTGGGATGAGAATTATCCGGGGTTGAAGGAGATCGCCTTTGACCTGGGCAGGGATGCACTGTTTGTCATGAGAGAAGATCAGGGTGATGGGCAGGCCATCATCGCAGCGATTTCACTGGATCAGGATGAAAATGTGGAAGGGCTGCCGTTTTGGAATCCCGATCTGCAGCCGGGTGGAGAGGTGTCGCGGCTGGCGGTGCATATTGACTGCCAGAATCAGGGCATTGCCAGGGAGATGATCCGCTATGCGATGGGAGAACTGAAAAAACGCGGAAAGAAGAGTATTCATTATATGGTGAGTGAAAACAATGCCAAGGCAGTCCGGTCTTATGCTCATTTAGGGTTTGCACTTGCAGGAAAATGTGAGATGTACGGGCAGCCGTATTTATGTTACGAGCAGAAGCTGTAAAGGATGGGAGGATGTTTCGGATGTGGCGGTCGTAGTGACCGGCTGATAACAGAAAAACCTGCCAGCCGCTGTTGAGCAGGCTGGCAGGAGAAAACGTGGTGAATTATTTATTTGAACTGTCTGCATTAATGTCTGCATCAATGACAGACTGAATCTGCTTCATCAGAGTATCATAGTTGTCCGTATTATCGATTCCACCGAGCATAGGATCGCCTACAATATTGCCATTCCGATCGACGAGTATAGTTGTAGGAAAGGCCATAATGTTAAAGGCGTATTTACATGCGGCTGAATCGGAGTTCAGGGAAATGTTGCGGTATTTAGCCCCCTGGCTTTCGAGAATAGCGGCAGCTTCTTTTATGGCAGCTTCATTTCCGTCCAGAGTCTCTGTGTTGATACCGATCACCTCGCCACCCATTGCCTTGAGTTCATCATTTAATGCGTTGAGATCCGATAATTCGGCAACACAAGGCTTGCAGCCGGTAAACCAGAAATTGACGACAGTTACTGCATTTTTGGAGAACAGGCTTTCGTCAACAGAATTGCCATCAAAATCCTGACCGGAGAAATCACTGAAGGGAGAGGCAGTGTCAGAATTATTGGTCTGGTCGCTGGTATCGGATGCCGCATCTTCTTTTTCGATTTCCGCGATCTGTTCCTCAATGGTGCGTATAGTTTCGATATCCCCGGTGAGTGTTTTCAGCTCATCCTCTGTAAAGGAAGCCTTATTTGCTTCTACGGCGTCAGCCAGAGTGTCAGCATAATTGCTATCTGGATTCGCAGCATTCTTATCCATCATGCCAAACACCTTGTTCCATACGTCTTTATGTTCTGCAAACAACTGGTTCTCCTGCTGATACAGATCATCCAGCTTCGTCTTGGAGTCGCCTGCAGCTTGTGTGCCGGTTTCCGTCTGGGTATCCTGCGGCTTTTTAGAGTCTGCCGGTTGCGTGCCGCCGCATGCGGTCAGTGATAATGCCGTGCAAAGTGTAACGATTGTAAGTAATGATAATTTTGATAATTTTGTTTTCATGAGTAATTGCTCCTTTGAATAATGTTTTTAAATAATTTGAAAATAATAATGAGTGAAATAGTTACCGGTTGTCTTTCTTTTGACATGATTTTCCCATAAACTGATAGCAGACCGCATCCGTTGGACAGACCTTTATGCAGGCCCCGCAGCGTATGCACTCCGGATGATTCGGAGTCTTGCACACATCGACGTCCATCTTACATGCTTTTGCACATTGGCCGCAGCCGACACATTTGCTGCTGTCAACTGTCATGTTGAGAAGGCTGACCTTATTAAATAACGAGTAGATTGCTCCAAGCGGACAAATCCATTTACAGAATGGTCTGTAAAATAAAATACTTAGCACAACTACTGCAATTAAAATCATACATTTGAAAGAAAAAAGCTTTCCTAATGCAGACCGGATAGCGGCATTTCCAAGCGAGAGCGGTATCGCACCCTCCAGGACACCCTGCGGACAAATATATTTACAGAAGAACGGGTCTCCCATTCCTATGGAGTTCGTTACAAGCATCGGAAGAAGTATAACGAAAACGATAAGAATGATATATTTCAGGTATCTGAGCGGCTTTAGCCGGGCTGTAGATAATTTTTTGCCGGGGATTTTATGAAGCAAATCCTGAAACCATCCAAATGGGCACAAAAAACCACATATAAATCGACCCAGGGTCACACCGAGTAAAATGAAAAATCCGGTTATGTAGTATGAGAACTTAAATCCGGATGATCCGACCACTGCTTGAAAAGCACCGATCGGGCATGCCCCGGTCGCAGCAGGACAGGAATAGCAGTTCAGTCCGGGTACGCATACTGTTTTAGCATTGCCCTGATAGATTTTACCCTTAAATAAATTGGGGATGTGAATATTCGTAAGCAGCGTGGCGGCCGCCTGTATCCATCCGCGCAGCTCTGCTATTTTTTTTGATCGTGATTTCTTTTTCTTATCCAATTCCGACACACTCCAGACATAATTTGATAGCTTTACTAAGCACGGCAGCCGCTTCACCTCTGGCTGCACCATAGCCCATCATGGCGGCACCGAGGATGAGCAGGACAATTTGACCTGTTTTTTGGCATTTCCACATATGATTACTCCTTTGTTGTTGTATGATTGACCAGCTGACTTTGGTATTATACAATATACGTTGTAAAATTATTGTTAAGAAGCAGGTGAAAATTATGAGATTATTAATCGTTGAGGATGAGAAACAAATATGTGATATGGTTGCTAAAAGCTTGTATGCTGCAGGGTATGAGGTGGATACCTGCTATGATGGGGAGGAGGCTCTCACTTGTATCCTGTCGGAGAATTATGATCTGATTGTGTTGGACCTGAATCTGCCGGGCATGGATGGGATGGAGATTCTGAGAGAACTCAGGAAATACAATGATGAGACAAAAGTCCTCATCTTATCTGCCAGAGGACAGATCGCGGATAAGGTGGAGGGGCTGGATGCAGGGGCGAATGATTACATGGAAAAGCCCTTCCATCTGCAGGAGCTGGAGGCGCGCATCCGAAGTCTGACAAGAAGGAAATTTGTGCAGAAGGAGGTATGTCTGGTGTGCGGAGAAATAAAGTTTGATACGATGAAACGTGAGGCATATGCAAAGGGAGAGGCAGTTCCGCTGACAAGAAAAGAAAATGGTATATTAGAATATTTACTTATGAATCTGGGCAGGCCGGTCAGTCAGGAGGAGCTGATCGAGCATGTGTGGGATGCCTCGGCAGACAGCTTTAGCGGAGCGATCCGGGTACATATGTCTTCGCTCCGGAAAAAGCTAAAGGCGAAGCTGGGTTACGATCCTATTGTGAACAAGGTAGGTGAGGGCTATAAAATACGGGAGGAGTCTGAACGATGAAAAGGATGTCGCTGCAATGGAGGCTTACATGCATCACTACATTGTGTATTGCCATTATATGCGGATGCCTGACGCTGTTTGTCTATAAAAACGGTGTGTATTATATTGATTCCCTGCAGGAGAAGGTAGAGTCCCAGGGAGATGGGAAAGGGAATACATCCGAGCAGATCTATATCAGTATTCCGGATGATAAGTGGGATGAGTTTGCAGCAGAAGTCTCCGTCCAGGCGTACAATAATAAGGCTGACTACAAAAGAAACAGTCTGGTCATATCAGCATTACTGGCTCTGCTGGGAGGAGTGGCCACGTATTTTATCAGTGGACATGCACTCAGACCAATCAGGGAGTTCTCAGATCAAATAGAAGCGGTGCAGGCCCAGAATCTGTCTGATTCACGCATAGAGGAATGTCATGTGAAAGAACTGAACCAGCTGGGCATTTCCTATAATAAGATGCTCGAACGTCTGTCGGATGCATTTGAGATACAGAGGCAGTTTACCGCAAATGCAGCACATGAGCTGCGCACACCATTGGCATTGATGCAGGTGCAGCTGGATCTGTACAATGCTGCCGGGCATCCGGGAAATGATGCAGACACATTACAGACGATCCGGATGGTTACGGAACAAAATGACAAACTAAACAGGATGGTAAAGACGCTCCTTGACATGAGTGAGCTTCAGACCGTGGGCAGGGATGACAGAATTATCGTGGATGCCATTGTGGAAGAGGTTTTGGCAGATCTGGAGCCTCTTGCACAGGAAAAGAATATAAAGCTCGTTGGAGCATGTGAGGATACCACGATGACGGGAAGTGATATTCTCATTTACAGGCTCGTATATAATCTGGTTGAGAATGCCATAAAATATAATCATCCGGGCGGACAGGTCACGGTCACCTCCTGCCAGAAGGAAAAGCAGGTTTATCTGTTGGTAGAGGATACGGGCAGTGGAATCCCACCGGAGCTGAGAGAGCGGGTGTTTGACCCATTCTTCCGCGTGGATAAATCCAGGAGCCGTGAGCTGGGAGGCGTAGGGCTCGGACTTGCTCTTGTCCGTGAAATTGTGAAAGTACATGATGGCATCATTACGATTCAGCCAAATCCGGCAGGAGGAACGATTTTTGAGGTAGTATTCGCCCGGCAGAATTTTCTTGACAAACAAGACCACAAGCAGTAGTCTATATATAAGACTACTGCTTGTGGTCTTTTGCGCGCGATACATTTGCAGATTAGGAGGTTTTATGTATGGAGATTCAGTTAGGTGTGGTTGAAGCGAAGTATGCGGATATGATCTGGGAGCATGAGCCGGTGACATCATCAGAGCTCGTCAAGCTGACAGCGGTAGCGTTCAACTGGAAACGGACGACTGCACACAATGTGCTGCGCCGGCTGATTGATAAGGGATTATTCAAAAACGAGAACGGATTAGTGACAGCTGTGTTATCAAGAGAAGAATTTTATGCAAAACAGAGCAGGCAATATGTAGAAGATACCTTTGCGGGCTCACTTCCGGCGTTTATCGCCGCATTTACGCAGCATACGAAGCTGACACAGGAAGAAGCAGACACCATTCGGAAAATGATTGATCAGGCGGAGGAAAAATAGTATGGGAGATATATTCTTACAGCTTTTAAATATGAGTATCACCGCAGGCTGGCTTGTGCTGGCAGTGTTAGCGGTGCGTTTTCTGTTCCGGAACATGCCAAAATGGATTTGTTGTCTGCTCTGGGCGGCCGTGGCGCTGAGACTGCTCGTGCCGTTTTCAATTGAGAGTCCGTTTAGTTTACAGCCGAGTGCGCAGCCAATCCAGTCAACGACTGTTATGGATGGTGGAGTAAAGACGTATGTACCATCGATAGACAGCCGTGCCTCATTTGTGGAGAACCGGGTGAATCCGGCATTGCGTGATGCGTTTGCCTATCAGGAGTCAGAGAGCGCCGCGCCGGTGCAGATTGTCACAGAGATCGCCGGATGCATCTGGCTCGTTGGAATGGCTGTGCTACTGATCTATGCGCTGGTGGGTGTTATCCGGCTGCATCGCTCTGTGCGGGAAGCGATCCGTTACAGGGACAATAGTTATGTGTGCGATGCAGTGACGACACCTTTTCTTCTCGGAGTGTTCAGACCGCGTATCTATCTGCCGTCTGCATTGCCGCAGGCGGAGATGGAGTATGTTCTGGCACATGAGCGGGCGCATCTGAAACGGGGCGATCATGTGTGGAAAACGATCGGTTATCTGATGCTATGTGTGTATTGGTTTCATCCGCTGTGCTGGATTGCTTATCTCATGTTGTGCAAGGATATCGAGCTCGCCTGTGATGAGAGGGTGATCCGGGATATGAGCTATGACGATAAAAAAGAGTATTCGAGAGTCTTATTATCCTGTGCGACGCAGCGGCGGTTTGTACTCAGTTGTCCGCTCGCATTCGGAGAAGTAGGAGTGAAGGAGCGTGTAAAATCTGTGCTGAATCATAAAAAGGCAACGTTGGGAGCGACCATTCTGGCTGTTATAGTATGTGTGCTCGTTGCGGTCTGTTTTTTGACCAATCCGATCGGATTTCAGTATGATGAAACAAAAGATGTCATTGTTTCTGCGGTTTCCTTTGATCACCGCGGGCAGAGTGATGCCGCTGCGGTTGAGCTGAGCGCTGCACGTATCGATGGGCTGGGATCCTGGCTGGCACATGTGAAAAAAACCAGCCGAAGCAATGAATTCGCAGGATTGACACCGCTATACCAGATCCGGGCGGTATTATCCGATGGCACCGATATCTGTGCAAGCGGATATTCTGCGACGGATGAGGACCTGGTGGATATCGAGAGAGACGGTGTGCATTACGTGGTCGCAGATACAGATTTTGAAGCATATGTAAGCCGGATCTGTAAGGGAGAGGATGTGGCTGCGGCGACAGCTGCTCCAGGGACAGCTTCTGCCGGCAAAATGGAAACAGATGATGTACAGCAGCCTCTGATTCAGGATCAGACAGAATGCATTGATGAACTGACGCGTGTCGTCAGCAGTGTCGGGCTGGAACATGCCTACCCGTGGAACCATACAGCGGATTTGAAGGAGCATACGGATGCACTGATAAAAATGGCATCGGATGATACGGGGCGTTATGAAATATACGGTATTATGAGCAAAAAATACGGCACATATGGTATGCTGCTCAATGACGGAGCCGGTGGCTCAGAAAACTGGAACTTTGCCTGTGTGCCGTGGTATTATTCGGGCTTAGCGGATGATGAACCGGTATTAGAGTGGGATAGTTCAGGAGCGGATAAGTATTCGTTTGACAAGTATGTGTTCTCCTATGTGTCAGACTATGAGAACGGTGCACCGGTATGGTGTGAGACCGTCTTAGACTGCGGATATGATACCGGGCATATGGAATTCATGTCAGAGGAAGCATACGATGAGAGGATGAGATGGCTGGGCGATGTCGGGGAGGAGATGGTCTACATCGATTGGCTGAGGGAAAGATCCTGCGCGTTTGACCCGGTGGAATGGGTAGAGGTGCCGGGTGAACGTGCCGATGAACTGGGAATCACAGAGGAGGATGCGCCCTCCGGATTTTACATCTATAACGAGTCCATAGATTTTGATAAACGTCCGGTCGATGACAACTGTAGATTCCAGATACTCGACTGGGAGAATAATTACGAGCCGAAACATGTGACGCGGGAAGAAATGGAACAGATCTTAGAGGAGCGGAAGGATCTGAATATTCCTTACAAGCTCAGGATAGAAAACAATTATATTACTGCCGTGACAGAGCAGTATGTGCCGTAGAGAGGGATAAGTCTGTTACTCTGTGAAAAAGAAGTGAGAAAAGTGATACAACCGTTTCATTTTGTGGTAAAATGAGAAAAATAACAAGTACAGAACAGGGGAAAGCAGGAAGGTGTTCTGGGGGGAGGTATCATGAGATCAATACGAAAGAAACTGATACTGGCGATTGTGTGCTGTTCACTATTTACGGCAGTGCTGATAGGAGCTATTTCTATGGTGAATTCAGCCCGGTCAGCCGGAGCGGATGCGCTCACACAGATGCAGCTGACGGGTCAGAACCGTGCGGAAGAGATCAATGCGACGATCCAGAAGATCGCACAGTCGGTGGACACGCTCAGTGAAGTGGCGATGAGTAATTTTGATTATGCGTCATTTGTACAGAATAAGGATTATGCAGATGAATACACGGCTCAGGTACAGCAGACAGTCGTTGACTTCGCCAATCATACGGACGGAGCAGTCACAGTGTATCTGCGGTACAATCCGCAGTATTCCAATTCGACTTCGGGTGTGTTTGCACAGCGTCAGACGGTGGATGCAGAGCTGGAATGCCTGACACCGACAGATTTTTCCATGTATGAAGAAGGCGATGTGGAGCATGTCGGGTGGTATTATCTGCCGGTACAGGCAGGAAAAGCGATCTGGATGTCCCCGTACATGAATGAGAATGTAAATATCTATATGATCTCTTATGTTGTACCGCTGTATGCGGATGATGGCACATCAATCGGTGTCGTCGGCATGGATATTGATTTTTCACAGATCACAGACCAGGTAGATGCAACGGTGATCTATGATACCGGATATGCATTTGTGACAGATGATGCGTCAAATATTATGTATCACAAGGACGCGTCCGAGGGAACGGCGTTGTCTGATCTGGATGGATCGCTGTCTGACAGTGCACAGTTTCTGGCAGACGATAGCAAACAGGGGCAGACATTCGATTATACCTATCAGGGTATCAAAAAGAAGCTGGCGTATTTTAACCTTGATAATGGTATGAAACTCGTACTGACTGCGCCGGCCGCAGAGGTATATACAGAAGCATACCGGCTCATGAATATGATCGTGGTGGCGATGTTCATCGCCTTTGTGTTGTCGATCGTGATTGGAATTGTGATCGGAACCGGGCTGACAAAGCCGATCCGTCAGCTGACGGCGATGATCGAGCAGACGTCACAGCTTGATTTCAGCCCGACGGAGGACGGAGCGAAGCTGCGCCGGCAAAAGGATGAGATCGGCGTGATGGCGAATGAGATTCATCTGATGAGAAAGAAACTGCGCGATATGATGAGCAGTCTTCAGCAGACAGAAGATGTGCTGTCTGCGAACACGGATAATCTGAACAATATTATGACGCAGAACAGTGCTTATGCAGAGGACAATTCGGCTGCATCGCAGGAACTGGCAGCGGGCATGCAGGAGACTAGCGCGGGTACGACGAGTATCGTTGAAAATGTCGGTGTGATGCGGGATAGTTCACAGAACATTTACCATCTGGCAGAGGATGGCGAGAAGAATTCCGGACAGATCCAGTCACGTGCTGCTGAAATGGAAAAACTCAGCAGGGAGTCCCGCGATAAGACGGACGAGATGTACGCAGTCATGCGTGAAAAGACAGATCTGGCAGTTGAACAGTCTAAATCAGTCAAGAAGATCAATGAGCTGACAGAAAATATCAAGGAGATTTCTTCCCAGACAAACCTGTTGGCACTCAATGCGAATATTGAGGCAGCCAGAGCCGGTGATGCAGGAAAGGGCTTTGCGGTTGTGGCATCGGAGATCGGTGCGTTGGCAACGCAGACACTGGATACTGCTGCGACGATTGATGAGATCGTAGGTGAGGTCAACAGTGCCGTCACAAATATGACCGAATGTCTGACAACGATCATGGAATTCCTCGAGAATACAGTTCTTGGAGATTATGAGAATTTCACAAAAGTGGGTGCACAGTATCATGAAGATGCAGACACGTTCCAGCAGGTGATGGCGGAGACGAAACAGGCAGTGGAAGCATTGGAGGAGCACATCGGGCAGATCACTGCGACTGTAGACAATATCAATACGATGGTAGAACAGTCTGCAGATGGCATCAACGGTATTGCGGAAAAATCCGGAAAGACACAGGAATTAGTCACTGATGGATACGACAAGCTGCAGGAGTGCAAGAAATCGGTAGCTGTGATCCGGGAGTTTGTGGCACAGTTCCATTTATAATTTTTTTTCGAAAACAGTATAGAGATAGTTTGTAACTGTGAGGGTACTGAACAGTTACGATAGTTTTTAGAAACCCTGGAGGGATGATTTGTGATCAGATCCTTTCAGGGTTTTTTCATTTAGGCGTTTGCGAAACTATTTTTGTCAGGTTTTGGGACATACAAGCACATGATCAAGAGTCCGCAGCTCCCGCAAACAGTATATGCCGCAGGGCAATCGGAGTAGCTTGATCAGAATGCCACTGCGCCCACAGCCAGACAGCCCAATGATTAAATCGTTTCGCAAACGCCTATTTTTTCATGTGATAGGAAATTCCTATCACATAAAATGCTCCGCAAGGATGCGCTTCTACGTTGCCATTTTGGTCGGAGCAAATCTGAAGTCCACAGGACTGCATGCCCCTCGCGGAAATGAAGTATATGCTGCGCATACCGCTCGGGCACGAAAAAAAATAGTTGACAACAAAGCATGAAAGCACTATACTATGCGATAGTTTGATAATCAAAAGATTTGTTAATGCAGATACTTGATAGACAAACTATTTGAAGATGCAAATAAAATAGAACAAAAAGAAAGCGAGGACACGCTGATGTTTGAGAAGGTACAGAAAATTATTGCAGAGCAGTTAGGAATCGAGGCAGCGGCAGTACAGCCGGAGTCAAAGTTTAAAGAGGATCTGAACGCAGATTCACTGGATCTGTTTGAGATGGTGATGGCAATGGAGGAGACGTTTGATGTGGAGATCCCCTCAGAAGATCTGGAAAACCTTGCCACTGTACAGGATGTGATGGACTATATAAAGAACAAGGGTGTGGAAGAATAATATGGCAGAGATGATCAATGAGCTGTTGGGTATCCGCTATCCGTTGATTCAGGGAGGTATGGCATGGGTCGCTACCTGGGAACTGGCGAGTGCGGTATCGAATGCCGGAGGACTGGGCATTCTTGGAGTCGGTGGTGCGGATGTGCAGTGGGTCGAGCAGCAGATCAGACAGATGAAGGCACACACGGATCAGCCGTTTGGTGTGAACCTGATGTTGATGAATCCGCAGGCAGATGAGATCGCGGATCTTTTGGTGCGGGAGCGGATTCCTGTGATCACGACCGGTGCCGGAAATCCGGGAAAATACATCACACGCTGGAAAGAAAATGGAACAAAGGTGATTCCGGTCATCGCAAGTGTTGCGATGGCACGTATGATGGAGCGCGCAGGCGCGGATGCAGTCGTTGCGGAAGGCACGGAGTCCGGTGGGCATATCGGACAGGCCACGACGATGACACTCGTTCCACAGGTCGTGGATGCGGTACAGATCCCTGTCATTGCGGCTGGAGGTATCGCGGATGCACGTGGATTTGCAGCAGCGCTCATGCTCGGAGCAGCCGGTGTACAGATGGGCACGCGGTTTGTCGTGGCCAGGGAATCCATCGTGCATGAGGCATATAAGGAGCGCGTGATAAAGGCAAAGGATATTGATTCGGAGGTCACCGGACGCAGTACCGGGCATCCGATCCGCGTGCTGCGCAATCAGATGACGCGTGAGTATCTGAGAATGGAGCAAAACGGCGCATCGCTGGAACAACTGGAGCAGTTGACACTGGGCGCGCTGCGCAAGGCAGTCGTGGATGGCGATGTCGTGCAAGGCAGTGTGATGGCGGGTCAGATCGCAGGGCTGATTCACGGATGCGATACGTGTGAGGAGATCATTTCGGAGATTATCACAGGCGCACGGAAACTGTTGGAACAGAGGTTCTGCCTGAGCGAAAACGCCATTGGCAATACATGTTCAGATCGTTTCGCAAATGCCTGACAGATATGTGGATAGATGTGAATAGATGTGGATAGAAGGAGCAGATATGGGAAAAAGAGTATTTATGTTCCCCGGACAGGGATCACAGTATATCGGAATGGGGAAAGAGTTTTATGACAATTTCCAGGCGGCAAAAGATGTATATGAGATGGCATCGGAGGCAGCCAGACTCGATGTTGCAAAGCTGTGTTTTGAAGCAGAAAGTGCTGACAGGCTGAATCAGACAGCATACACACAGATTGCGATGCTGACGACGGAGGCAGCGATCCTGGCGGTGTTAAAAGATCAGGGAATCGTGGCAGACGCTGCAGCAGGACTCAGCCTTGGGGAATATGGGGCGATTTTAGCGGCAGAGGTGATGGCACCGGCTGATGTATTTGCACTGATCAAAAAACGCGGAACTTATATGCAGGAGGCAGTACCTGTCGGCGGAGCAATGGCAGCAGTACTTGGACTGGATGGAATGACGGTCAAAGAGGTCTGTGAGAAGACATTCGGAGAAGTATTTGTGGCAAATTATAACTGCCCCGGACAGATAGTCATTACCGGAGAAACCGGAGCGGTCGACCGCGCGTCAGCAGCATGTAAAGAGGCAGGTGCGAAACGGGTCATACCGCTCAAAGTCAGCGGACCATTCCACTCCCCGTTATTACAGGATGCAGGACAGAAACTGGCAAAGGATCTGGCAAAGGTGGCGGTCAGGACACCAAAGATCGGATATTTGTCGAACGTCACAGCTGATTATGTGACGGATCCGGAGAAGATCCGTTCGCTTCTGGCTCTGCAGGTATGTCATCCGGTTTGCTGGCAGCAGACTATTGAACGCCTGATTGCGGATGGGGCGGATGAATTCGTAGAGATCGGACCGGGCAAGTCGCTGAACGGATTTATGCGCAAGATCAACCGTGATGTGACCAGCGTGTCGATCGATAAACTGGAGGATATGAAAGCCTATGTTGGATAAAAAGATTGCACTTGTAACCGGCGCGTCACGTGGAATTGGAGCAGCGATCGCGCGGAGGCTGGCGGCAGACGGATATGTGGTGATCGTTAATTACAACGGTTCTGCGCAGCGGGCAGAAGATGTCGTTACGCAGATCCATGCGTCCGGGAATGAGGCAGTGGCGATGCAGTGTGACGTGAGCGATTTTGAAGCTTGCGGGGAGCTGATCCGCCAGATTGTGGAACGCTATAGCAGACTGGATGTGCTTGTAAATAATGCGGGTATCACGAGAGACGGACTGTTCATGAGGATGAGTGAGGCAGATTTTGATGCAGTGATCAATACAAACCTCAAAGGTGCATTTCACACGATCCGCCATGCAGGCAGACAGTTTTTAAAGCAGCGCAGCGGACGGATCATTAATATTGCTTCTGTCGCAGGACTGCTCGGAAATGCGGGACAGGCGAATTATGCGGCGAGCAAGGCAGGGGTGATCGGACTGACAAAAAGCGTAGCGCGGGAACTGGCAGGCAGACAGATCACGGTCAATGCGATTGCACCGGGATTTATAGGGACAGAGATGATCGATGGAATGACAGACAGCGCGAAGGCTGCGATGACAGGGCATATTCCGTTCGGACGGATCGGTGAGCCGGAAGAAGTGGCAGAGGTAGCTGCATTCCTCGCATCTGATGCGGCGCGTTATGTGACCGGACAGATCATCGCGGTAGACGGCGGTATGAGTATCGGTTGTTAGACAAATAGAAAAAAGTTTCGCAAACGCCTAAAATAGAAAAAGCATGAGAGGGAAAAGAGAATGAGACGAGTTGTAGTGACCGGGATGGGAGCCATCACTCCTATCGGACTGGATGTAGACAGCTTCTGGCAGTCAGTAAAAAAAGGACAGATCGGGTTTGCACCGATCACGCACTTTGATACAAGCGAATACAAAAATCATATTGCGGCAGAGGTCAAAGGCTTTGAGGGCAAAGATTATATGGATTTTAAGGCAGCGAAACGCATGGAACTGTTTTCACAGTATGCGGTAGCCGCTGCAAAAGAGGCACTGGCAGATAGTGGGCTGGAGCTCGGACAGGAGGATGCCTATCTGATGGGTACTGCGATCGGAAGCGGCATCGGAAGTCTGCAGGCAATCGAGCGCGAATATGCCAAGATACTGGAGAAGGGACCGTCGAGAGTCAATCCGTTGTTTGTACCGATGATGATCAGTAATATGGCGGCAGGCAATGTATCGATCCAGCTGGGACTCAAAGGCAAGAGCATCAATGTCGTGACGGCATGTGCGACAGGTACCAACTCGATCGGAGAAGCATTCCGCTCGATCCGGTACGGAGAGGCAGATGTGATGTTTGCAGGCGGTACAGAGAGCTGCATCACACCGACTGGAATCGCAGGTTTTCATGCGCTGACCGCATTGTCGCCGGTCGATGACCCGGCAAAATGTTCGCTGCCGTTTGATAAAAACCGCAGCGGATTTGTGATGGGTGAGGGCGCAGGAGTGCTCGTATTAGAGGAATTGGAGCATGCCAAAAAGCGGGGGGCACATATCTATGCAGAGCTGGTCGGATATGGATGTTCTTCGGATGCGTATCACATCACTTCGCCGGCAGAAGATGGAGCAGGAGCCGCACGTGCAATGACGAATGCGATGAATGATGCAGGTGTGGCACCGGAGGAGATCACGTATGTGAATGCACACGGAACCGCGACCCATCACAATGATTTATTTGAGACGCGTGCGATCAAGCTGGCGTTCGGTGTACATGCTGCCAATCTGAAGATCAATTCGACCAAGTCCATGATCGGGCATCTGCTCGGTGCCGCCGGTGCGGTGGAAGCGATCGCATGTGTCAAGCAGATGGAAGAAGGATACATTCATGCGACCGTTGGCTATGAGACTCCGGATGAGGAACTGGATCTGGATTATTGCAAGAGTGCCTATGAAGAAGCTGTTCCGTATGCACTCAGCAACTCGCTTGGATTTGGCGGACATAATGCCAGTCTGCTGTTTCACAGATGGGAGGAAGCGTGATGTCATTGCTTACGACAAAAGAGATCATGGAGATCATACCCCACAGACAGCCGATGCTGCTGATTGACACGGTAGAGGAGCTGGAGGCCGGTGTGCGTGCAGTCGCAAAAAAATGCGTCAGCTATAATGAACCATATTTTGCAGGGCATTTCCCGGGCGAACCTGTGATGCCGGGAGTCCTCATTGTAGAGGCACTGGCACAGACTGGTGCGGCAGCCATTCTCGCAAAAGAGGAAAACAAAGGCAAAACAGCATATTTTGCGGGTATTGACCATGCAAAGTTTAAACAGAAGGTGCTGCCCGGTGATGTGCTCACGCTGGAGACCGAGATTATAAAAGAAAAAGGACCGATCGGTGTAGGCAGCGCGAAGGCTTATGTGGATGGAAAGCTTGTCTGTCAGGCACAGCTTACATTTGCAATCGGATAAGAAAATCAGTAAAAGAGATGTGTGTACGATAAATGGAGCGAACAAATGTCAGCATTATTAAAGTCAAGAAAAAAAGAGAAAGATATTGTTTTAGTTCAGGCACCGCAGGAGGAGCAGATCATCTGTAAAAATTGTGGAGCGTCAGTCAGCAAAGAGCAGGTAGTCCGGAAAAAATATATTTGTCCAAAATGTAATTATTATTTCCGGGTCCGGACAAACAACCGCCTGCGCATGGTTGCGGATGAAGACAGCTTTACACCGTGGTTTGCCCAGGAGACATCGGATGTGGTTAATCCGTTGGATTTTCCGCTGTATGAGCAGAAAGTGCGTGATACACGTGAAAAGACCGGACTGAGTGAGGGTGTGACGGTCGGAAAGGGAACGATCTATGGTATGGAGGCTGTGATCGGTGTCTGTGACGCCCGTTTTATGATGGGCAGTATGGGTCACGTGGTCGGTGAGCGGATCGCAGCGGCTGTGGAGCGGGCGACTGCGGAGCGGCTGCCGGTGATCCTGTTTTGTTGTTCGGGCGGTGCACGTATGCAGGAGGGCATTATTTCGCTCATGCAGATGGCTAAGACCTCGGCAGCATTGAAGCACCATTCCGAGGCTGGCGGACTGTACATATCCGTGCTGACCGATCCGACGACGGGTGGAATGACAGCGAGCTTTGCCATGCTCGGTGATGTGATCCTCGCAGAGCCCGGTGCACTGATCGGGTTTGCTGGTCCGCGTGTGATCGAGCAGACGATCGGACAGCGGCTGCCGGAAGGATTCCAGAGAGCAGAATTTCAGCTGCAGCATGGATTTGTGGATCGTATTGTGGAACGCAAGGATCTGAAACTGACGCTGTATCAGTTATTGAAATGTCATGCGGCAAGCGGTGTGGCGAACTTTGATCCGATGCGGGAAAATGATAATTATGAGCCGACGGAACTGATGCGTGAACGTGCCAGCCATGAAAAGGACAGAAGCGCCTGGGAAAAGGTACGCGAGGCGCGGCAGATGAACCGTCTGCAGTCCAGAGACTATATTGCGGCAGTCTTTGATGATTTTATGGAACTGCACGGAGACCGCTATTTTCGGGATGATCCGGCGATCATTGGCGGGATCGCCTGGCTGGATGGACAGCCGGTGACCGTGATTGGTATTCAAAAGGGCAGCTCGATCGCAGAATGTGCGGCGCGCAATTATGGGATGCCTTCCCCGGAAGGATACCGCAAAGCATTGCGGCTGATGAAACAGGCAGAGAAGTTCGGCCGGCCGGTCATTACATTTGTCAATACATCCGGTGCCTATCCGGGTATGGAGGCAGAAGAAAACGGACAGGGTGAAGCGATCGCGCGGAATCTGTATGAGATGAGTGACCTGCATGTGCCGACATTCACATTTATGATCGGTGAAGGTGGCAGTGGCGGTGCACTCGCTCTGGCAGTCAGCAATGAGGTGTGGATGCTCGAGCACGCGGTATATTCGATTCTTTCACCGGAAGGTTTTGCTTCTATATTATGGAAAGATGGCAGGCGCGCGAAGGAAGCCGCATCCGTCATGAAGATTACAGCACAGGATCTGCTCTCGCTCGGTGTGATTGATGGAATCATCCCGGAATTTGGCGGCGCGGACCAGGCAGCATGTGAGTCGGTCGCACGTGCGATGAAGCGCGAGTTGAAACGGTTTTTAAAGGATAATCGTAAAAAGAGCGGTGAGGAACTGGCGGCAGCCCGCTATGAGCGTTTTCGGAAATTCTAAGATTGCGGATAAGGAGTATGGGATGATAAAAATATGTGGAACCGGAAGTGCGCTTCCCACAAAGCGCGTCACAAACGATGATCTCGCGCAGATCATGGATACATCGGATGAGTGGATCAGCAGCCGTACCGGCATCCGTGCCAGACATCTGGCGGTGGAGGAGACGACCAGTGGATTGTCCGTAGATGCAGCAAAGCAGGCGCTCACTGAGGCTGGCATCCGGCCGGAGGAACTGGATCTGATCATTGCGGCGACCTTGTCACCGGATCATGTGCTGCCTACACTCGCCTGTGAAGTACAGGCGGCACTCGGCGCATCACATGCAGTTGCGTTTGACCTGCATGCAGCATGCTCCGGTTTTTTATTTGCGCTGAATACGGCAGCTGTGTATCTGCAAAGCGGTGTATATAAAAATGCATTGATTATCGGAGCTGAGACACTCTCCAAGATGATGGACTGGACAGATCGGGGGACATGTGTACTCTTTGGTGATGGCGCAGGGGCAGCTGTGATCCGCGAGATACCGGATGGGACAGACCGCGGATTGAGGTCTTTTGTCCAGTATTCGGATGGTTCACGGGGTGGTGTTTTATCCTGTGGAGGCCGTCCGCTCGTGAATCCGTATACGGCGCATGAGACAGAGCATCCATATGTGGAGATGGATGGTCAGGCTGTGTACAAGTTTGCTGTGGGCACCGTGCCGCATGTTGTGGCAGAAGCAGTGGAACAGGCAGGGATTTCTATCGCAGACATCGGCCATTTTGTGCTGCATCAGGCAAACAGCCGTATTATAGCTTCTGTCGCAAAACGCCTGGGACAGCCGCTTGACAAGTTTCCGATGAATTTACAGGAATGTGGTAATATTTCTGCGGCAAGTGTACCGATCCTCTTGGATTATTTGAATAAAAATGATATGATAAAAGAAAACGAGTATATCGTTTTGGCCGGATTTGGCGCCGGTCTGACGTGGGGAGCCGCGGTGATAAAGTGGTAAAGGAGTCGTACTATGAACACAGACGAGACACTGAATGAAGTGCTGGTCCATCTGTTTCAGGATCTGATGGATATTGAAGGAAAATGCCTGATTACAGAGGAGTTTTCCGATATGACAAACAATGATATGCATATTGTAGAAGCGATCGGGCTCGGCGAGGCAAAGCGCAGTTCCGAGGTCGCAAAGCTCATGTCTGTCACGACCGGAACGTTGACAAGGGCTGTCGATGGCCTGGTCGAGCATGGCTATGTCGTGCGGACCCGCAGTGACAAGGACAAGCGTGTTGTCTATCTGACGCTGACAGAACGCGGTAAGGCGGCTTATGAACATCATAAGAGATTCCACGAGCAGATGATCGCCAATGCCAAGGCTAATCTATCGGAGGAGGAGCTGGATATTCTGGTTCGTTCACTCAGGCAGTTGAACGATTATTTCAGAACCGCATATTCATAAATGACAAAAAAAAGAAGTATTGGCATCCTGGCACACGTAGATGCGGGAAAGACGACACTCTCAGAGAGTATTCTCTATGAGGCAGGTGCGATCCGTTCCCGTGGACGTGTGGATCACGGGGATGTTTTTTTAGACACGGATGAGCAGGAGCGTGCGCGCGGTATCACCATTTTTTCCAAGCAGGCACGTTTTATCTGGAGAGAACGGGAGATCACACTGCTCGACACACCGGGACATGTGGATTTTTCAGGAGAGATGGAGCGTGTCCTGAGTGTATTGGATGCCGCCGTGCTCGTAATCAGTGCGATGGACGGTGTGCAGAGCCATACGAGAACATTGTGGAAGCTGTTTGAACACTATCAGATCCCGGTATTTTTATTTATCAATAAAATGGATCTGACAGACCGTCAGCAGGGAGAGCTGATGGCACATCTGCAGCAGGAGTTATCTGACGGATGTCAGAATTTTTCTGCGGAACATGATGCGCAGTGGATGGAAAATATAGCCATGTGTGAGGAGGAACTGTTGAATCAATTCCTGACAGATGGAGCGCTGGACGAGACACAGCTCGCAGCGCATGTACAGGGGCGGAAGATCTTCCCCTGCTTTTTTGGTACAGCGCTAAAGGACGAGGGCGTGCGTGAGTTATTGGATGGCATGGAACAGTATCTGCCCGAGCCGGAATGGGATGCAGACGGCGCATTCGGCGCTCGTGTGTTCAAGATTTCGCGGGACGATGCCGGAAACCGTCTGAGTTGGATCCGTCTGACCGGGGGACGGCTGCAGGTCAAGGAGGTGCTCGATACAGGGGCAGATGAACCGGAAAAGGTCAACCAGATCCGGTTGTACTCCGGTACAAAATATGAGACTGTCGATGAAGTGTCTGCCGGTGATGTCTGTGTGCTGTCGGGGCTCACCCACACAGCGGCCGGAGATGGGCTGGGAGCCCTGACAACATTGACACCTCCGAGTCTGGCACCGGTCATGACATACCGGCTCGTGCTGCCGGATACGTGTGATGCTTTTGTATTTTTAGGAAAGCTGCGGCAGCTCGAGGAGGAAGATCCGTTACTTCATGTGATCTGGAATGAGCGCTCACGAGAGATTCATATGCAGCTCATGGGTGAGGTACAGACGCAGGTATTGAAGAATCTGATCTGGCAGCGGTTCCATGAGGAAGTCTCCTTCGCGGAAGGGCATATTGTATATAAAGAAACGATCGCTGCGCCGGTCGAGGGAGTCGGACATTATGAACCACTGCGCCATTATGCGGAGGTGCACCTGTTGCTCGAACCGGGCGAGCGTGGCAGCGGGATAGAGATCGCGACTGCCTGTAAGGAAGATGTGTTAGACCGTAACTGGCAGCGGCTCATTCTGACACATGTGCAGGAGCGGGAACATCCGGGGGTACTGACCGGGGCGCCGGTTACGGATGTGCGGATCACACTTCTGACCGGACGCGCACATCAGAAGCATACGGAAGGCGGGGATTTCCGCCAGGCGACATACCGTGCGATCCGGCAGGGACTGAAAAAGGCGCAGAGTGTGCTGCTTGAGCCGTATTACCGTTTTACACTGGATGTGCCGACCGGGCAGATCGGGCACGCGATGGCAGATATCCAGCGGATGAAGGGTAGTTTTGAGCCTCCGGAGACGGCGGCTGACGGAGTGATGACCAGGCTCATTGGACGTGCGCCGGCAGAGCAGATGCAGGGATATCTGTCAGAGGTCCATGCATATACGAGAGGCTGTGGGCGGCTGACGTTAGAGTTGGCCGGATATGAGCCTGTGGACGAAAAGCGCCAGCAGGAGATCGTAACGGAGATTGGCTATGACAGTGAGTCGGATCTGGATCATCCGACCGGTTCCGTGTTCTGTGCACATGGTGCGGGCTTTGTCGTGCCGTGGTATGCAGTGGAAGAATATATGCATCTTGACAGTGCCTTTTCTGCGGATGCTGTATCGGATCCGAATGGTATCCATGTGCCCGGCTCCATCGATATGAAAGCCTATGAACAGGCACTTTTAGAGGAGCAGGCGCGCATGCTGCAGGCGAGGGAGCAGTCACGGGCGAGTCGTTCGGGTAGTGGTGGCTATGCGGATGAACAGGAATTGAAAGAGATATTTACCCGCACGTTTGGTGAGGTGAAGCGCAGAACCGGAGCGTCGGATACGGATCTGGGCTACGAGAGGGGGAGTGCACCGATGCAAAAGACGAAGTCCTATGCATCGCGGCTTCACCGTCCGGAGGATACCTCTTATCCGAGAAAACCGGCAGCGGCACCGGACGAATACCTGATCGTAGACGGTTATAATGTGATTTTTGCGTGGGAGGATCTCAAAACCCTGGCGGCGCAGAATCTCGATGCGGCGCGCGACCGGCTGAATGACATTTTATGCAATTACCAGGGCTATAAAAAGTGTCATCTGATCGTTGTCTATGATGCGTACAAACGGAAAGGCGGCGCGGGCAGTGAGCAGGATTACCACAATATCCACCTTGTATTTACGCGTGAGGGACAGACGGCGGATATGTATATCGAGGAGTATGTCCGCACGCTTGGAAAAAAGGTCAAAGTGACGGTCGCTACCTCGGATGGGCTCGAACAGCTGACAGTCAGCTCTGGAGGGGCGCTGCGCATGTCATCCAATGAACTTTTATTGGAAGTGCAGGAAGCAGAGCGCGATATCCGGGAAGTATATCTGGATCAGGAGTATCCAAAAGGTGAGAAGCACTTTCCGTTTGCGGAGCATTTTAGTAGGTGAACGGAACATGCAAGCACTATCAACTCAGATGCAGAAGTAGCAGCGTGAGCAAAACAGACATGCTTGCGGGAGCTGCGACCTCTTAACAATGTGCTTACATGACCAAAAACCTGACAAAAATAGTTTCGCAAACGCCGAAATAGTTGAGAAGATGAAAGGAGTCATCACATGCCAACACAATCCACAATCCAGGTCATCGCCCATATCCGGACCGACTTTCCGACAAAGTTCGGTATTCCACGCCAGAGCAGTCTCGTGGACGAACTGACCGGGGAGATCATATTTGAGCCGGAGTACCGACAGATCGAGGCATTCCGTGGAATCGAGGAATATTCGCATCTGTGGCTGCTGTGGGAGTTTTCTGAGGCAAAGCGGGAGCGCTGGTCGGCGACGGTTAAGCCGCCACGGCTTGGGGGCAGAACGCGCATGGGAGTCTTTGCGACGCGTTCCCCATTTCGGCCGAATCCAATCGGGCTGTCATGTGTGCGTCTGATTGGATTGCGCCAGGATGAGACATATGGGCCGGTGCTTATGGTTGCAGGTGTGGATCTGATGGATGGCACACCGATCTATGATGTGAAGCCGTATCTGCCGTATGTAGATGCACATCCGGATGCGTCCGGCGGTTTTGGCGACCGTGTCAAAGACCATGCACTGGATGTTGATTTTCCGGTAGAATTATTAGAACGGCTGCCGGAAGAAAAGCGGGCGGGAGCAGCTGCATTTTTGCAGCAGGATCCTCGTCCGGCGGTGCACCGCGACCCGGGGCGTGTGTACAAGATTGCCTATGCAGGGTACGATATCCATTTTACAGTCTGTGATATGGTATTGACTGTCACGGATGTGATTGAACTGTGATGTGAATGTCTGGAAACAGACAACGAAATTTGTTTTTTGATCCCAAAAGAAACAGTCGCAGACTGTCGGCATGATAGATCATGAAACACAACATCTAGTGCTTGACAAAGAAAAAAGTTCAATATTTTGCAAAAAAGGGGTTCCATTTTGAAAAAGAATCGGCTATGATAATTACAGGATAGCGGAAGTGGGTCTGAACGTGCGAAATCTGTCGAAAAACGACGGACGGCGCTTCCGTATGAGTAGAAAAATAGCGGAGAGAAGACATGGAACACTATAAGATCATAAAACGGGACGGAAAAGAAGTAGATTTTGAGGAGGAGAAGATCGTAAATGCAATCTCCAAGGCAAATGATGAGATCGCAGATATCTATAAACTGAGTGAATGCCAGATCCGGGCGATTGCAAATAATGTGAAGGATCAGGTCGCAGAATCACTGCACACGGTCAGTGTGGAGGAGATCCAGGACATGGTGGAGAAAGGTATCATGCAGATGCGCGGCTATGAAGTCGCACAGAAGTATGTGCGCTACCGCTATACGAGAGAACTGGCGCGCAAGGCAAACTCGACGGATAATGGCATCCTTGCATTGCTCGAACGCATCAACGAAGAAGTCAAACAGGAGAATTCCAATAAAAATCCGATCATCAATTCCACGCAGCGTGACTATATGGCAGGAGAAGTCAGCAAGGATCTGAGTAGCCGTATCCTGCTCCCGGAGGAGATTATCCATGCGCATAATGAAGGTATCATTCATTTCCATGATATGGATTATTATGCACAAAAAGAGCATAACTGTGATTTGATTAATTTACAGGACATGCTCGAAAACGGAACCGTCATCAATGGTACACGTATCGACAAGCCGCATAGTTTTTCTATCGCATGTAATGTGACGACACAGATTGTTGCACAGGTTGCATCCAATCAGTACGGCGGACAGTCATTTTCACTGGCACATCTGGCACCGTTTGTGGATGTCAGCCGTCAGAAAATCCGTGAATCCGTCATCGCAGAGCGCACGGAGTGTGGAGATGCCCTGGACGAGGCGGTTATTGAGCGTGTGGTAGAATCCCGGCTGGCGCGTGAGGTGACGCAGGGTGTACAGATCATCCAGTATCAGCTCAATACACTGATGACCTGTAACGGACAGTCACCGTTTGTGACAGTATTCATGTACCTGGATGAAGTAGCCGATGGTCAGACACGCGAAGACCTGGCAATGGTTATTGAGGAGACGCTCCGCCAGCGTATGCAGGGTGTCAAAAATGACAAGGGCGTGTGGATTACTCCGGCATTTCCGAAGCTGATCTATGTGTTGGATGAGGATAATATCCATGAAGATTCAAAATACTGGTATCTGACTGAACTTGCAGCGAGATGCTCTGCCAAGCGTCTCGTACCCGATTATATATCTGCGAAGATGATGCGGGAACTCAAGAATGGAAATGTATATACATGTATGGGCTGCCGGTCATTTTTGACGGTAGAGGACAAACAGAGAAATGAAGACGGTTCCTATAAGTTTTATGGCAGATTCAATCAGGGAGTCGTCACGATCAACCTCGTGGATGCCGCCTGCGCTGCAGGTGGAGATATGGACCGTTTCTGGGAGATCTTAGAAGAACGGCTGGAGCTGTGCCACCGGGCATTGCGCTGCCGTCATGAGCGTCTGCTGGGTACGCCTTCCGATGTGGCTCCGATTCTGTGGCAGTATGGGGCACTGGCACGTCTGAAAAAGGGTGAAGTCATCGATAAACTATTATATGACGGCTATTCCACGATCTCGCTCGGATATGCGGGCTTGTATGAGATGTGTGTCCGGATGACCGGAAAATCGCACACCGATCCGGAGGCAAAACCGTTTGCGCTCGCAGTCATGCAAAGGCTCAATGACAAGTGTGCCGAGTGGAAGGCTGCGGAGAATATCAGCTATTCGGTATATGGGACACCGATGGAGTCTACGACGTATAAATTTGCCAAGTGTCTGCAGCGGCGTTACGGTATTATTCCGGGTGTTACAGATAAAAACTATATCACGAACAGTTATCATGTGCATGTGACAGAGCAGATCGATGCATTTTCCAAGCTGAAATTTGAATCAGAGTTTCAGAAACTCTCTCCGGGAGGCGCGATCAGCTATGTGGAAGTGCCGAATATGCAGCATAATATCTCAGCGGTGCTCGAGGTCATGAAATATATTTATGACAATATCATGTATGCGGAGCTGAATACCAAGAGTGATTTCTGTGAAAAATGCAATTATGACGGGGAGATCAAGATTGTAAAGGACAAAAACGGCAAGCTTGTCTGGGAGTGCCCCAATTGTGGCAACCGCGATCAGGAGACGCTGTTTGTAGCGAGAAGGACCTGTGGTTATATCGGTACACAATTCTGGAATCAGGGACGTACGCAGGAGATTCAGGAGCGCGTCCTTCATCTGTCAAATGAATAAAAAGGATAGGAACTATGAGGGTTGTACCATATCAGGAGATATTGGAACAAAAATTTAAGAGACAAAAGGAGCTGCTGGACATGGGGGCACAGATGCATGCAAATGGGCATTGCTTTCACTATGGCCGCATCTCCTTCGGATGCAGGGACTGCTTCACCGGGGAGCAGTCCATTAATTTATTTCACGGAACACAATGCATGTGCCATTGCCCCTATTGCTATTATAATCCGACGAGAGAAGAAGTCCTGCTGAATGAGCAGCAGGAGCAGCGGGAGATCGAATTTACAAAATATAAACTCCGTGAGATGGACAATTACCGGCCGGCGATTGTGTCGCTTTGTTCATCCGGTGAGACATTGCTCTATATAGATACGTTTGAGCGTTATGCGCAGGAGATCTATCCGCTGATTTATGCGAAGGGCATCCATCCGTATACTTTTTTGTATACCAATGGTATTTTAGCTGATGATGCGATGCTGGAGCGGCTGCAGCATATCGGAGTACAGGAAGTGCGTTTTCACTGGTCTGCGAGTGGTTTTTCAGATGAAGTCTATGCGCACATGAAATGTGCGAAAGCGCGGGGCATGATTGTGACGGTAGAAGAACCTGCGTATCCACCGAACCGGGATGAAATCTTAAGCCGTCTGCCGATGCTGGAAGAACTGGGACTCGACCATCTGGATCTGATTGAACTGCATCTGACCGGGTATAATTGGGATGCGATGTGCCAGCTGCTTCCGGGTGATGAATACGCGGCATATAAGGACTATTTTTACCATTTGTATGATAATGGAATGACGTATGACATCATGGAGGAATGTCTGCGGCAGAAGTATCATTTCTCAGTCATTGACTGTAATTCCGGCGTAGAGCGCTGCCGGAACAATCTCGATCAGGATGTATGTTTTTCCTGGGACTGCATTGCTGGCATGTGCAGGCCATGGCAGGAGGGCACGGGCTTTGCAGCCCGTATGAAAAATGGAAAACCGTACCGTGGATGAGGCGTCTAATCTGGACATTTACGACCTTTTTTGCTAATATAAATGTAATAGCAGGGCGATCGGATGGAGGATTCATCTATGACTATGAAGCTTGGGTATGAGATTGCATACGGACTGATTGCGATTGCACTGATCGCATTTCTGATCAGGTCTTTGCACAATGAGAAAAAAATAGCACACGATATTCAGTGGATCATGGGCTGGGCATGTGTATCGGTATTGGCGGGCATCGCGCAGCTGGCCGCCGGACGGGAGATCGTGGCGGACATTTCGTATGCCGTGTTTTTCATATCCATCGACTGGCTGCTGGCCTCGATTGTCTGGTTTGCAAATGATTATTGCGCCTGTCATCTCGAACATTATATCCGGCCGGTATTTCTCGTGATGATCTGTGCGGCAGATACGGTGCAGCTGATACTCAATCCACTGTTGCACCATGCATACCGCGTCCGGGCAGTATACCGGGGTGACGTGTTGTATTGGGCATATGATCCGTATGGCGCATTTCAGATCCATTTGATCTGGTCATATGTATTAGTGGCAGTCATTATAGGCATTCTGTTGGATAAAAGAATGCGCGTCCCGCGTATGTACAGGGTGAAATATGACCATGTGTTAGTACTCTTTGGTACGGTAGTATTGCTGGATGCGATACATCTGCTTCTTCGGACGCTGGTTGATTTTTCGGTACTCGGGTTTCCTCTGGCAGCCGTGGCGATCTATTATTATGCCGTCGATTTTATGCCGCATGCACTTGTGAACCGGACGCTTGGCATGACTGTCGATGAGATGCAGGATGGTGTCATCGTGGCAGATGTCGATAACCATGCGATCTATTCGAATGACTGTGTGATGAAGATGCTGGATCTGCAGCCGGAGTATGCCTCTCATTTTGAAGAGATGTTTGCCGAATGGTGCAAGAGGCATTATCAGTCGATGGATGAGAATTTTATCTATGACTGGACGAGAAATAAAGAGGGACAGAAGCAGTATTTGAAAGTGCAGTACCGCCGTCTACTGGATGAGAAACAGAGATATGTTGGCTGTTATCTGAACATACAGGAGCGCACCGAGGAGGTACAGATGCTGTTGGATGAGCGTTACGCAGCAACGCATGATTTCCTGACAGGACTGTATAACCGGGAATATTTTTACAAGCAGGCAGAGCGCTGCCTGAAGCTGCATCCAGATGAACATTATCTGATGGTCTGCTCGGATGTCAGAAATTTTAAAATGATCAATGATGTATTTGGAACAAAGGCAGCAGACCAGCTGTTGATCGATATTGCCAATGCGATCAGAACACAGACGATCAGCGGTGAGATCTATGGACGTCTGGTCAACGACCAGTTCGCATTGCTGATGCGGAAAAGGGATTACCGCGAGATGAAGTTTGCGGAAAAGACATCGGAAGTCATGAAGATCGCAAATGAGATATCTTATCCGCTGAAAGTATATCTGGGTGTCTATGAGATCGATGATAAGAGTCTGCCGATCTCTGTGATGTGTGACCGTGCGATGTTTGCGCTGGAGACGATCAAAGGTGATTATCAGAAGCTGGTCGCTTATTATGACGAGACACTGCGGCATCATGTATTAGAAGAACAGGAACTGGCGATGGGACTCGACCGTGCGATCCGGGATGGTGAGATCGAGCTGTATGTGCAGCCCCAGATCACTGTTACCGGTCAGTGCAACGGTGGTGAGGCACTGGTGCGCTGGAATCATCCGGGTCGTGGACTGTTGCCGCCTGCTGCGTTTATCCCATCTTTTGAGAAAAACGGATTGATCGTAAAGCTGGATCTGCATGTATGGGAACTGGCTTGCCGCCAGTTAAAAAAATGGAAGGAAGAGGGATTTGGTGACCGGTATTTGTCGGTAAATATCTCGCCAAAGGACTTTTTCTTTGTAGATATCTATAAGGAGTTCAGCACACTTACGCACCGCTATGGAATCGATCCGAAGAACCTGAAGCTGGAGATCACTGAGAGTGCGATGATGCATGATATTCCAAAACAGCTCAAGTTGATTAAGAAGCTGCGTGCAGCGGGATTTATCGTCGAGATGGATGATTTCGGCAGTGGCTATTCATCGCTCAATATGCTCAAGGATATCTGTGTGGATGTCTTAAAGATCGATATGGATTTTCTGCGTGAGAGCGAGCAGGAGGAGCGCAGCCGCACGATCTTAAAGATGATCGTAGCATTGGCAAAGGAGCTGGGCATGCCGGTGATCACGGAAGGGGTAGAGACAAAGGAGCATGTGGATTTCCTGACGCAGATTGGCTGCGATGTATTCCAGGGTTATTTCTTCGGCAGGCCGATGAAGATCGAAGACTATGAGAAGAAATATATGCTGACAGACCAAAAAGAGTGATTGTATATGTAAAAAAATGCTTGCCGCATTGCGGCAGGCATTTTTTACGTCCTTTTTACATATATTTTACGCGCAAATGGTAATGGATTTTACATAAGGGCATTAAGATATAGCCTGTAAAACAAATGAAAGATTTTATGAATCGGAGGAAGAAAAGAATGAAAAAGAAATTAATGGCAACAATTCTGATGGCAGCGTTAGCCATCTCCATGATGACAGGATGTGGTTCCAAGCAGGATACCGCGGCAGATACTACAGCAGATGCACCTGCAGCAGACAACGCTGCTACTGACGATAGTGCAGCAGATGAAGCAGATACGTCTGAGAGTGATCAGTCAGCAGCTGCAGCCAGCTCTCTGGCAGGAAATGAGATCACCGTCGTATCCAGAGAGGATGGTTCCGGTACACGGGGTGCATTCATTGAACTGACCGGAGTAAAGCAGGATGACCAGGATCTGACCACAGTAGAAGCGATCATCACAAATAGTACAGAAGTCATGATGACAACAGTTGCCGGAGATGAGAATGCGATCGGATATGCGTCTATGGGATCTATGAATGATACCGTGAAAGCAGTGAATGTCGGCGGCGTTGAGCCGACTGCCGAAAATGTAAAAAATGGCAGCTACGCACTTTCAAGACCGTTCAATATCGCGACAAAGGATACGGTATCTGATGTGGCACAGGATTTTATCAATTTCATTATGAGTGCAGATGGACAGGCTGTCATCGAGGATAAAGGTTATATCGCAATTGACGACAAAGCGGCTGCGTTTGAGAGCAACGGGGCAGCCGGAAAGATTGTTGTAGCAGGATCTTCTTCTGTAACACCTGTTATGGAAAAACTGCAGGAGGCTTATCTGGCAATCAACAGCGGAGCAGAGATCGAACTGCAGGAAAGTGATTCTACAACCGGTATGACCCAGGCAATCGATGGAACATGCGATATCGGTATGGCAAGCCGTGACTTAAAAGACAGTGAGTTGGAAGCAGGCCTGACACCTACAGCTATTGCAATGGATGGTATCTGCGTGATCGTCAATCATGCAAATGATATCACAGATCTGTCAACTGACGACATCGCAGCGATCTTCAAGGGAGAGCGCACAGAATGGTAAAAGAAAAAATCATGAAGGCAGTATTCTTCGCCACTGCATGTATCAGCATACTTGCGGTGGGGCTGATCTGCATCTTCTTGTTTGCAAACGGTATGCCGGGTATTCGTGAGATCGGATTATTCAAATTTCTGTTCGGAACGACCTGGCGGCCCGGAAACGGTGACTATGGCATCCTGCCGATGATACTCGGCAGTCTGTATGTCACAGCCGGAGCGATCATGATCGGTGTGCCGGTCGGCATACTTACAGCAGCGTTTCTCGCCAGATTCTGTCCGGCGAGATGGTATCCGTTGATCAAGACCGGTGTGGAATTGATGGCAGGAATCCCCTCTGTTGTATATGGTTTTTTTGGACTGGTCGTACTCGTACCTTTTGTACGCAATACGATCGGCGGCAAGGGTTACAGTATTCTGACAGCGAGTATATTACTTGGAATTATGATCCTCCCTACGATTGTGAATGTTTCAGAATCTGCAATCCGCGCTGTACCAAAGAGCTACTATGAAGGTTCACTGGCGCTCGGGGCTACACACGAGCGCAGTGTGTACCGCATGGTGCTTCCGGCTGCAAAATCCGGTATTTTCGCTGGTGTGATACTCGGTATCGGCCGTGCGATTGGTGAGACAATGGCGGTGATCATGGTGGCTGGAAACCAGCCTGTGATGCGTGCGCCGAATGAACTGCTCAAAGGTGTCTGTACGCTGACAGCGAACATCGTCATAGAGATGGGATATGCGCAGGATCTGCACCGAAAGGCATTGATTGCTACCGGAGTGGTATTGTTTGTCTTTATTCTCATTATCAATATCAGCTTTAGTCTGGTGAAACGAAAGGTGGTACAGGAGTCATGACAGTTGTCGCGAATGATGAAGCATCTTATGAAAAAATCATAGCAAAAAATATGGCAAAAGCACATATCCTGCGTGCAATCACGATCGCTGCGGCTGTATTGACAACACTGGTACTCGGGTTTCTGATTGTGTATATACTGGTGAAAGGTGTGCCGCATCTGTCACCGGAACTGTTTGCATGGGAATATGATTCAGAAAATGTATCGATGCTTCCGGCACTTATCAATACGCTGGAGATCACATTCCTTACATTACTGCTGGCGATACCCTGTGGGATCGGCGCAGCGATCTATCTGGTGGAATATGCAAATACGAAAAATAAGATGATCCCGGTGATCCGTATGACAGCGGAGACGCTGACCGGTATCCCTTCAATCGTGTATGGTTTGTTCGGCATGTTGTTTTTTAATAAATTTTTTGGCGTGTCGATTTTATCCGGAGCACTCACACTGGCGATCATGGTGCTGCCGGTCATTATGAGAACGACCGAAGAAGCACTGGTTGCTGTACCGAAAAAGTACCGTGAGGGCAGCTTCGGGCTGGGAGCCGGAAAATTGCGCACGATCTTTCGTATCGTACTTCCGGCAGCGCTGCCCGGTATTTTTTCAGGCATTGTACTCTCAGTCGGACGTATCGTGGGAGAGACAGCAGCACTCATCTATACAGCCGGAACCTTCACAAAAGCAGCGACATCACTGGGTAATTCAGGACGTACCTTGGCGGTACATATGTATCTGCTGTCAAAAGAGGGACTCAATACGGATCAGGCGTATGCGACAGCCGTCGTACTGCTCATTCTGGTCATTGGAATCAATTTTGTGGCAGGCAGAATTGTGAGAGGCAGAACAAAAGCTACGTAACTGTTCACTCGCAGTTCAGAAAATGCCTGCCTGTGAATCGCAACTTGTACATTGCTTGCAGTTGGGCTATAATAGGTACATCTTATTATTGGGAAAACGGAGCAGTACAATGAAGACAGGATTAGTATTAGAGGGTGGCGCAATGCGGGGAATGTATACCGCAGGCGTGCTGGATGTATTTATGGAACATGGGCTTCTGTTTGATGGCATCATTGGTGTCTCGGCGGGAGCCTTGTTTGGTGTGAATTACCTAAGTGGGCAAAAGGGGCGTGTGATCCGCTACAACAAGCGTTTCAATGCAGATCCGGATTATCTCGGGCTTCGGCCACTGCTTCGCACGGGCAATATCGTAGATACAGAGTATGCCTACCACAGAGTGCCGTATGAGCTGGATCTGTTTGATGATGCGGCCTACCGTGCGAGCGGCGTCCCTTTTTATGCTGTCGTCACAGATGTAGAGACCGGGATGCCGGAATACATACAGGTCAACAGTGTGTTTGAGCAGATGGATGTGCTGCGCGCCTCCGGTTCGATGCCGTTCGTGTCCAAGCCGGTAGAGATAGGCGGTAAAAAATATCTGGATGGTGCAGTGACGGATAGCATTCCATTTGAAAAATTTCTGGAAATGGGCTATGACCGACTGGTTGTGGTATTGACGAAACCGGCCGGTTATGTGAAACAGGCGATCCCGGCGGCGTTAGCGCGTCTGTATTATGCGAAAAAATACCCGGAGTTCGCAAAGCGGGTCGCACAGCGGCATGTGATGTATAACCAGACGATGAAGCGTCTGGAGTACCTCGAAAAGCAGGGACATCTGATTGTGTTTCGACCGTCACAGATTGTTCCGATCAGCCGCACCGAAAAGAACCCGGACAAGCTGCAGGCACTCTATGATGTCGGGGTGCGTGACGCGCGTGAGCGCATGGAGCAGGTGCGGGAGTATCTTAAATCCGAAATCGTTCTCTAGCCAATGCAACTGCGCGGTCGTCTGTCAGTTCTGCCATCTTTTTAAAAGCCTTCTTTTCCGCGTTGGATGCGAAGCTCTTTCCGCTTTTTTCCGGCGTCCCATTCAGCCTGCTGGCCGATCGTCTCAAGCTCTAATTGGGGCACAGTAGTAGGTTTTCCATCCGAATCGACAGCGATCAGCGTAAGATATGCCCGGTTGACCTGATAGCGGGTTCCGTCCAGATGTTCAATGAAGGTATCGACACGGATCTCCATTGAGGTCGTGCCGACATAGGTTACATTACCGACCAAAGCGATTAGATCATTCTGAAATACACCACGGATAAAGGTCAGATTGTCTACCGATGCCGTGATGACGGGGCATTCCGAGTGCCGGATTGCCACGAGTGCCGCCACTTCATCAATCCATTCCATGAGTCTCCCGCCGAACAGACGTCCGGCACCGTTGAGATGCTCTGGACGGATATGATAGATCTGTTCTATTCTGGATTCACATACTTTCTTTTTTACATGCTTCTTTTTATTTATAATTTCCATTGTCTGTATAGTCCTCATATGTTTTGTTTTTACAGCAGGCGTATACCGGATTTCTCAGCCTGTTCCGCGAAAGGGATTCCATCATGTGGCTTGCCGTTGCTGCGTGGTTACGAATTAAGTATAGCAAGAATCCGGTCAATTGACAACGCGAAATAGTAACCTGTGAGTTGCTAAGCTGGTAAACAAATACTATCAAATACCATAAAATCATATTGAAAACATAGAACATATGTGCTATTGTTTACATAGCGTATTTTAGATAGGAGAAAAAATAAAATGGATAATTATATGGAAGATTGGATTGGAATTGAGGCGGCTGCTAATTATTTGGATGTAACTAAGGATACAATTAGAAATTGGATTAAGAAGACAGATATTCCAGCACACAAAATAGGAAAAATGTGGAAGTTTAAAAGGGCTGAATTGGATGCTTGGGTAAAAAGTGGGCGTAGTGCTATTGATTAAGGAGCAAAGTAATGGAACAAAGATATGAAAATCTGAAAAAATTAATAGCAAAATATAATGAATTTAAAAAAAATAATTCAAGTGGAGAAATGAGTGAGGAGACAATAAGAGTGTGGATTAATGATTTCCTAGCAATATTTGGATGGGATGTTCATGATTTATCTCAAATTGTTCAAGAAAAAATTGTAAGTGAACAACAAAGAGATATGCTGGGAAGAATACAGTCTTCGCATTCGAAACCAGACTATACACTAGTTAATGGAAAAACTGTTAAAACATACTTGGATGCGAAAAACAATACTGTAGATATATTCAAAAATAAAGAGGCCGCATTTCAGATACGTTCTTATGGTTGGTCTGCAGGTGTGCCATGTGCTTTTTTGTCTAACTTTGAACAATTGGCAATCTTCAATTGTCGTGATATACCACAAAGAGATAAATCTGCAGATATAGGTTCCATTCAGATTGAAATAAATGAATATTTAGATAAGTTTGATGTGATAAATGAACATTTAGATAGGATGTCTGTATATGGGGGGCAATTAGATAGATTATATAATGTTCGAAAAATTGAAGGCTATAAGACAGTAGATGTATTTTTTAATGAAATGCTTTCTGAGTTTAGATTAAAACTAGCAAATAATATTTATGTAAACAACATTAATATGAATTTGACGATGGAACAGTTAAATTACTATGTTCAGTTAATTATTGATAGGATTATCTTTATCAGAGTTTGTGAATCTAAGGGGATAGAGGAGAAAGAATTACTGAAATCATATACAAAGTGTGGATTTTGGGAGAAATTTAAAGAAAGTTGTTATGCTCAATTTTATAATCATTATGATGGAGCTATGTTCTCAAATGGGGATGATAATTTAAAAAAATTGTTTATAGATAATGATGTGTTTGATGAATTTGTAGAAAAATTGTATTATCCTTATCCGTATAAATTTGATGCAATACCAGTTCACGTGATAGCAAAAGTTTATGAAGAATTTTTGGCATATTCACTAACTAAAAAAAATGGAACAATTACTACCGAACTAAAGAAAGAATATGTAAAGACTAATGGAGCGATTCCGACAGATGCAAATATTTCACAAATAATTTGTAATGAAGCTATTGATTTGTCTGTTATAATTAGTGTTGAAGAGATTTTTAATCTAAAAACATTGGATCCTTGTTGTGGGTCAGGCATTTTTTTGGTGACAGTATACGAAAAACTTTCAGAGAAAATGAAAGAATTGGACACAGAAGGAAGGTACTGCTTGGAGTATAATGGTGAGAAATACCTGACTTTGGATGCAAAAAGAAAACTAATGCATTCTTGTTTGTATGGCGTTGATATAGATTTGACAGCAATTGAAGTTACGAAAATGTCTTTGGCATTGAAAATAATTGATGATGTAGTGCCTGAATTATATTCTGCAAGCGGTATGTTTGGTGAAAAAATACTTAGAGATATTCATGATAATATTGTTTGTGGTAATACCTTGGTAGATGGGGATATTAATTTGTCAATAGATGAGATTATTGAAATTAAACCTCTTTCTATAAGGAAAAAGTTTAAGGACGTATTTTTAGTTGGAGGATTTTCATACATTATTGGTAATCCTCCTTATGTCGAAACAAAGTTTTTTAAGTCTTCTTCATTGACTATGCATACATATCTGAAAAATAAATATAGTTCTTTTGAGGGGAAAGTTGATTTATCTGTATTATTTGTAGAACGTTGCTTGGATTTGTTAAAAGAGGAAGGCGTTTTAGGAATGATTATTCAAAGAAGATGGTTTAAGACATCATATGGTGCAAAAGCTAGAAATGTTATAGCGGATAGTGGGTATTTAAAAACGCTATTAGATATTGGAACTACAAAGTTATTTCACGGAAGAACTACATATGTTTCAATAATGATTCTAAAAAAAACAAAGCAGGAATGTGCAGATTATGATTATATACCTGGAAATGATTGCATAGATGTAATAAATTATTTATCTAAAGATGATAAAAAAATGAAAGAAATCCCTATGGCTTTCTTTCAAGGAAGAGTGTGGTCTCCAGAATTTTATGATATGACTAAAATAAAGGAAAAGTATGCCAAGAGAATAGGAACTCTGGGTGGAAACACGTCAATTCATATTAGAGATGGGATACAGGCTCTTTGGAAAAAAATTTATCATATAACACAATGCTATGAAGAAAATAATATGATATTTGGCAAGAATGGATTCGGAGAAGATGTGTGTTTGGAAAAAGATATGGTAAAACCAGTTATATATAATAGAGAGTTTCTTCCTTTGAAGCCTTTAAAACCAGATGCGTATTGCTTATTTCCGTATTTAGGTGCAAATAATAAAGTAAAAGTTTCAATAAATGAGATAAAAGATAAATACCCTAAAACGTATCATTATTTATCACAAAATAAAGTTCGAATATGTGATCATGTTGATTGCAATGAAGGAGAATATTGGCATACTTTTACTAGAGAACATAACCACGAGTGGTTTACAAGTAAAAAGGTAGTTGTTCCAATGACTACAAGAGATACAGTTGCAACATATGAGGGTACAAATGGATTTTATATGGATAATTCAAATGTTTGGTTTATCAATATTGATTCAGAAGATGAAATAGAATTAAAAGCAATTGCTATGATAATTAATTCGACGGTGTTTTCTGTATTTGCGAAAAGCGGAGCAAACCCACAGTCAAGAGATTATTATAAATTTAATAAGCAATTCTTAGTGCCAGTTCCATTTCCAAATTCTAGAATAAGTAAGGATAATGAATTTATTCGAAAATTATCAAGACTTTATGATGAAATTGTGGATATTATGAAGCAATATATTCAATCTGGTGCGGCAAATAGAATTCATTTTGAAAGTGTTCTTGAAGAAAAATGGAAAGACGTAGATGAGACATGTGAAGAAATGTATGAATTAGATGACTCAGATTTATATGAAATAAAGAAAATGGGAAGAACACTAAGCAGAATAACTGGATTAGAAAGGTAATACATGAAATTATTTATAAATAAATTGCATAAGAAATTTCCTAAAATAGAGGTACAATGTGTCGAGGCAGAACTAATTAATTATTATATCAAAAAGAAGCAACTTGATATTAAACAGTCTCAAATAATTGTACAGTATATGGAAGACAATAAAAGAGAGAACAATCAATTAGAAAAGTATATATTTGAGAATGCACCTATTAGTGGGATTGACGAATTAATTACTGCATTTGAATTGTTAATTAGTTCAGATGATAAAAAGAATAAAGGTATGGTATATACTCCGATGAATATAAAAGAGTATATTGTACAGAATGTTATCATATCACAAGAAGTACCTAGTGTTGTGGATCCAGCGTGTGGATGTGGATCATTTTTGATAACAGCAGCTAAATTGATGCATAAAAAGTATGAACTATGTTATTCGGAAATTTTTGGAAAATATATTACAGGATTTGATATAGACAAACATAGTATTGAAAAAGCAAAATTGTTGTTCGAATTATTGTCTATAGAAGAGGAAGGTGTATCCTTAAAATGTGATTTGCAATTGTATGTTGCAAATTCTTTAAATGAACTTTCTAAAAAGAAGTATTATGAAAAATATGATGTAGTTGTTGGAAATCCACCCTATGTTCGTGCAAAGAATATTGCTGATAGTGTTAAAACTTGTTTGATGAAATGGTCTGTAGTTACAGGGAATGTGGATTTATATATTCCATTCTATGAAATGGCTGTTAGAATATTGAAAAAAAACGGTATAATGGGGTATATATCACCAAATACTTTTTTACAGAGCGTTAATGGGCGAGGATTGAGAAATTATTTTGTGAAAAATGGATATGAAATTACACTATTAGATTTTAAGGAAACACAGGCTTTTAAGGAAGTAACACATTATACATGTATTTGCATTGTTAATAAAGCCAAAATACAATATAAAATTAAGTATGCATTACTTAATGGGAAAAGTTCATTGAATGATTATACTTTTACAGAATATTTTGTCAGAGGATTTCAAACAAATAAGGAATGGAGATTTGCTAATCCACAAATTGATAGTGTGGTAAAGAAAATCGAAAATCAGCCAATTAAACTTGATAATTACAAAATAAGAAATGGGTTAGCTACATTGAGCAATGATATATATTTTTTCAACCCAGTAGGTGAAGATGATGCATTTTTCTATCGAGAAGATGATGGAGAATTATATCCAATTGAAAAGTCTATATGTATCGATGTAATCAAACCGAATATTATTAGAAAAGAGGCTGATATAGAAAAGTGCAAGCAAAAAGCTATTTTTCCGTATGGAAGAGATAGAGTAATAATTAGTGAAGAATGTATGGAAATAGATTATCCAATGACATATAAATTTTTATTAAAAAATAAAGAAAAACTATTAAAAAGAGATAAGGGAAAAGCAAGCGAGTATATAGCATGGTATGCCTACGGAAGAACACAAGGAATGGTTAATCAAGGAAAGAAGTTATTGATACCATATATGGCTGAAAAAGGAATTGCGGTAAAGTCGTTAGATGAAAATATGCTGTTTTATTGTGGATATGCAATTTTTTGTGATGATAATGAACAAATGGAAGTGTTGAAAATCTTAATTGAGTCAGATGTTTTCTTGTTTTACATCAAAAATACCAGTAAACCTTATTCAAAGGGGTATATGGCTTTAGCGAAAAACTATATAAAAAATTTTGGTATCCCTAGGTTGGATGAACAACAAAAAAGAAAATTGTTAATATTAAGAGGAAACGAAAGGCAAGTGTTTATAAAATCTTTATATGGTATTGATATATAATATTTTATGTGTAGTAAAGCAAACTGAAACCTAGCTAGTTCCACCACTGATACAGCATATCGGTGGTGGATATTTTTTGCTCCAATTTCATCATATTTTACATATATTTTACCAGTGTATGATAATGGATTTTACATAGAGCGGATATAATGTGTAGCATGATAAGAAAAAAGGAGCATAGCACAGACATGGCAGATAAATTTACCGTCGAACATCTGGATCTGTATTATGGTGATTTTCATGCATTGAAAAACATAAATATGATATTGCCGGAGCATGAAGTCACCGCCTTTATCGGCCCCAGCGGATGTGGAAAATCGACATTTTTAAAGACACTGAACCGAATGAATGATCTGGTGGAAAATTGCAGAATTACAGGGAAGGTACTGTTAAACGATACAGATATTTTTAATCATATGAATGTAAACCTGCTGCGCAGGCGTGTGGGTATGGTATTCCAGAATCCGAATCCGTTCCCGATGAGCCTCTACGATAATATTGCTTACGGACCGCGGACACATGGCATTAAAAACAAGACGCAGCTCGATGAGATTGTGGAGCGTTCGCTCAGCCAGGCAGCAATCTGGGATGAATTAAAGGACCGCCTGAAAAAATCAGCGCTCGGTCTGTCCGGCGGACAGCAGCAGAGACTCTGTATTGCACGTGCACTCGCAGTCAATCCGGAGGTGATTCTGATGGATGAGCCGACCTCGGCACTGGATCCGATCTCGACATCGAAGATCGAGGATCTGGTATTGGAATTAAAGAAAGATTATACGATCATCATGGTGACTCATAATATGCAGCAGGCAACACGTGTATCCGACCGCACAGCATTTTTCCTGCTCGGTGAAGTCGTCGAATATGACGATACGGAGAAGCTGTTCTCTATGCCGCAGGATAAGCGCACAGAGGATTATATCACCGGACGCTTTGGCTAGATGGGACACCGGATGGCGATGATGTCGGAAGAATGGTGGGCAGCAGCTGTGAATGGAGTGGACAGCAAGGATGAGAGTATAGAAGGAGATGACAGGTAATATGCCGAGAGTAAATTTTACAAAACAACTGGAACAGTTGAATGACCAGATGATTACGATGGGATGCATGATCGAAAACACGATCAGCATGGCGATCAAGGCGCTCACAGAGCAGGATGTGAAGCTGGCGGAAGAGGTCATAGCGACTGATTATGAGGTCGATGCACAGGAACGCAATATCGAGCAGCTATGCTATAAGCTGCTGCTCATGCAGCAGCCGGTCGCACGTGATCTGCGGATTGTATCTGCTACGATGAAAATGATCACGGACATGGAGCGGATCGGAGATCACGCGGAGGATATATCAGAGCTTACGGTCCGTATGGCGGGAAAGCCGTATCTGCAGGAGATTACCGATATCGAGCAGATGGCAGTGGAGGCAACCAAGATGGTGACCAACAGTGTCGACGCCTATGTGAACCGCGATGCCGCTCTGGCGCGCGAGGTCATTGCGGCGGATGATATTGTGGATGAATTGTTTGACCGGGTGAAATTAAAGATCATCGAGGAACTGCGTACCGGAACGGGTGACGGAGAGCAGGCAACAGATCTGCTCATGGTAGCAAAGTATTTTGAACGGATCGGAGACCATGCGACGAATATCGCCGGCTGGGTGATCTTTTCACTGACCGGGGAGCATGAATAACGATTGTGCAGAAGGAGGCATGACTATGATTAGTGTGAGTAGTTTGGTTTTATTCGGAAAAATAGTATTACTGGCAGCGGCATGTGTAGGTATCGTATGGGTCGGTTACTGGTATGAGGATCATGTATCGTAAACGGTCATGCACTTGAAGCAGATTGTCTGCGCCGGATGTTAGAATTGAAAATTTACATAGATTTTACATAGATTATCCTTGTATTTTACATACATGATTTACGATGAAACGGAATCGTAAATGATAAGAGAAAAACAAGGAGTTAAGACTATGGATATTTTCGGATTGCTCACCATGCTTGGTGGGCTGGCATTGTTTTTGTATGGAATGAACACTATGGGCGATGGTCTGGCTAAAATGGCAGGCAGCCGCCTGGAGCAGATCTTAGAGAAGCTGACGAGTACACCGATCCGTGCGGTGCTGCTTGGAGCGGCAGTGACAGGCGTGATCCAGAGTTCTTCTGCGACGACAGTCATGGTGGTCGGTTTTGTCAATTCGGGAATCATGAAGCTGTCACAGGCGGTCGGCATCATCATGGGTGCCAATATCGGTACGACAATCACCTCATGGATTCTCAGTCTCTCCGGTGTAGAGGGAGACAGTCTGTGGGTTCAGATGCTGAAACCCAGTTCATTTTCGCCGATTCTCGCGCTGATCGGCGTAATTTTCCTGTTGTTTTTAAAGGATGAAAAGAAAAAAGATATCGGAACGATCATGCTCGGGTTTGCAGTACTCATGTTCGGAATGGAGACGATGAGCGGAGCAGTCAAGCCTCTGGCAGATGTCCCCGAGTTTACGAATCTGTTTGTTGCGTTTAAAAACCCGGTTCTCGGAATGCTTGTAGGAGCCGTACTCACGGCAATCATTCAGAGTTCATCGGCCTCTGTCGGTATCCTGCAGGCAATGTGCGCAACCGGGGCAGTCAGCTTTGGTGCTGCGATTCCGATCATTATGGGACAGAATATCGGTACGTGTGTGACAGCATTGATCTCAGCGATCGGAGCCAGCAAAAATGCCAAGCGTGCAGCACTCGTGCATCTGTATTTTAATATTATTGGTACGACGATCTTTATGGTTGTATTCTATACGCTGAATGCATGTTTGAATTTTGCTTTTCTGGATTCGGCGGCAAATGTAGCTGGCATTGCGGTCGTGCATACGGCATTTAACGTGGCTGCAACAGCTGTATTACTTCCGTTTTCGAAGGGGCTGGAACGTTTGGCGATACTTACGATTCCGGATAAGGAGACAGATGCGGAAATATATGTGGAAAAGCAGTCGGAAGCTGTGGACGAAGGCATGAAGCTGTTGGATGAACGTTTTCTGGAGCATCCTGCATTTGCAGTCGCACAGGCCAAGACCGCGGCAGTTGATATGGCGAAACTCGTAAATGAAGCATTGGCACTTGCGATTCCGTTGTATCAGGATTATGATAAGAAAAAAGTACAGACCATCTGCGGCATCGAGGAGCAGGTCGATAAATATGAGGATGCGTTAGGCACATATCTGGTACGTCTGTGCGCCAAGCCGTTGGCAGAGCATGACAATCATGTGCTGACAACACTCCTGCACAGTATCAGTGATCTGGAGCGTATGGCTGACCATGCGGTGAACCTGGCACAGAGCGCGCAGCGCATGAAGAAGGAAAAAACGACTTTTTCTAAAAAGGCACAGGCTGAGCTGCAGCTATTCTCAGCTGCGATGAACGAGATCCTGTCGTTGACCTTTGAGGTGTTTGAAAACGAGAATGCCACGGAAGCTGCCCGTATCGAGCCGCTTGAGGAAGTCATCGATGATCTGAAAGAGGAGATCCGCGCGCGTCATATCAGACGTCTGGCAAAAGGAAAGTGTACGATCGAGCTTGGTTTTGCACTGACGGATATCGTGACAAACTATGAGCGTATTGCGGATCACTGTTCCAATATTGCGGTTGCAGTGATTCAGATGGATGAAAAGGAACATGATGTGCATAAATACCTTGGACAGGTCAAGACTCAGGATCCGCAATTTGCACAGATGTACCGCACATATAAGGAGAAATATTTATTAGATTAAGGGATGTGATGACATGGCAACGATTTATGTGGTAGAGGATGATCAGAATATTCGGGAGATTGAGAGCTTTGCACTCAAAAATTCCGGTTATGAGGTGGAGGGTTTTGCATGCGCAACGGATTTTTACAAGCGGCTCGAGCGTGGGCTGCCGGATCTCATTATGCTTGACATTATGCTGCCGGATAAAGACGGGCTGGATATTTTAAAGGATCTGCGGGCACATGTGGAGACACGCAGACTGCCGATCATTATGGTCACGGCAAAAACGACGGAGATCGATAAAGTAAAGGGACTCGATCAGGGCGCAGATGACTATCTGACGAAGCCGTTTGGCGTGATGGAACTGATCTCCCGTGTCAAAGCGCTGCTTCGCCGTACGAGTGGGATCCAGGAGGATGCGGTACTGCGGTTTCAGGGATTGCAGATGGATCTCGAAAAGCACCGTGTGAGTGTGGAGGGACAACCGGTTGAACTGACGTTCAAGGAATTCGAACTGCTGCGCATTTTTATGCAGAATGCGGGTATTGTGTTGCAGCGGGAGACACTGATGAACAAGGTGTGGGGAACTGACTATGAAGGTGAGAGCCGGACACTGGATATGCACATTAAGACACTGCGCCAGAAGATCGGTGATTATGGCAATCATATCAAGACTGTGCGGAATGTCGGATACCGGCTGGAGTAATTGTTGGGAGAAGAAGTTGGATGAAGAGAAAGATCAATGCGCGCTTTGTATTATTGACCGTGATGTCTGTTGTTTTGACACTTGTTCTGGCAACATTGGCCTATTATGAATTGTTTAAGAAAGAAGTGCTGGCAGATCTGCGCTCGTATACCTATGTTTTGCAGCATGCACAGATGTTTGACGATCTGACAACAATGCAGGAGTATACGCTGTCGGATACAGATGTGCGTATCACACTGGTCGACCCGAAGGGAGCGGTACAGTATGACAGTCGGGCAGATGCTGCGGATATGGACAACCATGAGAACCGTCCGGAGATCGCGCAGGCATTAAAAAATGGTTACGGTGAGGCGATTCGGCATTCGGATACAATTGGCCGTAATCTGTTTTATTATGCGCTGCGTCTCGACAATGGATCTATTCTGCGTGTCGGCAAAGAGAGTGGCAGTATCTGGGCGGTGTTTGCGAGTATTTTCCCATGGATCGCCGGGATTGGGATTTTGTTGATCGGACTCGGGCTCGTACTATCCCATTATCTGACGATACAGCTGCTGGAGCCGATTGAACGCATGGCGAACGATATGGATCATCTGGATTCGATGACTGTCTATAAGGAGATGATTCCGTTCACGACGAAGATCCGTAAGCAGCATGAAGATATTATCAAAAATGCGAAGATGAGACAGGATTTTACAGCGAATGTCACACATGAGCTCAAGACCCCCCTCACATCGATATCAGGTTATTCCGAACTGATCGAAAACGGTATGGCAACGGATGCGGATGTCGTGCGTTTTGCTGCGGAAATACATAAAAATTCCATGCGGCTGCTGACATTGATTAATGATATCATCCGTCTGTCAGAGCTGGATGTGACGGAGCAGACACTGATGACCCAGAAGGTGGATCTGTACGAGATTGCACGTACCTGTGTCAATATGCTGCAGATCAACGGAGAGAAGCATGATGTATCGATCGCCTTATATGGAACCAGTTGTATGATCAATGCCAACCGGGAGATGATGGAGGAACTGGTCTACAATCTGTGTGATAATGCGATCCGCTATAACAATGCCGGTGGCAGTGTCAGTGTGTGGGTGACACAGGAGCAGGATCATGCAGTGATATCGGTCAAGGATACTGGTATTGGTATCCCAAGGGAAGATCAGGAGCGTATTTTTGAGCGGTTTTACCGCGTGGATAAGAGCCGGTCCAAATCGACCGGCGGCACCGGACTTGGACTGGCGATCGTTAAGCATATTGTCGAACAGCACGGAGCAAAGATCGAGGTCGAGAGTAAGCTTGGCGAAGGTACCGAGATCCGGGTGATTTTTTAGCCGGTGTCATAGACAGAAACGTCTAAATTTGTTTCTCGTTTTTTATAAGCAGCGGAAGCTCTGCAATCAGCATACCGATCCATCCGGCGAGGTATGCTGATCGCAGAGCTTTTATTTGCAAGTAACACACAGAAAGACCAGAGTTACTGTTCACAGGCAGGCATTTTCTGAACTGAAAATGCCGTATGATACAGTGGTGGTAGCAGATTTTGCCGATTTGGAATGCGAAGCATCGGCAAAATCCGTTACTGGAACGAGGTACGAGTGAACAGTAACAGACCGGAATGAAAAAATATTTACGATCGGTCGTTTCTGTTGTATGATAGGGTGAGTAATGGGCAAAGGAGGAATTGTGATGAAATTATATATGCCGACAAAAGTTTTTTTCGAGAGAGCATGTGTCAGGGAACATGGGGAGGAGTTAAAGGCACTCGGTACGAAAGCGATGATCGTGACAGGCAGACATTCCAGCCGGGTCAACGGCTCACTCGCCGATGTGGAGGCTGCTCTCACACAGAATGGGCAGTCATACGTGATCTTTGATGGGATTGAGGAGAATCCATCAGTGGAGACAGTGGCGCGTGCAGCACAGGCTGCCGTGGCAGCGCAGGTTGATTTTTTTGTAGCGATCGGCGGTGGATCTCCGATGGATGCGTCCAAAGCGATCTCTATTTTATGTAAACATCCGGAGACAATCCCTGAGGCAGAGAATTATCTATATGGCAGTGAACCGATGGATGGATATCCGGTTGCAGCAGTGCCGACAACGTCAGGCACCGGCTCAGAAGTCACACCGTATGCGATTCTGACGCTGCACAGCAAGCATACCAAGCAGTCGATCAAGCAGCATCTGTTTGCACAGGTCGCATTTGTGGATGCCGGATATCTGCATACATCTTCCTATGCGAATATGGTGAGTACCTGCGTAGATGCACTCGCGCATCTGATCGAGTCATATCTGAACACGAATGCAAATGAACTGAACCGTATGTATTCCGCAGAAGGACTGCGCGTGTGGGGATCGGTCAAGGATGCACTGTTACCGCAGGTGGCGACGGCTGCTGATGGCAGCATGACACTTGCAGATGAGACATTTGATGCGTTTATGCGCGCTTCTGTAATTGCCGGGATTGCGATCACGCATACCGGAACGAGTATTCCGCATGGACTGAGTTATCCGGTGACTTATGAGATGGGTGTATCACATGGCAAAGCGGTCGGTTATTTCCTGCCGGGATTCCTGCGTGCATATGAGAACCGGGCGGATGTGGGGCGCATCATGGAATTGCTCGGTTTTACCGACCAGGATGCATTCTGCGCTTATTTAGAGCAGCTGATCGGACAGCCGCAGATAGATGCGGATTTATGGGCACATGATGTAGAACTGCTCATGTCCAATCCGGCAAAACTAAAGAACTATCCATATGCGATGACGGCGGATATTTTGAGGAAATTCATCTAAAATAGGCGTTTGTGAAACTATTTAATCATCGGGCTACCTGACTGTGGGCGCAGTGGCATTCTGATCAAGCTGCTCCGGTTGCCCGGCGGTGTCTCGCTGTCTCTTCAGCCTTGGCTCGATGTGTCCTTCGCACACATAGCCTGCGGCTTTCAGCTATGACATGAAGTTCGTTTGC
>CAKRIZ010000007.1 GCA_934351445.1 uncultured Eubacterium sp.
AGGACACATCGAGCCAAGGCTGAAGAGACAGCGAGACACCGCCGGGCAATCGGAGCAGCTTGATCAGAATGCCACTGTGCCCACAGCCAAGTAGCCCGATGATTAAATAGTTTCGCAAACGCCTAGCAGCTCGCAGTTTCAAAATTACATCGTTTTTTCTGATCTGCACTGATTGTAACTGTCCTTGCTGAAATGAAACTGAAAAAAGGCGTGATTTTCTCCGAATTCACAAAAACGTCACAGTTGTTTGCCTTTCAGACGATTTTTTACTATAATACAGCTATGAAACTATTAATTATCGAAGATGAAAAAACACTGGCGGAATCGCTAAAGACACTGCTGGAATCAAAACATTTTGAGGTGGATGCCGTCTACGACGGCAAAAACGGGCTTGCCTATGCACTGCTTGGCATCTACGATCTGGTGATTCTCGATGTCATGCTGCCCGGTATGGATGGCTATCAGGTCGCCAAAGAGATGCGGCGCGGGAAATGCGGCACACCGATTCTCATGCTGACCGCACGTTCTGCGCTGGAAGACCGCATCGAGGGGCTCGACGCGGGTGCAGATTATTATCTGACGAAGCCATTTGACACGAGGGAACTGCTCGCCTGCGTCAACGCGCTGCTGCGGCGGCAGGGCGCACAGGTCGATGAACTGAGCTTTGGCAAAACGGTTCTTGATCTCGCTTCAGGCACACTCGCATGCCATGATGCATCGATCCGTCTGTCCGCAAAAGAATTTGAGATCATGCGCCTATTGCTGCAAAACCCCACCCGGAATCTGTCAAAGGAGACCATTCTCTCCCACGTATGGGGCTATGACTCAAACGCGGTAGAAAATCATGTAGAGGTCTACATCGGATTTTTACGCAAAAAACTGACTGCGATCCACTCCGATCTCTCGATCGTGGCGATCCGCAGGCTCGGCTATCATCTGGAGGTGACTGACTCTTGATCAAAAAACTCAGACGCAAATTTATCTGTATGAACCTGACGGTGATCTCATTGATTCTGATCGCCATTTTATGTACGGTCATCTACAGTACCAGCCACAATCTCGCGCAAAATGATCTGGATCTTATGCTCAGGCTCGCACAGGAACCACCGCAATCTGACCAGTCCGGACTGCCGGATGGCCGTCCGCCTGAGGATCTGCGCCAGTCATATCTGATCATACATCTGAATACACAGGGCGACATCACTGCCACTGAAAATGTACGCTTTTCACTTTCGGATGATACGGACTATGAATCGCTGATCCATGCCGCCCGGAACGCTAAGACCTCTGCGTTCCCGAATAACGGTGCACCCATTCCTGACAGTGACACAGCACAAAACAAATCAGGAAATGTCCGTATCAGAAATACAGCAACAGATACCACCACGGCTATCGCAGCAACTAATAAGGAGCATACGATTCCCGAAACCGGACGTTTATCTGCACAGCAGTTACGTTTTTTGCATATGCATAATGGACAGTCCGGTGAAACCTATGTCTTTTTAGACATCTCCGGTTCACAGGCAATCCTCGCTACACTCGCGCGCAACTGCCTGTTCATCGGACTGGGCGCATTTGTCATCTTTTTTGCGATCAGCGTCCTGTTCGCCCGCTGGGCAGTCCGTCCAGTAGAAAACGCATGGGAAGATCAAAAGCAGTTTATCGCAGATGCCTCACATGAGCTGAAAACACCGCTCACTATCATTCTGACCAACGCCCAGCTGTTGCGCTCGCCCGATTTTGACGAAACACAAAAGCAACGTTTCTCTGACAATATTCTCGATACTGCCACCCGTATGCGCACCTTAATTGAAGGTCTGCTCGATCTCTCACGCGCGGATCGCGGCATGCTGCACAGCGACGTGACAGACCTGAACTTTAGTGAGTTGGTCGAACAACAGCTCTGCATATATGAGCCGATCTATTTTGAGCATGGTCTGACGCTGCAGCAGGAACTAGCCGATGACATACATGTCAGCGGCAGCCCTACGCAGCTTACGCAGGTACTCGATATCCTGCTCGACAACGCCGATAAATATGCCCTGCCCGCATCACAGATCCGTGTAAAACTGAACGTGGCACACCACAGCTGTCTGCTGTCTGTAACGACCGCCGGCGATCCGCTGAGTGCGAAAGATCAGATCGCGATCTTCAAGCGCTTTTACCGTGTGGATCAGTCGCATAGTGACTCCGGCAGCTATGGTCTGGGACTCTCAATCGCAGACACGATCGTGCGCGCGCACCACGGCGAGATCTATGCGCGCAGCGGGGCTGGTGAAAACACCTTTTTTGTACGTCTGCCGCTGGAACAGCATTGATTCATTCCCTACATTCGCTCCCAATTACCGTCAGCTTCCAGCAGCTTCTTCACCAGCGTATCTTTGAGAACAGTAAAAGCCGGAATGAAACTATCGCGTATCAGTACTATCATTTCATCTACTTCAGCTTCATTATATATATGAACAGAAGTATTTCTCTTTTTTAACATGAGCAGCCATATTTCAGGATCATTGATAAATCCGACTTTATAAGCAAGCTGCAAAATTTCGCGCGGGGATCCGGTATCTGCTTCTGCCACACTATGCATTCTCATCATTTCCTGTAATGCTTTCCACGCAAGTTCAAAAGTAAGATTAAATTGTCCGATAATTCCTGTGCGGTATATATCATTTGTTTCAGCCATCTTAAAATCAGCATTTGCCAATATCGCCAGACAATTTGTAAAGTTATCAAGCTTTTTCATAGATCACAACCCCATCCTTTTCTATTTCTTCTTTTAATTCACCTGAAATTGGCACATCAGCCTGTACAATATCAAACATCAGGAGAGAATGCGTTTTTTCCTTAACATCCCAATAAAAGTCATCAAAATTCCCGCCGTATACAGCGATATCGATATCGCTTCGTTCTGTATTCGTTCCTCGTGCGCGGGAACCAAACAGAACAATTTTTTTAATGGAATTTTTTTTTGCGAAAGAACAGAGTTCCCTCACTATCCGATCCGGTAAATTATATTTCATATTCAGCGCTGCCTCCCATATATCGTTATCTATTGTATCAAAAATAATACAAAAATGTAAAGACATATGCGTCGATTGAGTAAAATGTGAAAAATCTATTGATTTTTTATAGAAATTTAATAAACAATAATGTTATAATGTTCTTTGCGGTTCAAACACCGCCAGACCATATACCATAGGTATGAAAAGGAAAGGAGGATTCCAATGAAAAAGCTGGAGGATTATGTCAGAACAATCCCGGACTTTCCGGAGCCCGGCATCATGTTTCGTGACGTAACCAGTATTTTGCAGGATGCAGACGGCTTTCAGCTGGCGATCAATTCACTGCTTGATCTCGTCAAGGATGTTCCCTGCGATGTCATTGCCGGTGCGGAGTCACGCGGATTTATCTTCGGTGCACCGCTCGCTTATGCAATGAAAAAGCCATTTGTACTCATCCGCAAAAAGGGAAAACTGCCCTGCAAAACCGTTTCCGCGTCCTATGAACTGGAGTATGGTTCCGCGGAGATCGAAATGCATGCGGATGCCATCAAGCCCGGTCAGAAAGTCATCCTGGTCGATGATCTGATCGCCACCGGCGGTACGATCGAGGCAGGCGCAAAACTAGTGGAGCAGCTTGGCGGCGAGGTCGTCAAGATTGTATTTCTCATGGAGCTGGCAGGACTGCACGGCCGTGACAGACTGGCGAAATATGATGTTGCTTCTGTTATTTCCTACGAAGGGAAATAGGAGACCCCAAGGTGAGGATCGACGGGCTCATAATCATCCCCGCCAAAACTGAATCAAGAAGTTATGTAACCCAAGAGGAGAATTTCACACAGAAAGGAATAGTTACATCATGGAACGTTTTTTCAAACTGAAGGAAAACAACACAGATGTCCGTACCGAGGTCATCGGCGGCATCACCACATTCATGACAATGGCGTACATCCTGGCAGTCAATCCGACGATGCTGTCCGTAGCAGGTATTGATCCTACCGCTGCATTGATCGCTACCTGTCTGGCATCCTTTGTCGGCACAATGTGTATGGCACTCATGGCAAATTATCCGTTTGCCCTGGCACCCGGCATGGGTCTGAATGCCTACTTTGCATACACCGTATGTATCGGTATGGGCTATGACTGGAGAGTCGCACTCGCCGCAGTCGCTGCTGAGGGTGTGATCTTTATCATTCTCTCGCTCACAAATATCCGCGAAGCGATCTTTAATGCCATTCCCAGTACACTGAAAAAAGGTGTCAGCGCCGGTATCGGTCTGTTCATCGCATTTATCGGTCTGCAGGGTGCAAAGATCGTTGTCAACAGCGATACTACACTGCTTACCTATGTAAACTTCCGTGCAGACTTCCACACACAGGGTATCTGTGCGATCCTTGCACTGATCGGATTATTTATCATTATCGTGCTGCACATCAACGGCGTAAAGGCATCCATCCTCATCGGAATCATCGCCACATGGATTCTCGGCATGCTGGCACAGGCGACCGGTCTGTATCAGGTGACACCGGATGCCGGCTTCTACTCTCTGTATCCTTCCTTCGGTATCACAGATTTTTCGAAATTCGGTGAGACATTCGGACAGGTATTCAAAGCAGATTTCTCAGGCGTGAGCATCGGAAACTTCATCGTCGTACTGTTTGCATTCCTCTTTGTAGATATGTTCGATACGATCGGAACACTCGTCGGTGTCGCTACCAAGGCGAAGATGCTCGATAAAGACGAGAAGCTCCCCCGTATCAAGCCCGCTCTGCTGGCTGATGCAATCGCTACACTTGTCGGTGCGATCTTTGGTACATCTACCACAACCACTTATGTAGAAAGCTCTGCCGGTGTCGGCGCAGGTGCGAGAACCGGTCTGTCTTCTGTTGTGACCGGTCTGCTGTTCCTGCTCGCGATCTTCTTCGCACCGATCTTCACTGCCGTTCCCGGATTTGCTACCGCTCCGGCACTGATCTTCGTAGGATTTCTGATGGTGACTGCGATCGTCGATATCGATTTCAGCGACCTGACCGAAGCGATCCCCGCTTATCTGTGTCTGCTCGCTATGCCTCTGATGTACAGCATCTCAGAGGGTATCGCAATCGGTGTGATCTCTTATGTAGTCATCAACTTATGCTGCGGAAAGTCAAAGAAGATCACTCCGCTCATGTATGTATTGACACTTCTGTTTATTGCAAAATACATCTTCCTGTAAAATGTAACATAGTATCAGTAAATAAAGGTCAGTAAAAAGCTGCGGTCGTTCAAAACCGCAGCTTTTTTATATACCTATATAATCTGTCCTACTAACGCATCCAGCCGTCTGCATGCCGCCTCAATATCATCTGCCGCAAAGATCGCACTGACAAGTGCAACTCCATCCATGCCCAGTCCTGCCAGCTGCAGCATATTCTGCTCCGAGATGCCGCCGATCGCCACAACCGGGATCTGTACCATCTGACAGATCTCACGCAATGTCTCCCCTGATGTCTCGGATACATTCGTCTTGGTCGCTGTCGTAAACATTGCGCCCACGCCCAGATAATCAGCTCCACCCTCCTGCGCACGCAATGCTTCCTCCACACTATGTGCCGATACTCCGATCATCATCGCATCACCGACTCTGCGGCGCACATCTGCGACTGACATATCATCCTGCCCGACATGTACACCGTCTGCTCCCACAGCCAGCGCGATATCCACATTATCATTGATGATAAACGGTACCTGATAACTATGGCACAACGCGCGGATCTGCTTTGCCTCTTCTAAAAATGCCTCTGCATCCAGATCCTTTTCCCGCAGCTGCACACAGGTCACGCCGCCTCTCAATGCTGCCTCTACCTGCTCATACAGGCTCTGCCTGCCAACCCAGGCTCGGTCTGTCACTGCATAGAGACGCATCATCGCCCGCTCACACCTAGCGGATCCTGAGCCGTTCACATACGCTCTGACCTGCCCGAGTACCATCTGCATCAGGCGCTGTCTCGCCTCTACACTCGCCCATGCGATATGCGGTGTGATGATCAGCTTACGGCTGTCTGTGATCTGCAGCAGCGGATGATCCGCTGCGATCGGTTCCTCACAGAGTACATCCAGACCTGCTGCCGCGATCTCTCCATCACGCAGCGCCTCATACAGATCCTGCTCGACCACGATCGGTCCCCTTCCAAGATTTAAGAAAATACATGTAGGCTTCATTTTTCCAAATGCCACACGATTCATCAGATTCTGCGTATACGCATTGAGTGGTGCATGTACAGAAATAATATCTGATGTCGCAAGCAGCGTATCAAAATCAACCTGTTCGTACCCATCCTGTGGTTTGGAACCGGATGCCGAATAATAGATCACACGCGCTCCGAATGCCTGTGCAATCTGTGCAACACGTCGGCCGATCGCACCCAGACCGATGATACCCCATGTTTTTCCGGAAAGTTCGGTAAATGCTTCATCAAAATGTGTGAAGATCGGACTCTGTGCATAATCTCCACTCTTTACATAGTCATCATAATAACGCAGCTTTTCCATTAAATAAAACAGTAATGCAAACGTATGCTGTGCCACGGTCTCCGTCGAATATCCGGCTACGTTATGCCATTTAATCCCACGCTGATCCAGATACTCTTTATCCAGATTGTTCGTTCCGGTTGCCGTCACACAGACCAGCTTCAGATGGTCTGCCTCACCGATCGTCTGTTCATTGACCGGTACTTTATTTACAATGATCACCTCTGCATCCCCGATGCGCTCCGGCACTTGTTCAGGCGCCGAATATTCATACCGCACGACCTCACCCAATGCTTCAAAACCTGACAGATCGACATCTGTACCTACTGTCTGCGCATCTAAAAATACGATTTTCATGCTCTGTTCCTCCTGTTGGTTCTCCTAATTTCTTCTGCGCTCGATTCCCATCTCCAGATAATAACGGGTCTTATCATCATACATCTTCCACTCTGCTTCCGTCAGCAGCGGATCGAGATCCTCCGGTGTCTGTGGCTGCCAGGTAGCCCCGACCGCCAGCACTACCTGCCGTTTTTTCGCATTTTCACGCAATTTTTCTACCGACTGCACAAAATCGTCTTGCTTCACACCCGGACATACTGCCAGCAGTTCATCACCGCCGATACGGAATAATGCTTCCTCCGAAAATGTATCCCGCAGACTGTCTGCCGCGTTGCGGATCAGACGGTCGCCCGCGCGGTGTCCCTGCTCGTCATTCACCTTTTTCAATCCGGTAATGTCAGCATAGACCACACCGATGCTGTTCCCGTGATCCAGTTTTTCCACATATTTCTCATAGGCAAAGCGGTTGCCGAGCTTTGTGAGCTGATCATGATAGCTCATTTCCTGCAGCTGCCGTACCAGATTCCGCTGTTTGATCGTCGACACCAGAAAATGTCCCATGATCTGCAGCATATCTGCCGTGTATTCAAACGACAGATCATGTCCCGGATTGTCAACACCGTAAAAAGCAATGACCCGTCCATCATCATAGAGCGGTACAACAACGAGTGAATGAATGTCCTGACGCTTCAGGTTCTCATACTGCATCGGGTCACTCTCTTTGATATCATCCAAATCGCGGATCACGATGTGGCGGTTTTCAGAAAAGCTGTCATACCAGTGTGCACATACCTCAGGTGGCACATCCTGCAGCAGATCCTTGACCGGTATGACACCCTCTGCGACCCATTCGTAAGTATTGTCATCACCACCGGTTTCATTTTTTTCAAATATATAGGTGCGTTCACCATTTAAAAATTTTCCTAAATATTCCAATATAATATCTATCGATCCATCCGGAGTAGGCGCAGCCAATGCCACCCTCAATCCCTGATTCACATGCGCTTCCATGCTCTCATAAGTTCGGATCACACCGTTTTGACTATCATCAACCCTCTTGTTCTCTTCTGTATTATTTTCAAACATATGAGTTCCCCCCTCTGTATGAATTTCTATTCTACTTTTTTATCATACTCCAATCTGCTGCAAAACGCACCTTTTTTCTGTATTTTCACAAAATTTTCATAACAGTTCAGCCATGGCTGAAATGCAAAAGACATCTGAATGTACCCAGATGTCTTTGCACTCATTATATCGTGATTTCATCACTCAATAATATCGCCGTTCGTCAAATGCAAATAAATTTGCATTTTTCTCACTTTCTCTCATTATATAATATACGAAAATGTCTCCTGTTCGTTATACTCACGAACCATATCAGTCAACGTCATACCATCCAACACATGGTCGATTGCACTGTCAACCGCCTGTCCGAGATCCTGAATGATGCTGTTCATCGCCTTATTGTTCTCACTCGTCTGATCCATGTCGATATCCACGACATTTTTCTGACCTTCAATCATATCCAGTATCTCACCGACTGTATAACTTTTCGCATCCTTTGCCAGATAATACCCGCCGTGGCTGCCCCGGATGACCTTCACAGCCCCTGCCTGCCGCAGTTTTGCGGCAACCTGTTCCAGATATTTTTCTGACAAATCATAGTTTTTGACGACCTGCTTTACCGTTATAGTCTCGCCCTCATGAAGTGCCAGGTTGATCATAAAAAATAGAGCATACTGACCCTTTTTTGTAATACGCATGATAAATAGGCCTCCTTTCCTGTCTCAATTGCCGTATTCTAATTCTGCTTCAAAAAATCCTGTTCCAAAGAAGATACTGCTACTGCTCCATCGGCAACTGCAGTCACTACCTGACGCAGCTGCTTGGTCCGGATGTCTCCGACCGCGTAGATGCCGGGCACACTCGTCCTGCAATCCTCGCCCGCAATGATATAACCGGCATCATCAAGTGCTGCCAGACCCTGCACCAGTGCGTTCTGTGGCTCCATGCCGACTGCGATAAACACACCGGATAACGCGATGTCTCTCGTATCACCGCTCTTTTTATCCTCTACCGTGATCTGCTCGACCATATTCGTACCTGTGATCTGGGTGATCTGGCTGCTGCCTAAAAATTCAATATTCTCCGTATCAAATACACGCTGCTGCAGCACCTTTGCCCCACGCAGTTCATCCCTGCGGTGGATCAGATAGACTTTCTCACACAGCTTTGACAGATACAGCGCATCCTCGAGCGCCACATCACCGCCACCGACGACTGCGACAATTTTGTTACGGAAAAATGCTCCATCGCACGTCGCACAATAAGAGACACCTGCTCCGGTCAGATCTGCCTCTCCCGGCACACCAAGCGGCTTATGGTTCGCTCCGGTTGCCAGAATCACCGCCTTTGCCGTGAGTACTTCGCCACTCTCGAGATGTACCTCCTTGTGATCACCCGCATCTGCGATCTGCGTCACCTCTGCCTCCAAAAACGGCACACCGAGCTGATCCGCATGATCCTTAAAACGCATCGCCAGATCATACCCATTCTCTCCAAATAAGCCCAGATAATTATCTACCTGTTCGGTCGTCACGATCTGTCCGCCACTGAATCCTTTTTCGATCACTACCTGGTCGAGCATCGCGCGCTGCGCATACACTGCCGCGGACAATCCCGCCGGGCCGCTGCCGATAATGATCAGATCCTTCCTCTTGTCTTCCATAGTTCCCTCCCTGTATCTATATTGCTTATAATTATTAGGTTCCCCGGTTTCATTCCGGTGTATGCACACAAGGAAGGAACTTTGGCACTCAATCGCCGATGATCAGTTCTTCCTTGGTCACATTTTTCTCTTCATCGATCACAAATGCATTCAGAACCGGATGTTCCTGATCCATCAGAGAAAGGATCAGATAGTTCACCTTGGAATCATAAGCAAGCCGCTTGTCCTCCTCTGAAGGTCTCGACGGAGACTCCGGATGGGAATGGAAGTTGCCGAGCAGCACATATCCGTTTGCACGCATATCCTTGACTGCTGCTAACTGCTCCTTCGGATCCATTGAAAAATGCTCGTTGCTCTGATCGAGATTGGTGAGCAGATAGACCTTTTTGATCTCCTTTTTATCGCCGTCCTTCGTACCTCCGATCAGACCGCATGATTCATTCGGAAGTCCCTGTCTGCAATGTGTCAATATCTTCTGATAATCTTCCTGTGATAAATATAACATATTTTCCTACTTTCCGTCACACTCGACCTGTTCATAATCGATCAGCTCCGTAATCGTCGGATGTGAGCCGCAGACTGCACAGCCATCCGTATGCTTCGGCAGCTTGATCGTGTGGAATTCCATCTTGAGCGCATCAAATGTCAACAGCTTGCCTGTGAGCAGATCACCGACACCGATCAGGTATTTCACTGCTTCCATTGCCTGGAGGCTTCCGATCACACCGCCCATTGCCCCGATGACACCTGCCTGCTTACAGGTCGGTACAGCGTCCTTCGGCGGCGGATTTTTGAATACACAGCGATAGCAGGGGCCTTCTCCGGGCACATACGTCATGAGCTGTCCCTTGAAGCGGATGATACCTGCATGTGAAAACGGCTTTTTCGCCATGACACATGCATCATTGATCAGGAATTTTGCCGGGAAATTGTCAGTTCCATCAATGATAAAATCATAATCTGCGATCAGATCCATAATGTTTTCAGATGTCACAAACTCACGGTAGGTATGGACTGTGACATCTGGGTTCATCGCATTCATCGTCTCTTTTGCTGATTTGACCTTGGCCTTGCCGACATCTGCCGTTCCATGGATGATCTGTCTCTGCAGATTGGACAGATCTACCTCATCTGCATCTACGATACCGATCGTACCGACACCTGCTGCTGCCAGATACATCGCAGCCGGTGCGCCGAGTCCACCGGCACCGATGATGAGCACTTTTCCATTCAGCAGTTTTTTCTGTCCTTTTACGCCGACCTCCTGCAGAATGATATGGCGGGAGTAGCGTTCCATCTGTTCATTTGTAAATGCCATTAAAACGCACCTCCTCCCATGAAGTAAAGAAATTCAATACTGTCATTTTCCTTGATCTGTGTGGATGCGAAATCATCGCTCTCCACGAAATCATCATTGACAGTGACGGTAACATAATCGGGATTCTCTACCTTCTCATCTACGATCAGCTGTGCGATCGTTGTTCCTTCTGCGATCTCTTTTTTTTCACCTGCGACTGTTACTAACATATTCATTTCCTCCTTGTTTTGTCTTTATTTATCCTGCTTCTTATCCTAAAATTTCCTTTACGATTGTTTCCAGTACCGGCCGTTTCACCAGCCCACGGACACGCCGCACCTCTTCGCCATTCTTAAAAATAAGAATCGTAGGTGAGGCAGCGACCTCATATTTTGCTGCCAGATCCGCATCAAAATTCACATTGACCTTAACGATTTTGATCTGATCCTCATAGTCATCCTCCAGACCTCCTAAGATCGGTGATAACTGTTTGCACGGAATACAACTGTCGGAGTAGAATTCTACCAGTACCGGTAATGCCCCGTCTAATACCTCTGCCTGAAAATCCGCTTCACTCACTCTCTTTGCCATCGGCCTGTCCTCCTGTCATGTGTGATCTGTTACTCTTCGACCTTTTTAACGATCAGGTCATAGGTTCCGTTCTCGTTATCGATCAGCTTTAAGATCTGCTGTCCTTCTTCCTTAAAGCTGCGCGGTACATTCTGTACCGGCTCACCGTCGTTCATCGTGACAGCGAGTACCTGTCCGATCTCGAGTTCCTCCATTGCTACCTTTGCCTTTACAAACGTCATCGGGCATACCACATCAGTGATATCTACCCGCTCATCAATGTTAAAATCTAACTCAGCCATTGTACGCCTCCTTAATTGCTTCTTTAAATTTATCGATTCCTACCCGCTCGATCGTATAACGGAAACGCTCGCTCGGTTTTGCATTGTCATCAAAGAACTGGATCGCAGCATCTGTCACACGGAATAATGTCTCCTCAGAAGTGATCACCGGCAGCAGTTCCTCGCCTTTGTGGATGCGGTTTCCGAACAATCCACCAAACGATACCAGATATCCGGTCTGTGTCTCCCACGCATCCGTCGGACATGACTTCGCACATCTGCCACAGTAATTACATTTATCCTCCGTCAGCTCAATCTTCCCGTCTGCGATCGTGATCGCATCCGTGCGGCATGCCTTCGCACATACACCACACATGATACATGCATCTGCGTTCCAGTTGACCTTGGAAGCACCCTTGATACCGACATCGTTCTCCTCTGCCTTCAGACAGTTGTTCTGACAGCCGGTCACACCGAACTTGAACTTGTGCGGCAGCTCTCTCGCAAAATAACGCTCATCGAGTTTTTGGGCAATATCATAACTGTCAATATTGCCACTCGGACAGATCTGGTTGCCCTGGCAGGCTGTGATCGTGCGCACACGCGGTCCACACACACCCGGCTTACATTCACCCTTTGCGAGTTCTTCCTTCACTTCATCTACCTGATCGAGCTTGATAAACGGGATCTCCACACTCTGTCTCGATGTCAGGTGTACATGTCCGTCACCGTATTTTTCCGCTACATCTGCAATCTTACGCAGATTTTTCACTGTCAGGTTGCCTCCTACGACTGCCAGACGGAGCGAAAAGTGGTTTTTTTGTTTCTGACGCATAAAGCCGCCTTTTTTCAAAGCTGCATAATCTACTGCCATAACTGTTCCTCCCTATTCTGAATCCAATGCCTGTAACGCATGTGTAAAGTCTTCCCTCAGATCCTCGATATCCTCAATGCCGACACTGATACGGATCAGATCATCATAGACACCCGCATCTGTTTTTTCTTCTTCGGTACTATGCGCATTGAGCGTCGACTCCGGATGTATGATGAGCGTCTTGGTATCGCCAATATTCGATACGATCTTTGGAATGCTCAGTGCATTCATCAATGCAAATGCGCGTTCCTTGCTGCCGACGCGGATCGTCAGGATACCGCCAAATCCACGTGTGAGCTGCTGTGTGGCAATCCCATGCCATCTGCTGCTCTCCAGTCCCGGATAATTGACCGTGATTCCCGGTGCCTGTTCCAGAAACCGCGCGAGTGCCATTGCATTCTCACAGATCCGCTCCATGCGGATACCCAGCGTCTCCATACCGATCAGATTGTAAAATGCCGTCTGCGGTGCCATGCATGCTCCGGTGTTGCGGAACAATCCGTTCCGGAGTTTTGCCGTATATGCAAATTTTCCGAACTTTGCATACTCTGCCATTCCCGGGTAACGCTCCCTGTCCCATTTGAACCGGCCGCTGTCCGTGAGTACACCGCTGATCGAATTGCTGCTGCCGTTAATATATTTAGAAGTCGAATTGACAACAATGTCGGCTCCGAGTGCGAGTGGCTGCACCAGATAAGCAGTCGCTACCGTATTGTCCATGACGAGCGGCAGACCGTGCCGATGTGCAATATCAGCGAGTTTTTTGATATCAACGACATCCAGCTTCGGATTGCCAACCGTCTCCGCAAAGATCACCCGCGTGCGATCCGTGACCGCCGCCTCGACTGCCTGTTCGTCACTCACATCCACAAATACTGTTTTGATGCCAAATGCCTCAAAATCGTGAAAGACGTCGATCGATCCGCCGTACAGACTCGTGCCCGCTATGATCTCCTGTCCTGCATTCACAATATTGAGCAGTGCATTTGTGATCGCAGCCATTCCGGAGGAACAGGCGATCGATGCGAGACCACCCTCTAAAGCAGTCATCCGCTCCTCGAATGCCACGATCGTCGGATTGTTGATTCTCGTATATGAGAACCCGTTCGCCTTATTGTGAAACAGCTTTTCATGCTGTTCGGCTGAGGACTGATAAAAGGCACTGGACTGACAGACCGGGGTCAATGTCGCACCGGTATGCTCATCACCCATTTTTCCACTATGCAATAGTGCTGTGTTGAATCTCATCTGCGTCCTCCGTTTTTAAATATAATCTCCGCTGTGTGCTAACAGTTCCTGATATGCGGAGCGTCTGCGGATCAGTGCTGCGACCGCATCGACCTCCGTACCATTTTCCTTCCAGTCACTGATATAGAACTCATTCTTGTCAGTGACCGTCTCTGCCTGCTTTTTATCTACATATAAGAGTACGACGATACCTGCGCGGTGCAGATGCTTGAGTACATTTGAGATGTCCTCTCCTGCCCGCGGTGCATACAGATACGTGTGTCTGCCATCCAGATTCAATGCTTTCTCCACATCCTCCACAAAGGCACGGTTCACGCCCTCATCTCCATCGATAAATTCGACAGTGACTGCGGTCTGACCTTTGATCGCTGCGCGTACCTTGCGGTCTACGCGGCCTTCATACAATCCGCTCTCCTCGGTGTGTACCTGCTCAACGACTCCACATGCGGATGTCATATTTGTGACACGGTCAATCAGGATAAACTCTCCGAGTGTCTTATGCTTTTTAAACTCATCCACAACGATCTTGTCTGCCAGTGAGATCCTGCAGACGGCGATCTCATTCTTACTGAGTGTATCGACTTTCTTCTGTTCTCCGGTGTTCACATCAATCGCATATTCGATCTCTGAGACGAATCCGGGGATCGTCTTGGTGCCGAGTTTGAAGAAGAAATTCTTGCCGTTGGTCAGCTCATCATCATCCATCCACAGCAGCGTCGCTGTGATAGATGCTGCCACCTTGGCACCGGTATCGATCGTCAGTACACAACCTCTCGATACATCCACCTCACGGTCGAGCTGGATCGTCACCGGCTGTCCTTTGATCGCTGCCTCACTGTTTTTATCTCCGATATGGATACTCTTTACCTTTGCTGACTCATTACTCGGAAGTGTTGTCACGGTATCGCCGACATGGATCGCTCCATCCTCGATCTGTCCCTGAAATCCACGGAACGTATGATCCGGGCGGCACACACGCTGTACCGGCATATAGAATCCGGCTTCCTGGTCATCTTCTGTGATGTCCAGATCTTCCAGATACGGCAGAAGTGCCTCATCCTGATACCAACTGATACGGTCGGAATGTGTCGTCACATTGTCACCCTCTGTCGCAGATACCGGAATGATCTTGATATTCGGTAATTTCAACTCAGCTGCCAGTTCCCGGATCTGTGCCTCGATCTCGCGGAAACGCTTCTCGTCATAGCCTACGAGATCCATTTTGTTCACTGCGAATACGAAATAGCGGATACCCATGAGTGCACAGATTCTCGCGTGTCTTCTCGTCTGTACGAGCACGCCCTGCTTGGCATCGATTAAGATGACTGCCAGATCTGCAAAGGATGCACCGACTGCCATGTTTCTCGTATATTCCTCGTGACCGGGTGTATCTGCCACGATAAAGCTTCGTTTGTCTGTTGTAAAATAGCGGTAAGCCACATCGATTGTGATACCCTGCTCACGCTCTGCCATCAGTCCGTCGAGCAGCAGGGAGTAATCGATCGCTCCTCCGCGGCTGCCGACCTTACTGTCGAGCTCCAATGCTTTCTCCTGATCGGTGTAGAGCAGTTTGGAATCATATAAAATGTGTCCGATCAAGGTTGATTTTCCGTCATCCACGCTACCGCATGTGATAAATTTTAAAAGACCACTCATTTTAGAAATACCCCTCTCTCTTTCTTCGTTCCATGCTGCCTGCTGCCTCGTTATCGATCACTCGTGTGGTACGCTCAGAAGATACCGCGCTCAGTGTCTCATCGATGATCTCATCGAGTGTCGTTGCGGTTGACTCACATCCACCGGTCAGTGGGTAGCAGCCCAGTGTACGGAACCGCACGCTCTTGTGCTGGATCTCCTCCCCGGGTCTTAACTTCATGCGGTCATCATCCACCATGATAATGTTGCCGTCACGATATACGACCGGCCGTACTTTTGCAAAATACAGCGACGGGATCTCGATGTTTTCCTGTCGGATGTACTGCCAGATATCAGTCTCTGTCCAGTTTGATAACGGGAACACACGCACCTCTTCTTTTTTATGGATTCTGGAGTTGTAGAGCTTCCACATCTCCGGACGCTGGTTTTTCGGATCCCATGCATGCTGTTCATTCCGGAAAGAAAAGATACGCTCTTTTGCCCTGGATTTTTCCTCGTCACGACGGCCACCGCCAAACGCTGCTGTGAATCCGTATTTATCGAGCGCCTGCTTGAGTGCCTGCGTCTTCATGATATCCGTATAAGCGCTGCCGTGATCAAATGGGTTGATACCTGCCTTCACGCCTTCCTCATTGATATATTCGAGCATTTCGATTCCCAGTTCCTTTGCTTTGCGGTCACGAAACTCGATCATCTCCTTGAATTTCCATGTTGTATTTACATGTAAAAACGGAAACGGCGGTTTCTCCGGATAAAATGCTTTCATTGCCAGATGTAACATCACAGAACTGTCTTTACCGATAGAGTAGAGCATGACAGGCTTCTCACACTCTGCCGCTACTTCACGGATAATGTAGATCGCCTCTGCCTCCAGTTCATCAAGATGTGATAATCCACTCATCGCTATTACCTTCCTTTCTCGGATCGTTATGATATATCTAATATTTGTTCGATTCTTTTTTATTGATAATGATCTGCTCCATGCTGCCATCCCTTCTGGTCAGATTCCAGTAGAGTTCATCACCCTTCGACTGTACCTGCATCCGGCTGCCCATGCCTCCGATATCTGCTCCCAGATACAGGGCAATCGCTCCGAAATGACATTCCTTGATACAGGAGGAACATCCCCAGCAGTCCTTCGGGTATCTGATATAGGCAGTGCCATCCCCGTGCTGTGCGATCAGGCTGCCCGGGCAGACCTTTTCACAGGCACCACATGCCTTACAGAGTGTCTGATCAATCGCGATGCTCATAGCGTTCCTCCCTTCCGACCAGATCCCTGAAGATGATCTTCAGTTCTCCGTCTTCCATTTTTGAATTCACATACCGCATCCACGCATCACTTTTTTCTGGATAATCCAGATTTTCTGCGAAGCTGTGCCAGTGCGTCTCCTTACGTGCGCCCAGATGGGCGATCACGGACAGACATACGGTCAGCCGCTCCTTTAGTTCATAGATAAACATGAGTTCATGCATATCGGATGCGCCCAGATCCTCTGCCAGTGTGATGAGCTGTCTGATCTTCTCATCTGCGAGTGCAAGCTGCTTTTCATTAAACTGATAATGGTTCGAGATGCCTCCGGCATAGTTGTCCATCACCTTCTGCATCGCTTCCTCGAGTTCTTCTGCCGTAAATAGCTGCTGCGTCCGGTTCAGGTAACGTTCATATTCTGCGACCTTGTGATCCAGTGCCTGCTGCTCAGCCTGTTCATCCGCCGCATACAGCTGCAGATCTTCCTGTGCAAGCCGGCTGGCAATGTGCTCCGCTGCGATCTCACCCTCGACCATCGCTCCGGTCACATATTTCTGCGGACATCCGCCTGCGACATCTCCCGCCGCATACAGTCCATGGATCGTCGTCTCGCGGTTCGTATCCACCCAGTAACCGCTGGCGGTGTGGCCGCCTACGATATATGGCTCCGTGCCCTCGATCTCGACATTCTGTTCACTCGGATCTTTACCGGATTCGAGCCACTTTAATGTCTGGCTCGGTGCCATGTTCAGATATGCTTTTTTCAATGATTCATCCTGTGCCGGGGTGATGCCCTCTGTGCGCAGATAACACGGTCCCCTGCCCTGCAGATTTTCCATCACGGTTCCGTACACACGCTCGGAAGTCGTCAGTCCGTAATGTGTCTCATAGACCTCGCCCCTGGCATTGACCTGCTTTGCTCCGACGCCCTGTGCGATCGTTCCGGTCGGTGCGATCGTATCCTTACACCTCAACGCGATAAAACGCATCTCAAATGTCGTCATCTCTGCGCCGCTTTGAATACCCATCGCATAACCCGCCCCGGTATTGAACGGCGGATACCACATTTTATGTCTGGAAAATCCCGGATTGTTCGGCCGGTAGAGTCCTGCGGCTCCTCCGGTCGCACAGAGTACTTTTTTTGCCCGGATCTCATAGGCAATGGGCTCCTCTATCGAAAAACCGTATGCACCGTGAATCGTATTGTCTGTCACGATATAATCCGTGATATTGACACGATTCAGAACCGTGACATCCGGCAATGCCCCGACCGCCTGTGCGAGCAGCGGTTTCATGTTCTCGCCGTTGATCTTGATATTCCGGTTACCTCTGGCAACATATCTGCCATTCTCATCCTTTAAGATCACCAGACCGAGCTGCTCCATCTTCTCCGTCACACGGTTTAACCCCTCTGACATCGTCAGCAGCAGATCCTCCCGCACGATACCATCTGCATCGCGTTTTGCATAGTTTACATAATCTTCCGGTTTCTGGCCATCCACAATATAAGCGTTGATTGCATTCACACCCGCTGCCAGACAGCCGCTGCGCCTGATATTTGCTTTCTCCGCGATCACAATCGAGCAATCACTGTGCTCCCGGAGTGTCAATGCTGCATAACAGCCTGCCGTACCACCGCCGATGATCAGCACATCGGTATGCAGAAGCTTTTTTTCCTGTATGTGTACTCTGTTTGTCTGTGTATCCCCTGTCTGCATAAGATCCTCCGTTTATTTAGATGTAGAATACATCCTGTTCCTGCATCGCCTGATTTTCCATCAGATACGTCTGTTCATTATCAAAAATATATAACCGGTAGATGAGTACATGTACGGTATCACCGACCGAAACCATATCTTTCTCAAGTGACCGCTCCCCGACAATGCGGATACCGTTGATGTCGACCGTCACGTCCATGCGGTTGCCACGGAACATGACATCGGTCACTACTCCGGTCTCTGCGGCACTCACATACTGATTGAGCTTGCCACTCCTTGAAATCTTGACAAATTCCGGCCGGATCACCGCCCGGTCAGCACCCTTGATCCGGTCAAAGCCCTTGAGTCTGTCGTATTCCTCCACGACAGAGGAGCGTCCGATAAACTGTGCGACAAACGGTGTCGCGGGTGTTTTATAAATGTCAAGCGGTGTACCCATCTGCTCGATCCGTCCGTGGTTTGTGATGATAATCTCATCTGCCACCTCCACTGCCTCGTCCTGATCATGCGTGACGAAAATGCTCGTGATACCCAGCTTTTCAACCATTTCTTTGAGCCAGCTGCGCAGCTCCGTGCGTACCTTGGCATCGATCGCCGCAAACGGCTCATCCAGCAGCAGTACCTGCGGATTCGGTGCCAGTGCCCGTGCAAATGCGACACGCTGCCGCTGTCCACCGGAGAGCTGATTGGGATATCTTTTTTCCATGCCGGACAATCCGGTCAGTTCTAACAGTTCCATGACTCTCTTTTTCATCTGCGCTTTCGGTACCTTCTGCAGCTTCAGCCCGAATGCAACATTATCAAACACCGTCATATAACGGAACAGTGCATAGTTCTGAAATACAAATCCGATCCCCCGCCTAGCAGCAGGAATATCATTCATCCGCTGTCCATCGATATAGATATCTCCGGCATTCGGTGTCTCCAGTCCTGCAATCATGCGAAGCAGCGTCGTCTTGCCGCTGCCTGACGGACCGAGCAGTGCGACCAGCCTGCCTTTCTCTACGCCAAAGCTCACATTATCTGATGCGAGGAAATCACCATATTGTTTATAGATATTTCTCATTTCAACGTACATCTTTTGTCTCCCCCGCCTGATCTTTGTACTTATCTTTATGTTCTAAAATATTTCTTGCGAACAATATAATGATCGCCAGGATCACGAGAATGGATGATACCGCAAATGCTGCCGTGATCGATGTGTCCGTGCCTGACATATACAGTGCGTCGATCTCAAGCGGCAGTGTGAAGGTCTCCCCTCTCGTCTTGGAGAGCGCATTGACTGCTCCGAACTCGCCGAGTGCCCGCGCGGTACATAAGATAATTCCATAGATTAACCCCCACTTCATCTGCGGAAGTGTGATCTGCCTGAAAATGGTCCATCCACCGGCGCCCATGAGTGCAGCCGCTTCTTCCTCGTCCTTTCCCTGTGCATTCAGTACCGGGATCAGCTCTCTCGATACAAACGGGAACGTGACAAAGATCGTCGCCAGCACAACACCCGGCACCGCAAATGTAATGCGGATATCCGTGCCGAACTGCCGGTTGAATGCCCGGATAACCGGATAGAACCAGCCGAGCCTGCCAAACGTCATCAGATACGACAGACCTACGATGACCGGCGAGATCGAAAATGGGATATCGATCAGCGTCGCGAGCACCTGTTTTCCTTTAAAGCTGAACTTTGTGAGCAGCCATGCGGCACAGATACCAAAAAACGTGTTCACAACGACTGCGATCACCGTCGCCAGTACCGTAACACCCAACGCGCTGCGTACATATTCTGTCGTAACCGCCTGAATGTAGAACTTCCAGCCTTCGCTGAGTGCATTGACGAGCACCGCCGCGAGCGGTACGACTAACATCACAACGATAAAAAGTACGGATACCGTGATCAATATACGTCTTGTGCGGCGCCTGCCACGCTCTAATAATTCCTGTTCGCTCATCGGTACGGTATCCTCCTTCCTTATAGTAAATTTGTCCTTGCTGACTGCCTTGCCTGAACGATATTCACAAACAATAACAGTAAAAACGAGATCACGAGCATCACCAGTGCGATCGCTGTTGCACTTGCATAATCAATATAGCTGAGCTTCTGCATGATCACATAAGAAATCACCTGTGTGCGATCCTTGACGCTGTTGCCGGATATATAGATCACGCTGCCGTACTCTCCGATGCCTCTGGCAAATGCCAGACCAAAGCCGGTCAGCAATGCGGGGCGAAGCTCCGGCAGGATCACCGAGAAAAATGTTTTTTTCGGGCTCGCACCGAGCATGTACGCCGCTTCCTCATACTGGCTGTCCATCTTTTCTAACACCGGCTGCACCGCGCGTACCACGAACGGAATACCAATAAAGATCAGTGCCACGATCAGCCCGAGCTTTGTGTAAGCCACGCGGATGCCGCACCTTGCAAGCATCCGTCCGAATAACCCGCTTTCCGAGTAGAGCCTGGAAAGCGTGATGCCCGCAACCGCTGTCGGCAATGCGAACGGCAATTCGATAAATCCATCCAGAATCCGTTTCCCCGGAAACTCATATTTGACGAGCACCCATGCGAGGATCAGTCCGAAAACCACATTGATCACTGCCGCCAGAAACGAACAGCTGATACTCGTCCAGAATGCATGCCGCACATTCGGTTTCCAGATCAGGCTGAAAAACTCACGCGGTGAGATCTGCAGGGACCGCACGAGCACCGATGCCAACGGAATGAGGACGATCAGTGAGAGCATCGTAACCACGACTCCCAATGTACATCCAAATCCCGGAATCACATGCGGATTCTTATGCGTTTGCATATTTTTTTGTTCTCCCGATTGTGTTTGTTTATTCATACGCATAATTTCTTCTAATACCCATAGATCTGATCAAACTGTGCACCGTCTTCAAAATAAGTTTTGTACGCTTCATCCCATCCACCAAAATCTTCAATCGTCCACAGCTCCATGGTCAGATCGTAGGTGTCCGAAAACTCCTGTAAAATCTGTTCATCCGTCGGACGATAACCGTTCTCACCGATCAGCCGCTGTGCCGCGTCACTGTAGAGGTATTGCAGATATTCCCGGCTGATCTGTTCCGTGCCGTTGGCTCCGGCATTATCATCGACAATCGCCACACTCGGCTGTGCCAGAATGCTGACGGATGGATAAATCAGCTCGTATTCCCCCGGATAGGAATCCAGAGTCGTAAGCGCCTCATTTTCCCATGCGATGAGTACATCTCCCTTGCCGTTTTCCACAAATGTTGTGGTCGATCCGCGTGCGCCCGAATCCATCACCGACACATTCGCATACAGCTTTCGCAGAAAGTCCATCTGCTGTTCCTTGGTGTCATCATGTGTTTTCGCATATGCGAGTGCCGCCAGATAGTTCCAGCAGGCACCGCCGCTGCTCTTTGGATCAGGTGTAATCACATCCACGCCATCGGCGGTCAGATCGTCCCAGTCCGCAATCTGCTTCGGATTGCCTGCGCGCACAAGAAATACGATCGTCGATGTATACGGAGCGGAATCTCTGTCAAATTCATTGATCCAGTCCTCGTCAATCAGTCCGGTGCGCTCAATCAGTGTGATGTCATGCTCGAGTGCCAGTGTGACCACATCGGCATTGCATCCCTCAACGACTGACCGCGCCTGCGCCCCAGAGCCTCCATGCGACTGGACGATATTGACGGTCTCTCCGTAGATGTCCTGATAATAGCTTTCAAACAGCTCATTGTATTTCTCATAAAACTCCCGCGTCGGATCGTAGGATACATTTGTAATCGTCAGACCATCCTTCGTCTTTCCGCATCCCGCGAGGCTCACAAGCAGTACCGCAAGCAGTGCTGCGCACATCTGTCTTTTTTTTGTTTGTCTGTCCGGCTTCCACGGCTTATCTGTTTTTCGCATGATCTTTCCTGCCTTTTATCCAGCCGCCTGATTCAGACGGGCTTATTCCTCTACTGTAAATAAGGAAGTAGATAAATATCTCTCTCCGGTATCAGGAAGCAGTACCACGATGTTCTTTCCTTCATTCTCCGGTCTCTTTGCCAGCTCTGTTGCCGCCGCAAGCGCTGCCCCTGCAGAGATACCGACCAGTAATCCGTCTGTCCGTGCAACATGTCTGGAGGTTTCAAATGCTGTATCGTTTTCTACCTGAATGATCTCATCCAGCAAATCCACGTCGAGCACTTTAGGGACGAACCCAGCTCCGATTCCCTGTATCTTGTGAGGTCCGGGTCTGCCGCCCGAGAGTACCGGCGAACCTGCCGGTTCTACGGCTACAACCTTGACATCCGGCTTTTTTTCCTTTAATCCCCGTCCGGTTCCTGTGACGGTTCCGCCTGTTCCGACTGCCGATACAAAGATGTCTACCGCACCGTCTGTATCATTCCAGATCTCCTGCGCGGTCGTCTTTTTATGAATAGCCGGATTTGCCTGATTCTCAAACTGCTGCGGAATAAATGCATTTCCGTATTCTTCCTTGAGCTGCTCCGCCTTAGCGATCGCGCCCTTCATGCCCTCACGTCCCGGTGTGAGTACGATCTCTGCACCGAGTGCTGACACGATCTTGCGCCGCTCCACACTCATCGTATCCGGCATCGTCAGGATCAGATGCAATCCTTTCGCTGCTGTCACAAACGCCAGTCCGATACCGGTATTACCACTCGTAGGCTCGATAATCACGGTATCCTGATTGATCTTTCCATCTGCGATTCCCTGTTCGATCATCGCAAATGCAACTCTATCCTTGACACTACCCAGTGGATTGAAGTATTCTAGTTTTGCAATGATTTTTGCGTTGAGCTTCTGCTCCTTTTCATAATTTGTCAGCTCCAGTAACGGAGTGTTTCCGATCAGCTCTGTCAGTTGTTTTGCAATCTTTGCCATATTGAACCGCCCTTCCATTCTTATAATTTTATAATTATGTTTGTTCTGTGCGCTCTTTCTGTTATTCCCTACTAAACATATAAGAATTATATAATTTAACTTCCTAGATAATACTACTCTATTCCTACCATGTCAATAGGAATTTGAAAAAAATTATCTTTTTTCCGGTTCATATGATCAAAGTTGTTACAGGTTCAAATTAAGCTGACATAAGATCTGATCCACGCAGGCCTCCACGTCCATATTTGTTGTATCTACAGTAGCTTCCGGATATTCCGGTATCTCATATGGGCTTGTAATTCCTGTAAAATTAGCAATTTGTCCGGCTCTCGCGGCTTTGTATAAACCTTTTACGTCCCGCTTCTCGCACTCCTGAATTGATGTGCTGACATATACCTCTTTAAATTCTCTTCCTATAATATTCCGCGCATTTCTGCGATCCTGCCGATAGGGAGAGATAAAAGCCGTGATGACGATCAATCCCGCATCATTCATCAGCTTTGCGACTTCTGCGATGCGGCGGATATTCTCTATCCGGTCTTCATCCGAAAAACCGAGATTATTATTCAGACCCATCCGTATATTGTCGCCATCCAGAAGCATTGTCTTCTTTCCCATGATATACAACCGTTTTTCCAATGCATTTGCAACCGTTGACTTTCCGGCTCCCGACAGACCGCTCATCCAGATGGTACATGCCTGCTGTCCCATCTGTTGTTCCCGCTGTGTCCGGTCAATATCCATATTGTGCCATGTCAGATTTCGTTCCATTTTATTCACCTTCCTGTTTTGAATCATTGTTGGACTCATTCCATACCTTATGCCAAATAGTGCGAACCGGATGTTTTACTTTCCCAATAAACATTAGCACCCGTTTTCTGAAATGCGCCTGTTCCTGTTTCATCTCTGCGATCGTCCGCTCCTGTTGTTGTATCCTCCGCTCCTGTTGTTGTATCCTCCGCTCCTGTTCCTGTATCCTCCGGTCCAGATCAATCATAACGGATGTAAAAAAGGTGACCACGCTTTCCAGCATCTCATCATTATCCGCATTCCATTTCGGACTGTGGTCAATCTCTGTATGAAACAGTCTCTTGCCATCCTTTATATATGTTTGCGCAACATACTCATTTACAGTCTCATACGGTGCCAGAAACTCCTGTACTTCATCTGCTGAAAGCATACACGTATCATTCTTCTCTACATGCGTTTTCGTTTGTCTCTGCAGATATTTCCCCAGATAAGTCACTTCTTTCTTACTCAGATCCGCATTTGAATTGATGATTCTCTTTAATTCTGTCTCATTTTTTCCCAGCCGCAGGTTGACATTCTCCGCAAGCGGTAAAAACTCTTCTGACACAGGAAGCCCGACTGCATGCATAAAATCACAGATCACAGAGCCGTCCAGCCAGCTATCCGGTTCATATCTGCGCACTATCACATGTTCTTTTCCAAAAACAGCTGCGATATCATCCAGTTTTTTTGCGTAATTCAATATTTTTCCATCTTTTTTCAAGCTTTCTTCCATATACTGATCACAGGTCATTCTGGCATCAGCTCCAAAATTTTGTTTTACTGCCTGATTCCAGCGTGACAGATAAAATGCATCCTGACGACGAAGATAGACTATGATTTTTACCTGATAGCCATCCTGCAGTGCACGGTTCTTTAAATCCTTAAAGAGATCTGTATACTGGTAGCTGGAAGTATGCCAGATGGCTTCATCCGATAAGATCACATTGTCATAGTTCTCCATCAGACCGGCAATCATGCAATATCCTTCCTCCAGATATTTATTTTCCAGATCATGATCTCTGCCCCCTCCGTTTTTTGTGACATTTTTCACAAGAAAATGTCCATTTCGACGGGCATTGACATTCTGGTAGGTGTGCTGTGATGCCGGATAAATGTACCCTTTGGTTTTTAGTACCTCATTATTCTGTTCTAAAAATCTCTGGATAGATGTCGTAGCGGTTTTTGTCGTTCCAATATGCAGATAAAGTATTTTCATTGAATGTATTCCTCCTGACCAGTCATTATGTAGCATTGACCTCATACGACTGACATCATAAAGTACATTCCTTGAAAAAACCTTGAATGGCATTGTATACTTTGCTCTTTCAATTTATAATGAACACAATCAATACAGTAAAGTTTATATTTTTGGAGTATCCTATGAGAATTTTAATAATTGAAGATAATGTACGTCTTGCTGACAACATCGCCGAATCCCTGCGCGATGAAAATTATATTGCAGATATTGCTTATGACGGTTTATCCGGCTTTGATCAAGCCTCCAGCGGCATCTATGACATCATCATCCTTGATCTGATGCTGCCTAAGATGAATGGCTATGAGCTGCTGGCTGCATTACGGGCCGATGGAAATCATGTCCCTGTGCTTATTCTCTCCGCGCTCACCCAGTTAAATGATAAAGTACAGGGTTTTCAGGCAGGTGCCGACGATTACGTTACCAAGCCCTTTGAAATCCAGGAGCTTCTGATGCGTATTCAGGCAATCACCCGGCGTCAGGCTCATGAATATACCAATCAGCCCGGTATTGCAAATCTGGTCTTTGATCACAGCACAGGGGAAATATCAAATACAGATACCGGTAAATCCATCAAAATAAGCGGAAAAGAAATGCAGCTATGCGAGTTACTGCTGCTCAATCAGAATCAGATACTAGAAAAAGAACAGATTGCAACGAAAATATGGGGATATGATTCCAATGCAGAATACAACAATGTAGAAGTATATATCTCCTTCCTGCGCAGAAAATTACATCATTTGCAGGTCAACGTGAATATTCGTGCTGTACGTGGAATCGGATATATTCTGGAGGTGTCTCATGATTAAAAATTTACAGAAAAAAATATGTATACTATTTATTTGCCTGCTGTCCATTATCTGGATCGGCATTCTCTACATTTATACAATGAACGTCTATCGAAATAACCTGCAGACGATCAAGCAGGATATGCGCCATGCCATCCGGGATTCCAGATGGAGAAACTTTATTAAATATCAAGGAACCCGCTCTGATCTTGGCAATGCCCAGTACTGTGTATATTCTGTGGATGACGATAACCAGACACATCTCCTGTTTCATACATTTTCTGATAAATCCGATGCCGAGCTGCTCAGCATCGGACAGGATTTAATCTACGACTGGAGTGGCTCCAACCGTCATATGCGCTATACCTATATCTACAAATATGTATATAGAACAGACCAGAAATATATTATTTTCATCGGTGGCTCATCCGCTCTCCGGGCTACATTGCCAACCATTGGCTTTTGCATATTCCTGCTGTTCGCCGGTATATTCGCATTTGCACGATCCGGTCAGGTATTGTCCCGCTGGCTGACGCAGCCCATAGCTGACATGCTACAGTCTGAAAAGCAATTTATATCCAATGCCAGCCATGAACTGAAAACGCCGCTGGCCGTCATCCGTGCCAGTGCTGATCTGCTGCAAAAGGAAGTATCGCCGGGCAACAAACATCTGTTATATATTCATCAGGAAACGGATCGTATGATTACTCTCGTAAATCAGATGCTTACCCTGACACGGCTCGATACACAGCAGCACCAATCTCCTGTCACACACTTTCAGGCTGATGCTGCGCTCTACGACATTATTTATCCGATGGAAAGCGTCGCTTTCGAAAAAGGGATCTGTATTACTACAGACATCCAGGAAAACATGTATATCACCGGAGCTATGGAGCAGATCCAGAACCTGCTGTCCATTTTACTGAACAATGCCATCAGCTATACCCCGGACAATGGCAAGATCCATATCTGCGCGTACATGCAAGCCAAAAAATTGCACCTTGAAGTAGCAAATACCGGTACTCCCATTCCACCGGAGCAGCGGAAGCATCTTTTCGAACGCTTTTTCCGCGGAGATGAATCCCACGAAGGGAACGGACATTTTGGACTTGGTCTGTCAATCGCAAATAGCATAGTTGTACATCATCATGGCTCAATCTATGTCGACTACAAAGATCAACAAAATATATTTTATGTGGTACTGCCTGTGTGATCCGGCAAATTATCGTCTGGCTGACTCAAAATCTGCCGGATCCGGCATTCCCGGATATCAGTACAAAAGCTGTGTGTTTTCCATAATAAATGGTCTGGCACTGTCCTGTCCCCACTGGGTGTCATACATACTCATCAGATAGCGGTCCAGCTGCTTGCGGTTATCAAAGCGGAGCGCCTGATACGGCAGCGAAAACGATAGCTTTTCAACAAAAAGCAATTTTCCGTTTTTCTCTGGAACCAGCACACCTGCATGACCGATAAACAATTCATTATCATTCTTTCCAAAGCTGTCGTGAAAGACTACCGTTATCAGGGATGCCTTTGTCTTGTCCGACACCTTGATTCCTTTTTGCTGCCATGCACGCTTCTGTTTTGCAGCATGCTGATCGACATCTGTCGTGTACGCAGTCTTTACTGTTGAATACAATGCTTCAAACTTCTTCTGCTGCTTTCCGGTATATTTTTTCACCGGTGCATTGCGGATCGCATCCTGATCCATAAACAGATTTGATGCATTCACCTTCGCATCCTTCTTCATGCTGATCTTGTCACCCATCAGGTCATACGCCGTGATTCTGCAGTTATATCCGATGAATTGCGGATTCTTCTTATTCCACAGCTTCATAATCCTGTTTTCGTCATACTGGGGGTTTTTCCCTGTCAGCTTCTTAAATCCTTTTTTTACAAGACCCGTATTTCTGATCGTCTGATTGTACATCTGCACATCCCCAAGCCATGCATCAATCCGTTTCTCCGACAACCCGGCTGCTAGCATGGCTTTTTTTACCTCTTTCTGCGTTTTCGTGTCAACCAGGTTCGAATATTCACCACGGTAAGCATTTGTTTTTGCAGATGCTTCTGTCGTCTGCCCTAATATAAAAGCAGGCAGTAAAAGTGCTGTACACAGTACAAGCATACCTATTTTCATTCGTTTTTGTTTTTTCATTTTCCTCTTCTCCTTTCAAGCTGTCAGACTGTATGCAGAACCTGCATAGGAACAACCTTCATTATACTTTTTTTCTATTGTAATTCAATTGGGAATCAGCGGAAGTATGTGTCCTGTTCACTCCTGCTCCATTTCGCTGTCTGCCATATACGACCGCTATTCCGGCTTCTGCAGGCTCATTTTTAGCTTCTGTGCCGCGGCGCTCATCGGCCGCCTGGTATCATATACCATGCACACATAGCGTTTCGGGATCTCCTCACGCAGCTTCATCGGGACGACCTCACGACTTTTGATCGATTCCCCGACCATCTCCTCCGGTAAAAACGCAAGTCCCAACTCGCTCTTAACGAGTGGCAGCACCTGATCGGTTGTGGCAGCCTCAATATCAGGCTTCAGTTCACTGCCGTATCTGTGAAATAGTTCACTGTAAAAATGATACGTTGTCGTGTCCGCCCCGAGACAGATCATCGGATACTGCTTCAGTTCCTGCAGGCGCAGTTCCTGGCTGCTGACCGCTGTAAACGTCTTTCCTCCAACTAATATCTCCTGAAACGCTTTTACCTTTACCTCCTTTAATGGCGCTTCTACATCAGTAGGAGTCGTGACAAGCGCAAAATCGATCTCACCGCTTTGCACGGAATGAACCGCCTGTGGTGTTGAATGATTACAGATCTTGATCCGAACCCCCGGATATGCCATATGAAATTTTTTTAAAATATCTAACAGAAAAATATTGAGGGCGATCTCGCTCGCACCGATCGAGATGCTGCCGTGTTCTAAGCCGACGCTCTCTGTCAGTTCCTCCTCTGCCTGCCACAGCTGTGTCATCGCCGCCGCAACACGCGTGTACAGCCGCTCCCCTTCCGGTGTCAGACACACGCCACGATTCGTCCGGATAAATAGTCTGCAGTTTACCTCGTCCTCCAGACAGTTCATGGCGCGTGTGATATTTGGCTGGCTGTTGTTCAGGGCACGTGCCGCCTTCGTAAAATTCTGATACTTTGCCACATAATAAAAGATTTTGTAATATTCAAAATTGACATTCATGACCGTTCCACTTCCATGCGCAAAACCTGTATTGCCGCTCTTACAGGCATATCATATCATTATACCTGTTATATCAATAATACTTTTTACTTATTTCTATCTTTTGATTATACTTACAGCGAAATGAAAAAGCAAGTATCTACAAGGAGGAAAAAAGTATGTTAGCTGCTGTTACCGGAATCAACTGGGGTGACGAGGGAAAAGGAAGAGTCATCGACCTCGTCGCAGAAAAGGCGGATATCGTCGTCCGTTATCAGGGCGGCAACAATGCCGGGCACACAGTCGTCACCGGGAGTGGGAAATATGTGCTCAATCTGCTCCCTTCCGGCATCCTGCATCCGGATGTCACCTGTGTACTCGGAGACGGAATGGTCGTAGATCTCGAACATCTCGCAAAGGAGATCGCACAAATTCAGGAAAGCGGAGTCGACGTATCTCCACGAAACCTCAGATTATCATCACGCGCGACGATCTCCATGCCGTGGCACCGCGTACAGGACGAGCTGGAGGAAGACCGTCTGGCAAAAACAGGTACCGCTTTCGGTTCCACCAGACGAGGCATCGCCTACGCATACAGCGACAAGTACCGCAAAAAAACGCTCCGCCTCGGCGACCTCCTTCACTTGGATAAACCCTATATACAGGCCAGACTGGAGACCATGTTAGAGTCAAAAAATCTGGAACTGGCCGGCTGCTACCATCAGGAGCCGATGTCCTACCCCGCGCTGCTGTCCTGGTGTGAGAAGCAGGCCGCACTGTTTGCCCCCTATATCTGTGACACCGGCAGCTACCTGCAGCGATCACTGGAAAACGGCAAGATCGTTGTCCTCGAAGCGCAGCTTGGCGCGATGAGAGATATTGATTATGGTATCTTCCCCTATACGTCCAGTTCTTCAACGATCTCCGCATATGGTCCGATCGGAGCAGGCATCCCCGGAGAGCAGCTCGATCATGTCGTTGGTGTACTCAAGGCATACTCCACCTGTGTCGGTGCCGGACCTTTCATAGCAGAACATGCCATGCCCGAATCCTGGATGGAATCACTCCGGAGCGCTGGTTGCGAATACGGAGCCGCTACCGGTCGTCCGCGCCGGGTTGGTCCTTTCGATGTCGTTGCCAGCCGCTATGGGCTGAAATGCCAGAATGCGGATAAGATCGCACTGACCAAGCTCGATGTACTGAGCAAATTTGATGAAATACCGGTTATCACCGGCTATCGTCAGGATGGAGTGCTATTAGACAGCTTTGATCCGATGATAGATCTCGACTCCTGCGAACCTGTCATCAAGTATCTCCCTGGCTGGAGCAGCGGCATTTCCACATGCCGCAGTTGGAATGAGCTGCCTGAAAATGCCAAAGCCTATGTCTCCTTTATTGAAGAACAGCTCGACCACGAAATCCAGTTTGTTTCTGTCGGAGCCGAGCGTGACCAGTACATCATGAAAGGAGAATGGCTATGAGACATTTGATCAGCCCCTTAGATTTGACACAGGAAGAAACCATACAGATTCTGGATCTGGCTGACCGCATCCGGACACAGCCGGATCGCTATGCACATGCCGCCGAACGCAAAAAGCTCGCGACACTGTTTTATGAGCCTAGCACAAGGACTCGCCTCTCTTTCGAATCTGCAATGCTCAGCCTTGGTGGGCAGACACTCGGTTTTTCCGATGCAGACCAGTCCAGTGCTTCAAAAGGAGAGACCGTTGCGGATACCGCACGTGTCGTGAGCTGCTATGCAGATATCATCGCTATGCGTCATCCCAAAGAGGGTGCGCCCCTGCGTGCCTCCATGTATTCAAAAGTGCCGGTCATCAATGCCGGTGACGGCGGACACAATCATCCGACCCAGACACTGATTGATCTGATGACGATCCGCCAGCGCAAAGGCCGTTTAGATCATCTCAAAGTGGGATTTTGCGGAGACCTGAAGTTTGGGCGTACCGTTCATTCGCTCGTCAACAGCCTCGTGCGTTTTCCGGGCAATGAGTTCTATTTTATCTCACCCGAAGAACTGCGCATCCCGGACTATGTGATCGAAGATACGTTAGAACCGACAGACACACCGTATCACGAAGTAGACAATCTGGAAGACACGCTTCCACAGCTAGATGTACTATATATGACACGTGTGCAGAAAGAGCGTTTTTTCAATGAGGAGGATTATATCCGTCTGAAAGGAACCTATGTGCTGACCAGGGAGAAGCTGCACCTCGCCCCGACAGACATGCCGGTACTCCACCCACTGCCGAGAGTCGATGAGATCACACTGGATGTCGACGACGATCCGCGTGCCGCCTATTTTGACCAGGTGCAAAACGGTGTGTATCTGCGGATGGCGCTCATTCTGTCACTGCTTGCTCTTCCGGATCCTGTCACCGGAAAAACAATCCTACCATAACTTTTATCTAAGATTTTTGAAAGGAGCTGATACGATGTCACTGGTATTGCCACGCGAAGAGGAAGTCGAAAATATTTTTTCCAGAATTCTCTCTTCCAACGAGTCCTGTGAACGGCTCTTGGAGACATTTTACGACCATCTGTGCGATGATAACCGATTCATGGATCCTGATCCCCACCATTTTGCGGAAGTTCTGCTGAATGCATACAAAAACGGAGATGTCAGCGCATTATTGCTTGAAATATGCAACCGGAGCATGTTTGACCTCTTAAAAGAAGCCTATCTGATTCCCAAACGGTTTCACGGAAAAAGTGGTGAAAATCCAATCCTGCTGACGGATGCAGACGGCAATCTGCTCGAAGAGAAAAAATCACTCGTCAACAAGCATGAATATAAAAAGTTCCATGAAATATTCACTGCACATCATGCGGCTCCGCGTTCCAGGCTATATCTTGCGGACGGTTATGATCTCGTCAGATACTATACCTCTGACATGAACATCCGGGAACAGCATGAGAATAAAGAACGCGGCATACTCATCCTCTATGCACTTCCTGATACAAAGCAGCTCCACCTGACCCGGGCACAAGCCTATGATGTTATCTGGGGCACTTTCCGCGAAATACAAAAATCAGCATTTTCTGCCATTGTATTCTATGGTCAGGAGACCGGCAGCAAATCAGGGAAATTCTATGATGAACTAGGCGTTCTGCTGCCGATCCGCGAATTTGAATCTACGATGCTGCATCATCTGGGTGTCATCGATGGCCTGGTCTTATCATGCCGTGAAAAAATGATAAAAACAGCCGACAGTGACCGCGCATTCCGCTATTGCACCTAGACAAATTTACAATTTAGGAGATATCATGGCTTTTACAAAATCTAGTTATCATTCAAACAGGCAAATGTCCGAATCTTTTCTGATTGCCGCCCTGCTATCTGTCTCGGGCGGATTGCAGGACGTATATACCTATATTGCACGTGACCATGTCTTTGCCAATGCGCAGACCGGAAATATCGTTCTTCTCAGCACCAACATCTTTGAAGGCAACTGGGCGAGTGTACTGCACTATGCAGTGCCTGTCCTGTTCTTTATGCTGGGGGTTGCTGCAACGATACTGGTTCGTCAGACATTCCAGAATCTGCAGCGTTTTCACTGGCGGCAGATCGTTGTATTGATCGAACTGATCCTGCTGTTTGTTGTCGGCTTTATGCCGGAAAAACTGAATCTGACCGCCAATGCCCTCGTCTCATTCTCCTGCGCCATGCAGGTACAGGCATTCCGAAAAGTGGATAGTTATGCATTTGCCAGTACGATGTGTATCGGCAACATGCGAAGCGGTGTCGAAGCATTCTGTGCCTACAGGCAGACACATAACAGGCAGATCCTATACAAATCTTTCCACTATTTTGGAGTAATCCTTTTATTTGCACTCGGTGCCGGTATTGGCAGCCGCCTGATTGCCAGTCTTGGAATGCATACGATCTGGATCTCCTGCGTATTGCTGCTCGTCAGCTTCACGATCATGTTTATTCAAGAGGAGGAACAGGAACACACGCACTAATTGAGCCACCCAGTATAGCCAGTCAGCCGTATTTGTGCTACAATAGCTACTGAATTTCAGGCATGCCGATGGCATCCCTGCAATGCTATATACTGAGGAGGAATTAGAAAATGAACAAAGATCTGACGGTCGGCGATCCACAGACCGTACTCTGGAAATTCTGCATGCCGCTCTTTGGCAGTATCATCTTTCAACAATTATACAATATCGCAGACAGCCTCGTCGCCGGTAAATGCATCGGCGAAAATGCGCTGGCTGCTGTCGGCAACAGCTATGAGATCACACTAATCTTCATTGCATTCGCCTTTGGTTGCAACATGGGCTGTTCTGTGGTCGTATCCAGACTATTCGGTGCAAAAGACTATCGCGCCATGAAAACTGCTGTCTATACCGCCTGCATCTTCAGCGGTATTGTGTGCATCATACTCATGCTCGTCGGTATCTTAGGCTCCGGTTTGCTGCTCGAACTGATCCACACACCGGACGAAGTATTTGCCGATTCCAAACTGTATTTAGATATCTATGCATGGGGTCTGCCGTTCGTATTCTTTTATAATATCGCGACCGGTATCTTCTCCGCGCTCGGTGATTCGAAAACACCGTTTTATTTTCTGGCAATATCCTCGACTGCTAATATCGCAGTCGATATCTGGTTTGTCAAAGCCTTCGACATGGGTGTCGCCGGTGTCGCATGGGCGACGTTTCTCTGTCAGGGTATCAGCTGCATCCTTGCCATGATGGTCGTATTCCGCAGACTGGCGAAAATCGAACAAAAAGGCAGGGAAAAAGCTGCGATCTTTGACTGGGGACTGTTAAAACAGATCATAACCATCGCTGTCCCGAGTATCCTGCAGCAGAGTTTTATCTCTATGGGAAATATTATCATTCAAGGCATCATCAATGGATTCGGTGCCCCGGTCATGGCAGGCTATTCCGCAGCCGTAAAGCTGAACAATCTGGTCATTACCTCGTTTACTACACTCGGAAACGGTATCTCAAACTACACCGCACAGAATCTCGGTGCCAACAAGCTCACCCGCGTCCGTGCAGGTTTTCGCATCGGCATCAAGCTCGTATGGATGATCAGCCTGCCACTCGCGCTGCTCTACTTCTTCGGTGGAAGCATTGTATTAAAACTGTTTCTGGATGCACCTACGGAACTCGCCATGCATACAGGCATCATGTTCTTGCGCATTCTCTCACCGTTCTATTTTGTCGTATCTGCCAAGCTCGTTGCAGATGGCATCCTGCGCGGTGCAGGACGCATGAAAAATTTTATGATCGCCACGTTTACTGATCTGATCCTGCGTGTCGTACTGGCATATGCTTTTTCGCAAACCATACTCGGTGCAACCGGAATCTGGTGTGCATGGCCGGTCGGATGGTGTATTGCGACAACACTGTCCATCCTGTTTTACCGCCATGGCCCGTGGGCGGCTGCAAAAGAATAAAATCTAAAAAAGTAAGAAAGATGCAAAAAAGGTGTCCGCTAAACTAACCTCTAATCATTAGATTTTAGATCAGTTCAAAACGGACACCTTTTTATATTGCTATTTTAATTTAGATATTCAACAGATCACTGAACTCTTTCAAAGCTCCTTCCGTCTCATGTGCGAGCACACGCTTAGCCAATACTTTTCCAAGCTGTACACCCTCCTGGTCAAAGCTGTTAACATTCCATAAGAATCCCTGGAACATCACTTTATTTTCAAAGTGTGCCAGCAATGCGCCGAGCGCCTGCGGGTTCAACTGCTCACCGATGATGATGCTGGACGGACGTCCACCCTCAAAGTTCTTGTTTCGGTTCTCATCAGACTTGCCACATGCAAATGCGACGATCTGTGCAGCGACATTTGCACACAGCTTCTGCTGGCTCGTGCTGCCCTGGATATCGACGTCTGTTCCGATCTGGCTGTTCTTAAATCCTACAAACTGAAGCGGGATAATATCTGTTCCCTGATGCAGTAACTGGTAGAAGGAATGCTGTCCGTTTGTTCCGGGCTCACCAAAGATCACCGGGCCAGTCGGATAATTGACCGGATCTCCAAAGCGGTTGACTGATTTTCCGTTTGACTCCATATCAAGCTGCTGCAGATGTGCCGGGAAACGGCTCAGTGCCTGTGAATACGGCAGTACCGCAGTGCTCGGATAACCAAGTACATTGCGCTCATACACACCGATCAATGCATCCAGCATCGCTGCATTCTCTAATACATTTTCATTTGCTGACAGGCGGTCCTCCTCAGCTGCTCCCTCGAGGAACTGCGCGAATACTTCCGGTCCGAAAGCCAGTGATAATACTGCTCCGCCGACTGCAGAAGTAGAAGAATAACGTCCTCCGATATAGTCATCCATAAAGAATGCTGCCAGATAATCATCGCTCTTTGCCAGCGGTGAAGTCTCACTGGTGACTGCCACCATATGATCAGAAGGGTTGAGTCCTGCATTTTTCAAGGCATCCTTGACAAATGACTCGTTTGTCAGAGTCTCTAATGTCGTTCCTGACTTGGATACAAGTACAAATAATGAATGCGCCACATCGATCGAATTCAATACTGCTGCCGCATCATCCGGATCTACGTTGCTGATAAACTTTGCCTCCATCTTGAACGTATTGTTTTTCTTTGCCCAGTTCTCCAGTGCCAGATACATTGCACGGGGGCCGAGATCACTTCCACCGATACCGATCTGAACAACAGTCGTAAACTTCTCTCCGGCTGCGTTGGTGATCTTTCCTGCGTGTACATCATTTGCAAAATCAGCGATCTTCTCCTGCTGTGATACATAGAAAGCACGCTTGTCCACACCATCTGCCTCGACCTTGTCGCCAAGCTGTCCGCGTGTCAGCTGATGAAGTACCAGACGATTCTCTCCGGTATTGATCACTGCTCCGTTGTACAGCTCCTTGAACTTTTCTGCAAGCTGTGCTTCCTTTGCCAGATCTGCCAGTGCCTGTAATGTATCATTATCCACCGCCTTTGCCGCATAATGATAAGTCAGGCCTGCAGCCATCGGTGTGCTGTATTTTTTCACGCGCGCTGCGCCGTTATCACCACTCATCACCTCTGCCAGCTTGACAGGTGAAGTCTTTGTCAGCTTCTCATAAGAAGCCAGTGTATCGAGATTGTTCCATGTAACCATTGTACAAATCCTCCTTCTTATTCTCAATCCTAAATTGACTGTAACTGTTCAGTACCCTCACAGTTACGATGCAAAATCCATGAGAATCGGCTTCGCCGATGGGATTTTGCACTCCTGAATCACTTTCTTACGCCCTCAGCAGTAAATGCTTCAGGCTGTGCTGAATAATTACAATTGACTAAATTATACTATGAAATGCTGGTGCGTTCAAGGTTTGTTTTCTTTGTAGTTTCGTTCTGTAGTTTCGTTCAATGAAATAGGCAGCTATTTCTTCTTTAGCTGCCTACCCGCTAATGGAATATTTGGATTCGGGCATTACCCCTGCCTTCCTACGGTCATTTTTATTATATTGTTAAACTGATTTGTTATCCCTACAAAAACAATATTCGGTCATATAAATCTTTCCAGTCTGCCGGCAGTATATTCATCTTATATACATCAATTTTGGCTCTTGAGATAAGCCTTTCTAATTCTGTTGCCAATATATTCGCATCTTCCTGTGGCAATATTTTCTTCAATGCATACAATCGGGAATAAAGATTCGTATTATCCGGAAGAACATCTGCACTATCCCTGTTATCTGGAATTACCACAGAAGAAGTCATACCAACCACCATAGAATGATGAGCGCAATAATTTCTCAGATTTCTAACGGCATCCAACCATGTATCCATCTGTTTTGTTACTTCTTTTTTATAGTTATTATGTGAATATGTGTAATCTAATACTTCTTTTCTAAGATCACCTCGCAGGTATGAATAAATCATTACCATTGTTCCCATTTCAAAATACGAAAATGCCGCCCATACAGGCAATACATTATTTTGACGGGTTCCACCTTTCCGGTATTCTTTCAGTTCAGGGGGGGCACAACATCCCTTCTCAACTTTTCTTCATCATTTATCAACCCTGCAAAAAATTTTGTATGAAAGAATGAAACATTTCTATTTCTGTTTTTTTTATCCTTTTCACTTTTGGTTGGTGTATAATATTGCTTATCCAGATAAAAACCTGCATCTCCCGTCTTTAATGAAACTGCATTAGCTATAGCACATGCTACCACAAATTTCAAGCCATGTGGCATTTTATTAGTGCCAGTCCTATATTATTTCAATAAATATTCCTATCAGCTAGTAAACTAATAGATATAGCTTTCTTCCAAACAATAATTATCATCCCCAATGAAGCAATTATCAGTAAGTACGGAAATAACTCTCCTAGATAGGCTTTCATAAATCCATCTTTGTATTCCCATTTAAATTTAGCTTTCTCTTCTGAAAAAATAATACTTTTTCCATTTACCGATACTTTCCAAAAATTCAAATCCCGATAGTCTATTCCCATCGCATTTGCAGAATAATATAAATTTTTATTTAACTCAATTACAATTTCAAAACAATCCACTGTTTGCTTATCGACACACTCCACCCCTTGTGGTTTAACAGAAGATCTTCCTGAAGACTCTATACTAACACAATTAACCACTGCATTTGCATCATATGAAATAATTCCTCCAATCGAATCCTTTGAATCAGCGAATAATGCACAGTCAGTCCAACAGTTGGCTATCGACCCATTAAAATTATCTGCAATTCCTCCTGCTCTTGCCCCTTGTACTGTCGCCTTATTATAGCAGTTAATAATACTCGCATTAACATTACTAGAATGACTTGTAATCCCACCAACACACGCACCATTAATATTACCACTGTCAATTCCTAAATTCATTACCGTTCCACCTAATTTTCCAAAAAATGAATTATTTCCGCCTATATTTACATTAAGATTTTTTATCACATGTCCATTGCCATCATATGTACCCAAAAAGAAATTTTCAGAATCAAATAACCCTATCGGAATCCATTCTATGCCACCCAGATCAATATCACATGTTTGTAAGACAAATTGTCCTTTATAAGAATTTCCTGAATTAACAGAATTAGCAAAATCTACTAATGCATCTACACTATTTATTATATACGGTTTGCTCTCTGTTCCATCTTGTTGAGTAGTGTTTTCTGCAAATATATTGGAGACGCTCCCTAAATACCCAATTATCATGATTAAAATTACCGCGGAAAAATATAATAATATTTTTTGTTTCATTTATTTAAATACTTTCTCCTCTAACTTTTTATATTTTAAACTAATGCTCTTTTCAATAAATGTTAAGGGTATTGCTAAGATTAAGGTAATAATAAAGCTTACTAAAAAAAATATTGTATATTGCCCTATCACACTTAAATTACTAAAGAAATTCGACTGAACCATGGTTAAACTCAAATAATTAAATACCACTATATGAAAAATATAAAATCCATATGAATATTTTGAAAAACCACATACTGCTCGTTCAAAAATTAAACTAATTACAGATAGATTTCTTTTCTCTGCTAACAAAATTATCAGTCCGCAAATGATTGCATATGCAGAGGGTAATACATTTCTATATATAGACAAATAATTAATGGATCCCTCTTGATATATGTAACAATTATACAAAACTAAACTCAAAAACAATACACTAGTCAAACACTTAACTAATGACTTTTTTCCGATGCTTATTTCATAATGCACTTTTACCTCAGCAATTATCATTCCTAATATCACCAAATCCATATTAAGGAAACAATTTGTGTATGAATAGGTATACCAATCATATCCTTTATTTGCCATCCAAAATCTTAACCACAAACCCATACTAGCTACACCAATAAAAAGTCCAAGCAATGTATACTTACTTTCTCTTAAAATTCTCAAAATCAAATAAATAAATGGCATAAATAAATATAATTGCATAGCCAAGGAAACATACCATAGATGCCCTAAACCACTTATTCCTCCATTCCCATTAAATGTAAATGTCAACATTTTTATAAAGCAACTACGATTATTCCAAAAATAAAATTGACCATTGTATATTTCAAATAAAATGCAATATAAATAATATATGGGTGCCAATCTTATAAATCGCCTTATGTAAAATTTCATGAAGTGTTTTGCACTTATTTTACCTTCATTAAATAAACTATATTTTCCCGAAAAGAAACAACATCCTATTCCATAGCCTGATAAAAATACAAATATCCAAACTCCTGCCCATGCGGGAAAACAAGTTAACCATTTCAATACATATGGCAATCTATCAACGTTAATAACATACTCTCTACCATGAAGCAAAAACACAAAAAGCGTTGCTATGCAACGTAACAAATTAGCACTTATTTCTGATTCACTCTTTTTCATATTGTATTTTCCTTATATTTATATTTTAACCGCCCTATTAGACCTTCTTAACAATAATCTTTTTCTTATTACACAAAATACATTAAAAACAATCGCTATTAATAAGATCCACATAAAAATATGTATTCTTACATATTGTGGCACAATTATAGCATCTGTTTCTACGGCTAATGGCAAAAAAATTATTAAACCCACCATTCCTAGCAAATATACAAAATTCTCCCTATTTAAGATCATTACTTCCTTAATAAAATAAACCATTGGACACAAAATAAAACTTAAAATATAAATTCCCTGTGACGAAAGTAAAATTATGCTTAAAGCGCATATTAAAACTTGCTTCCACCGCTCTTTTAATATCACTCCTGACAGTAATAGTATTACCACAATTATATAGTTAAACACACATGTATATTTAATAACTTGTTCACCATCAAGAGAAACACTAAGAAATTTTGAAATAATATATATATCAGAATTTAGCATTCGGTCAAACGATGTCCCTGAACATGTTAGTTCTGTAATTTTTCCAAAATCAGATAATTGATGTATAAAAATGAATAACCCACTTAGTTTCTCCTTGAAGACAAAAAATGGTAATATAAAACTCATTACTCCATATACAACAGTTCTTAATGCCTCTTTCCACTGCCTGTTATATATCAACAACATTCCAAATATAGCTGGATAAATTTTTAATCCTGCTGATAATGCCAATGCAATTAATGCCACTTCTTTTAGAAGTTTGTTTGATGTGTCAAAATAGATTAAATAGAACATACACAAAAATACAGAAATCAAAATAATATTTCCACGCTCAAGCGCATATACTATAGGATAACTGAACACCAACAATACCGAGATTAACTTATTTCTTTTAATGTTTTTTAAACAAATCTGGACTATCATATAAAATGCAATACTAGTAACAGTAATAAACAAAATAAATAGGATCATTGTTGGTTGCCAAACCCTCAAATCAACCCTTGATCCCCTCAATGCTATCCCTTCCTCGAATGTCTTACCCCAATTTACATACTGCCACTGAGGAACAAACATAAATAATACCGCAAAAAACAAATTAGCCAATGGCGGATACAATGTACCAAATTTTTCATATGGCGCATTTCCATTTATGTACTCTATGCTATGAAAAAAATCCATGCCTGTATCCATAGAGTCCCTAAAAAAAATTTTATTCAAACCTTCTCCTCGTGTATATACCAAAAAAATGATTGTTGATATCATGCCGACTAAGCAAAATATAATAAATGCCTTCCGTACTTCATTCGTATCTTTTGTTTTTTCCATGAAAATTTCACCTTAACAAACTTTAATCCTTCTACAGATATTTTATCTCAATTATCAAAATTAAGCCTTTCCTCCTCTACCACCAATGGTCGATTCATCACTCTTTGATTGATACTTAGTATATATTCTCCCAAGAATCCCAAAAAGAATAATTGCACCGCACCGAGGAAAAACATTCCGATCATCATAGGTGCATATCCTGCTGTAAAATGGTCCCACATACATAGTTTCAAAATTAAATATACTAAACCTGCAACTGCACTAATTGTTCCTACTAACATCCCTATAAAAGTAGCTAAACGCAATCCTACTTTCGTGTAAGATGTAAAACTAAGCATCGCTGCATCATAAAGCGAATACCAGTTATTATGTGTTTTCCCTGCGCGTCGTTTTGGCTGTTCATATTCTATTTCTTTTCTTCTGTAACCTAATTCTGCTACTATCCCTCTCATAAAAGGAGTTGGATCCTTTAGATTCCTACAGACTTCCACAAAAGATCGATCATACAAACCAGAACCAGTAAAATGTTCAATCTGCTCAACATCTGAGAAACGCTTTATTAACTTGTAATATGTACTACGCAACGCATACATCACTTTACTTTCTTTACTGCTGGTTTTTATTCCAATTACAATTTTGTATCCTTCTTCCCAGGCTTCCAAATATTTTGGTATCAGATCAATCGGGTCCTGAAAATCACATACCATGGTAATCGTACAATCCCCTGTCGTTTGAAGCATGCCATAATACGGAGAATTAAACTGCCCAAAATTCTTTGCATTAAAAATAGCTTTGATTCTGTGATTAGAAGCACATATCTTTCTAAGGATGGATCTTGTCCTATCTGTTGAATCATTATCTATAAACATCAGCTCATAATCATATTGAGTTAATTCATTCTCGAACAGACTAACAACAGCCTGACTCATAGGCTCTACATTTTCTTCCTCGTTATAGCATGGAATTAAAATACTAATTTTCTTCATTGTTCTGTTCCTTATACCATTCTATCGTTTCCTTTATCCCTTGTTCAAAAGAGTACCGCGGCTCAAATCCCGTATCATTACAAAGAGCATTGATATTTGCACATAAATACATGACTTGTTTTTCCGAATAGGGTATGCCTCCCCATCCTACTTCGGCTGATGTCTCTATATTCTCTTTTAAAATTTCTACATACTCCCTTATCGTTTTGACATTTCCACTACCAATACAATATGTCTTTCCGTGCAGCCCATTTTTACCTAACAAATACATAGCCAATCCGGCATCTTTTGAATATAAATAATCCCATTGTTGCTCACCCGGTGTTAACAAAGGTTCCTCATTCTTTAGCAATTTTCTTATAACAGACATGATCAATGTGTTATCTCCGTCATATGGACCATAAACACTAAGTATTCTTGTCCATATATGTTGAATATTCAATTGTTCACACAATAACCTGCTCATCTGCCCGGCACACAATTTAGCCATTCCATATCCATTTTCTGGAAATGTAGGTGTCAATGCATCCAATTTTATGCCATCCACTCTTCCATACTCAGCCTGCGATCCTGCACCTATAAACTTTTTACAGCCAATCTGTGCAGCCACTTCTGCCGCATCCAATGTGTACCTGATATTCTTTAATTGACCTTGCACATTGTTTCTTGAGTTTCCAAATGTTCCATCCCACCCAAAATGGTAGAACACATCACATGTTCCAATTCCATACTGCTTTAAGATCTCCGGTAGTTCTTTAATTCTATCAAGGTTTAACTCTACAATTTTCACATTGACATGAGCTGGAATATTCTTCTTTCTCATGGAATCATTTCGAACTACTGCTACCACTCGTATATCATGTTCCAACAATTGTTCAATCAATGCCACACCTATTGAACCTGTTGCTCCCGTAATCACAACTCTCTGCATAATTTCTACCTAAATCCACTCAAATACTTGTTCAAATTCTTTCCTGTCTAGTAACGGACTCATATCTTCCAACGGTCGGCTTGCCATTTGCCCATCTTCTCGCATATAATTTGTCTGTTTAGGTAAAATCAACTGTGTAATATCCGCTTTCACTGTACATACAACAGGTCCATCATAATCCAGTACTTCCGCTATTTTTTCTTCCAATTTGTCCTCATTATCAATATGCATTCCCTTTATCCCAAAGGCACATGCAATCTTTTGAAAATCAGGCAATGTTAATCCATTTTCTTCTGTACATCCAGTCAGGTGTCCTTGGAAATTATTTTTCTGTGACTGAAAGATCATACTATACCCATGATTATCAACAACAAATATTTTTATAGGTAAATTCAACCGCCTTATCACTTCTAACTCCTGCATATTCATTGCTGCACTGCCATCACCGGTAATACATACCGTTCTTTTTCCTCCCGACGCAACACAACTGCCAACACAAGCCGGAATATCGTAGCCCATAGCCGCAAGCCCTTTTGTTAAAAAAGCTCTTTGTCCCCATTTGATCTTAAAAACTTTCATCGTAATATCCACAGCAGTTCCGGAACTTGTAAACTGATAAATATCATTTGCAGACATCTGTTCAGAAACTGTTTTTGCCAGATGATATGTACTCACATATCCTCTCTGAGGCTTCTGTTCAGGTATTTCATTTGGGTATTTTTTTTTCAGATCAGAGCAATGCTCCATCCATGATGCTTTCGCTTTTATCGCTATTTCCTTTTTATGTTCAAGTAATTTACGAATAAAATCTCCTACATCACACACTGCTTTTAATTGAGGATGCACACTTTTCTTATTCATTTCATTTTCATCAATATCTACCATAATATGATACGCATCGGACAAAAAGCTTTCATAATTGTAACCTGTGCTTAACATATTTAATCTTGTTCCAAGTGTAATGACCAGATCAGCACTCTGCTGGATAAAATTTGCAGCTCTTCCACCCACCGCACCTGGTCTTCCAAAGAATAACGGATGATCATCCTCTATCAAATCCATTCCATTCCAAGATGTCAACACGGGTATTCCCAAATAATTATATAATTCCCGAGCCTCATGAATCGAATGTGAAAGCCTAATTCCATGTCCCAATATAAGTACTGGTCTCTGTGCACCATTTAATCGTCTTATAGTCTCGTCTATGATGCCATTGTTTACATGGTATTCTTTCTTTTTCTCCGCATACGGCTTTAATTCATCAACCTCCACATTGCTTGCCTGAATGTCAAGCGGCACATCGACCCATACCGGTCCAGGTCTGCCATCCATTGCAATAAACACCGCTTTTTCTAATTCATACCTTATTCTTTCCGGGTCATCGATTTGAACCGCATACTTAGCATATGGACTCGCCATAGAAATAATATCTACTTCTTGTATGCCAAATTGCCTGATTTTTTGATTACCAACCAAATCCGCTCGCTTTGCCTGTCCCGATATAAAAATGACAGGGATTGAATCAATATAAGCACCAACTAACCCGGTAAGTGCGTTTGTTCCTCCTGGCCCGCTTGTAACAAGACAGCAACCATAATTATCTTTTACTCTTGCATATGCCTCGGCAGCAATCGATGCACCCTGTTCATGCAACATAAATACACCTTCCAATTGCTTGTTCGCTCCCAGTGAATTATTCATATGCATAGCTCCACCACCAGTAACACTAAAGACTCTATCAACTCCAAGTGAAGCTATAAAACTCATTATATAATCTGAAACCTTCATAGCAGCCTTTCCTAATGATTAAAAATACTATCTGTAATAAAATCCACCTGTCTGCAATAATTTGCTGATTGTATAAAATCATGAAACATATCTCTGATTTCCTGATTCACTTCATCCCAATTATTTTTTAAATTAAGTGATGGCAATGACTCATCTGCGTAACTTTCATTATATGTACTTTTAAATCCGTCAAATCCTGCCAACGCCAGATGCGTTAATTTTAATTTATCCATAAACCGCAAACAACAGATAACTGCGTTATCAAAATATTTCCATCCACGTTTAATCACTCGATTGAAATTGATAATCATTTCATCTGAATCGGTCTTTGTCTTAATATTTGACAACAACAGACGCTGTGTGTGATTAAATATCTCAGGATAAGTCTCTCTTGCATAATGATATCTGGCAGAATTCGTAAAGAACAGATAATCATATTGATATCCATATATAATTGCATTTACACCAATTACAATCGGTTTTTCTTCTTGAATATACCGAATAATCTTTTCGCTATCATTAATTGATGATTTACCCGGAGCAACTAATAACACGTTTCTATTACTGATCACGTCCTTGATTTTTGCCACTGTTTTCTCGTCATCAATCAATCGACTTTGATTTTCAATATATTTTTCCTCAAGCAAATCATAATCGTATTTTCTTCTATCTTCCTCAGACAGTGATTCAATGATATTTCTCATATCCTTAGCATTTGTTCTATGATTTTCTAACAAATACGCTATATTGTTTACGTGGCAACAATACATCCCCGCAATAAAATACGGTGTAGAATATCCCCATGTATAATATTCCTTGAAATATTCCATATATATATCAATCGCATCCATAATGGCATCCATATCATAATTACAATTTTGTTTTCGGTTTAAATAATTCGCCACAAGCTCCGTTGTAGCATTGCCTGCTCCACGTCCCATTCCGCATAGACTAGCATCAACCATGCATACCCGTGATGAATGCTGCAACAATTCAATGAAATGCATGGTGAGAGCAAATGATAGCTGCTGATTATTATGTGAATGAAAACCAAGACCTATTTTTTTACTCAAATTTTTATCCAAAACTGCAACTATACGCTCCAAATCTTCCTCATACATTGCACCAAATGTATCTACAACTGATACTGCAACACAATCAACCGTATTTATCTCATCTGCCAGAATCATCAATTCGTCATTTGAGTAAGCCAACGTATTCGCCAACTGATAAAATACCCGATATCCTTTTGCCCGGATTTTTCTACCTACTTCGATCCCTTCTCTATATTTTCCATGCGGAAATACTACTCTGATTGCATCAATCGATTTTCCATCATTTTGAGGCAAATTATCTACGCTATATCTATCCCAATCTATCATTACCGCCAATATAGCGTCCGATTGTTTCTTATCTATATATTGTTTCAAATCATGCGGTACATGAAAAAATGTCGTACCATCTTCATATTCTTTATCTTTGAGCCATCCACACTCTATGATCTCTATGTTAGCCTCTTGAGATTTCTTTATAATCCCTCTTATTGCAGGTGCTCCAAATTTTGCATCTACGATATATGCCCCATCTCTCAATGTACAATCCAACAGTTCTATCTTTCTACTCATATGTAACTCCCTATATTCATCACATCAAAAATCAAACCTCTAAGGCCTCTTTGATAATCTGCGCCATATAATCGATCTTCGCATCTGTCATTCCAGGATATACCCCTACCCAGAATGTATTGTTCATCACATACTCTGTCTGCTCCAGATCTCCAACCACCCGATACACATCTGTATTTCTGATCTGATCAAAACAGGGATGCTTAATAATATTTCCAGAAAACAACAATCGTGTTTGAATATTCTTGCTCTCTATATACTGTGTAACGTCATTTCTGGTCTTTCCACACTCAGGTTTTATGGAAATTAAAAATCCAAACCAACTAGGCTCACTATCTGCTACCGGTTCTGGAAGTATCATCAGATCTGCTACTGATGATCTTGACAACGCATCATATAACCGTTTCCAGTTATAGCGTCTCCTCTCTATAAAATGAGGAAACTTTTTTAACTGTTCTACACCAATGGCAGCCTGCAGATCTGTCACCTTCAAGTTGTATCCAAAATGACTATATACATATTTATGATCGTAGCCCTGCGGCAGTTGTCCAAACTGACCATCATACCGATGACCACAGAAATTATCATGACCTGATGGACAAATACAATCTCTTCCCCAATCTCTGTATGATAAGATCAAACGATGCAATATGGGATTATCAGTATATACACAACCGCCTTCGCCCATTGTCATATGGTGAGGTGGATAAAAACTACTTGTTCCAATATCTCCCCATGTGCCTGTATATTTTGTCATTCCATCGATTGTATATTTTGATCCTAATGCATCACAGTTATCCTCAACGAGCCACAGGTTATGTTTCTCACAAAAATTCTTTACAGCCTTAATATCAAACGGATTTCCCATCGTATGCGCGATCATAACCGCCTTTGTCCGCTCACTCAATGCCTCTTCTAACTGCGCGATATCAATGTTATATTGCGGAACTGTAACATCCACAAACACGGGTACTGCCCCATACTGAAGAATCGGTGTAACCGTTGTCGGGAAGCCACATGCAACTGTGATAACCTCGTCTCCCCGCTGAATCTGCCGCTCTCCCAGCTCCGGAGCGGTTAAGACCGAAAAAGCAATCAAATTTGCTGATGATCCACTATTTACTAAATGAGCATATTTTACTCCAATCCACTCCGCAAAGTTTTTTTCAAATTCATCTGCGAAACGCCCTGTTGTCAGCCAAAAATCCAATGCTGCATCCACCAAAGAACACATTTCCTTCTCATCATAGACACGCGATGCATAGCTGATACGATCCCCGGGCTTGAAATTGCTTTTTGAATCCGCATCTGTCTTAAAATCACGATAATACTCTGTAACTAATTCCCTGATTGTTTCACGTGCTTCTTGCTCATTATTCCAATTTTTCATTCTTATAAATTCTCCTATATGTTCCATCTATGCTATTTCTTAAACGCCCAAAATTTATTCAATACAAAATTTAATGGTACTGTAATAAGTAAATTAATAATTGGCGCTATTATCTTAGACATACCAACTACTTCAACCCATAAATATGACAAAATCCATGTTAAAACTAATCCCGTCGTAGCATATGATATATATGTTTTAATCAATGCCTGATACCATACAATCTGTTTTTCACTATCATCAAAAACAAACCTGCGATTCAAACAAAATGACCACAAAACACTTAGTACAAATGCGATAAACTGTGCAACCAAGTAATCGGTATTCACAAGCATATTTTTCTTCTGAAAACACACAAGTGCTCCTACATAGATTCCATATGAAATTACGGTGTTTGTGAAACCAACCATTCCAAAATGGACAAATTGCATAAATGCCTGCATCGTTTTGCATGACAATTGTCGATGAAATAATTTACTCCATATAAACTGCACTGTATTAATTACCCGTTTATCAAATCCAGCTCCTAATCTCATTTTGTACTCTTTCGTTTGTCATTTAATAAAAATTCCCTGATTTCCCATTCCATACACTCCGGAATATCTCCCTTAGCAAGATACACCTTCGTCCACTCTACCGTTTTTTCCACCGCCTCTGACACACTCCATCTGGTTGACCAGCCAAAGACCCGCTTTATTTTTGAACAATCGAGTTTCAAGAAGTTAGCTTCATGTGGAGCGTCCTTCTCTGCCTGACTCATCCATTGAATAGACTCTTTTTCGCCCTCATTCCACTTTTTGCAAAACAAATCTACCAATTGTCCAGTCGTAATACAGTCTCTATCATCCGGTCCGACATTATAGAATCCTGCTTTTGTACGATCTTCATACTGGGCTTTTGCAATCGTTAAATAGATGTATAACGGTTCTAACACATGCTGATACGGTCTGGTCGAATACGGATTACGCACTATGATATCCTGTCTGTTTTCTACTGCACGTACACAATCCGGTATAATACGATCACTGGCAAAATCGCCACCACCGATTACATTTCCAGCCCGCGCTGTGGATACTGCCACATTCATATTTTGGAAAAAAGAGTTAATATAACTGTGTGTGACTAATTCTGAACAGGACTTACTATTTGAATAAGGATCATATCCATCCAGCGGCTCATTTTCCCGATACCCCCACTCCCATTCATTATTCTTATATACTTTATCTGTTGTGACATTCAGAAAAGATCTGACACTGTGATGCAGTCTGACTGCTTCGCATATATTGACCGTTCCCATGACATTTGTCTCATAGGTATACACTGGATCCTTATAAGATTCGCGTACAATCGGCTGTGCTGCCAGATGAAATACGATCTGTGGCTGCGTCTCATCAAAAACATGCATCAGCCTGTCCCGATCCCGAACGTCCCCTATGACAGAGGTTATGCATGATCCGACGCCTGATAGTTCATACAGACTGGGATTTGTAGGCGGTTCCAGAGAATAACCAGTTACATTTGCCCCCGATAGCGCGAGAATCTTACACAACCAGCTCCCCTTAAACCCTGTATGACCTGTTACCAGCACATTTTTTCCTGTATAAAAATCCAGCAACTCATTCATTCCTAATTCTCCCATTTTTTCCAAGGTGCTATTCCTTGCTCCAGCATCTTTTCCAACAGATCCATCTCCCGTTTATTATCCATACACTGCCAGAATCCATCGTACATGTAGGACATGAGTTCTCCCTGCTCGGACAGCCGCACGAGTGGTTCTTTTTCAAAGATCGTCTGATCTCCTTCGATATAATCAAAGATCTCCGGATTTAAGACCATATAACCGGCATTGATTGGTGCAGAATCCGTCATATTTTTTTCACGGAAGGATTTCACCGCATTATCCCCTCCGATATCCAGTACACCCTTCTCCTGTTTCTGCCGAACGGCAGTCAACGTTGCTATTTTTCCATGTGACTGATGGAATTCAATTAGTTTATTAATATCTACATCGCAGACTCCATCTCCATATGTCATCAGAAATGGTTCGTCTCCAACGTATTTTTGAATCCGTTTGATACGACCGCCTGTCATCGTATGCAGACCTGTATCAACAACCGTGATTTTCCATTTATCCAGATACTGATCATGCACAATAATTTTCCGGTCACCTGTCGTATAGTCAAATGTGACATCACTGTTGTGTAAAAAATAATCTGCAAACCACTCTTTGATCACATGCTGCATATACCCCGCACATATGATGAACTCGTTATGTCCATAATAGGAATACTCTTTCATGATATGCCACAGGATCGGTTTGCCCCCGATCTCGATCATGGGCTTCGGCTTATACTGCGATTCTTCACTGATTCTGGTTCCGAAGCCTCCTGCTAACAATACAACCTTCATATGCCACCCCTTTGTTTCATCCATTCTTCTACATATTCTGACACTGCCTCATTTCATTCTAATCGCATTATTTTTGATTGTCAATTCTAATTTTCGTATTTAACGCGACTTGCATGAAATAGTTTCTTTACATATGGGAATTCACAATTATATGTTTTGTTTGCTTTACAATAAGTTCAAAGGAGGAAACTATATGAAGAAATTTGGAGACTTACTCCGCGATTTACGAGAATCTAGGGATTTACAGCAAAAAACCGTTGCAAATGCCCTGCACATCAGCAATAAACTGTTATCCAGCTATGAACGGAATATCTCATATCCACCACTTGACACATTAGTTTCTATCTGTGAATACTATAATGTTTCTGCTGATTTTTTACTGCAAATCGAACCAAAACCGATCACAGAAAACATTGAACAGAAAGAACAGCCCGGATATAACATAGTCGCTCTCACACCGGAACAAAAGCGTGTATTATCGTATTACGAACGACTAGATGATGAAAACAAAGAGGCTGTACGGGGGCTGATGATTTTATTATATAAAGAGCAGCAAAATCCATTAAAATAGGGTTCGGACATGATACATGTCCAAACCCTGTTTCTATTTTCCAATGACTTATTTAGACTTCTTGATCTTTTCAATCTTGGTTACGACACCCTTCTTGTTGCAGAAGTACTTCTTGCCATTTGCTCTCACTACCCTATTTGTAGCAATGACTCCAGATTTTGTAGCATAATATTTCTTATTGCCTACCGTAACAAGCTTGCTTGTGACTACAACACCCTTCTTGTTAGAGTATACTTTCTTGCCATTTGCCAAAACAGTTAATGTGCTCTTTTTAACAGCTCCGTTTTCGTCTACCACATACTTCTTGCCATCGCAGCTAGTGATTGCATTCTTGACGATCTCACCCTTAGCATTTGTAAATGTTCCGTCTGCATTTCTTGTAGCCTTAACTACCTTTGCACTGATAACTGCATCTGTCGGATTGGTAGCAGGATTTTCATCCGGCTTCTGATTCTGATCATTTTTCTGATCATCTTTCTTGTCATCGTTTTTGTCGGGCCTTGCTACAGCTGCCCCGCCGCCTGCTGATGTTGATCCGCCGGCTCCACTGTTTCCATTATAGCCACTTTGATTGCTCTGGCTCTGATTTGTATTTGCAACAACTAAATTAGATCCACCAGCAGCCATAGATACAACAAACGAACCAACCGCCATAGTCGCAGAAAGGGCTACAACAACAAGTTTTTTACTGATTAACAGTTTTTTGAGTTTCATGTTTACTCCTCCTCATAGATTTTATTGTCAAGATATAGTCTATTCCCTTTTATTTTCTTTGTCAATTATTTATTGATTTTTTTCATATTATTGTTGATTTTGTAGTATTTATAGTCATTTTATAATTGATTTATTATCATTTCTACTTTATAATCCTACTTATCCTATAAACATCCGAAGGAGTATTTTGCTATTATGTCAACCTCTGCATTGATCGTTATCTTATCAGCAATCATATATTGTATACTTGTCTTTGCTTTTACCCTGCTCGCCAGATCGGAGCATTGTTTTTTTCATACGAAAAATATCTCCATCTATCTTGCAGTCGTTATTTTCCTGTCCGTGTACGCAAATCTGATGCTGTCTATTCTGACATCCTATGGTGATTCCGGCGGTATCTCAGACTATACCAACTTTTTGATCTCACATCCGTTATGTGAATATCTGCCAAGCGCCCGTATCACTTATCCGCCTGTTTTCTGCTATGTATATCTACTACTGGGCAAATTTGCCACGTTCCTTCACATACCGATCGCAGGTGACAGCCGTTGGTTTCTCCTTCTGATGAAGATTCCCTGCTTTTTCGTGGAATACATCATGGCAGGCATGTTTTATCAGTATACCCGGAAAAAATATACCGAACGACACGCTATTCCGATACTGATCGCCACGGTATGCAATCCGGCCTATTTGTTACTGACTGCTTACATTAGCCAAGTAGATGCACTGTACGCATTTTTTGTCGTTCTCACCGTATATCTGTTGTATCAGAAGAAGTTAATACCCGCCTACTTTGCATTTGCGACCGCAATATTGTTTAAATTCCAGGCAGTATTTATTACTCCGGTGGTATTTCTCGCTACTTTAAATGATGTGATTTTACATGATTTCGAATGGAAAAATCTCTGGAAACATCTGCTCGGAGGATTCAGCGCAATTGGATACATGATTCTATGTTACATCCCGTTTTTGTTTGATTTTTCTAAACGGAGTTTTATTGATTATGGTATCACCGATAATTTTACAAACTCCATCGCAAGTTATGGTCTTGCCACACAAAATGCTCCGAATCTATGGTATCTGTTAGGATATAACTTTAAATCTGAATATGAATTATTGGGTCCGTTTACATGCACAACCTGGTATCATGTCTTTATCGTGCTGCTGGTATTCTTATGCATTGGATTGTTCTGGATCCGCCGCGAAGACCGCACGATCTACCCGCTGCTCGCCGCCCTGCTCGTATCAGGAACGGTCTGCTTTGCCGTGCGCATAATGCCTCGGTATCTGTACGCAGCAGCAGGACTCACCACATTTGCCTTTATACTAAAATGGACAAAAAAAAGATTCATCTGCATGATCAGCATGAATCTTTGCCTTTTTCTGATAAATGCGAGTGATTATCTGCTTTATCCGATCGCGGTGTACACACCGGAACTCATTGTACCCAGACTAATCAGTCTCTACACACTTGTATGTTTTGTGATTGTGATTGTTACTATATTATCCTTGCCACAGCAGATTAAATAACGGCACCCGTAAAATTGTCTGCCGCTTACAGTAATGAATCACCGTCGGCTCCTGTCTTTTATTCGGAAATTTTGCGCCAATATGGATGACGGCCGGTCAAACCGAATCGGATCTCCATCGATATCAGTAATCACGCCTCCCGCCTCCTCCACGAGCAATGAGCCAGCTGCATAGTCCCACGGCGATAAACGCAGTTCGAAATACACCTCAGCGCGTCCTGCTGCGATCGAACACAGGTCGAGTGCCGCTGACCCGCTTCTTCTGATATCCAATGCCTTTTCAAAATAAGCATATGCCAGTTCAAATGACCGTTTCCATAATTCCTTATAATACGGTGAAGATCCAAACAACACGAGTCCATTCTCCAATGGCTGATCAGACACATGGATGCGCTCTCCGTTGCAATATGCTCCCTTTCCGCGTTCCGCCCAGAACATCTCATGCAGATAAGGATTGTATACGACCCCGATCATGACCTGCCCCTCATCCAGCAGCGCGATCGAAATAGCACTCGCATGATAATCCTTGATAAAATTTGTCGTGCCATCAATCGGATCTACGATAAACACATGCTTCGCGCCCACACAGCTATGCGTCTCACTCTCTTCCCCAATGAATACTGCATCTGGTACGATCTGCAGCAGATGCTCTCTGAGATACGCCTCCACAGACACATCATATTTCGTAACCAAATTCGCCTGCCCCTGCTTTGACTCGATGCGCAGGCTCTCCCGGTCCGCCTGCACGATCATTTCACCGCATGTTCTTGCTGCTTTACAGATTGCACTCCGGATCTCATTTCGTAATCCTTTCGTGATCTCGCTTTCTGGTTCTTTTGTTGCTTCTACCTTTGACATTTCTTTTTCCACCTCTACCAATAAATTTTTTTACAAGAAAAGCCACTGCCCCTCTTACCCACAATATTCAAAAGCATTCCGATACAGCTTCACCTCGACCGTATCTGTTCCACTCACCGATACCACATCAAACCGAACAGGTGTATGTTCCGCATATCCATGACGAAGCAGATAAAACAAGGCCACCCGCGAAATGGTCTGCTGCTTACGGTGATCCACTGCCTCTGACGGATCACCGCATACTGCCCCTCTGCGATATTTTACTTCGATAAAAACAAGATAAGCGCCCTCTCTCGCCACAATATCGATCTCACCGCTGCGGCACCGGAAGTTACGCTCCACGATACGATATCCCTGTGTTTCCAGCCATTCACATACAAATTCCTCTTTTTTATCACCAATCTGTCTGTTGTTTTGTCTGCGCAAAATAACTCCTGTCTTTTATTCTAAACTTGTCCGAAATTTTTCTGATTATCGTAATATCAGTTGATTTTTCGTTGTTTCATGATTCTTCTTTTAATGTCTTCTGCTTTCATAAAACCTTCTGCTTTCAAAACCTCACATGCCTGATCCAAAGCAGAATAAAATATATTCGCCATGTGATCAAAATGCTTCATTGCCACCTTCTCACCCAGTCCAACAATCTCCGCTTGCTGCTGGAAAGAACTTCTGTCAATACGGTTGATATGATACTCATTCCCGATGCTAAATGCCATCTCTCTTGTACTGCTGTCATAAATAATCGTACTGACAATATCATACGCAGGTGCCAGCCGTATCGACTGCATGTCAGCACTATATAACAGAGAAACATTTTTCACATGATTATCTGTATTTCCTATCAGATAATTAAATATGCATAGATCCCAGAGCTTTAACTGATCTTCCATCGGATTTGCCGAATATTGTTTTAAAATATCAAACATTTTCACCAAATAACCCGCATGGTTATGTTCATATTTATTTGATGACGGAATACCTAGTGCCTGCGAAAAATCTTCCTGATGTAATCGAAATGGTATAGGCAAATCATCTATTTTCTTTGAACTCTGCTCAAACTTACGATCATATCTCTCCGTTGCAAACAGGACATCCTCATCCCGGCCATCACCAACATTGATCACAAAACTATTCGGTATTTCTATCCCAACATTTTTTGCCGTCATCAAACTTAGCTGCTCATTTGTAACAATTCCATCCAAACGAACATGACTTTGTTTTACAATGTGTGTGCTAGGTGCAGCTCCCATCGGCAAATACCAGTCATCCGCTTGTTTATCGTAATATAGACCCACTTTTCCTGAAGCGCCTGTGAGCGATAAATGTGCTTTTGTGACCAAATCGGCAGCTTCCGAAGCTCCCTCTCTTGCCAGTTGCTTCACCTCGTCCACCGTGAGCTTTTTATAAGTTACCGCATCTACATCTTGTTCTTCATCTGTGATTTTTATTGCACCCAGACACTCTCTCCCCAAGCCGGCCAACAAGGTGAGATAATCGTCCTCATCCGCATGCATCCAACCTGCCACACATCTTCTGGTAAAGCCCTCTGGCAATAGACCCTCAAAAAAATTCCGCGTATCTTTCACAGAAAACGCCTCATCCGAAAACGGTAAATGTATGGAAATCGGATGACAATACGGATTTAAACAATATTCTTTGGAATAAATAAACCGAGCATCTCCTGCGCCTTGACCTCCGATATCTCCAACATAAGTTTGCTCACCATTGATTTCTATCCAGACACTCAAATGTTTCATCCAGTCAACCTCTTTTTTCCAACATCAGATCTAACCCCAGCAAATTGATCAGTGTAATTGTTTTTCCGATTTCCGCAGTCGTCTTTCCCCGCTCCAGATCAGATATGAAACTCGTACTAAATCCTGTAAACTCAGCCAGATAGGCCTGTGTATAATGCAGCTCTTTTCTACGACTGCGAATTGCTTCCCCTAATGATTTTGCATCTTTGACCTTCATTTTCCATTCCTCTTTTAAATTTAGCCGTACGGTCAAATATTGTGTGTAATAACATAATATAGCCGTTCGGCAAAAATATATACAATTTATTATATATTATGCCGTACGGCTATGTCAATTTGAATCAGTGTATGTTTCACATATCCATATAAAATAAGTAATGATTAACCCTCGGATTTCAAGCTATTTCCATCGTAAATACAAGTCGTTTCCTTCCCATCAACCATAGTTACCATATAACCGTCCTTCGCAAAGTTCAGTGCAACAACCTTCCCCTTATTTGTATGGAAGATCTGAATCACCACATCCGTCGGTTTCGGATTCTCTCCCAGATATTCACTTGGTTTCTTACCATTAAGAAATCCACCTGATCCAAACGTATAACTAGGATTTGCATTTTTGTCCGCGCTACTCAGATACTCTAGCACCTGTCTGGCTATGATCCGGCTGGATGAGCCTGACTCTGTGGTACTATCGGGATTGTTTTGCAAATCATTCAAAGACGCATTTGATACTCTTCCAAGATTTGTCATCTTCTCCCCATCAATCGTAACTGAAAACCTACAAGATGACCAAATGCTAAAACTTTCTTCATGCAATCCATAGCACTCTGTCAAAGCCGCCTGCGCTGAAACCCAGACATTCCTTGCCTCTGATAGAATCTTTTCTTTTTTTGTCTTTTCGATATATCCTGTCAAAGCCGGAATGAGAATGGCTGCGAGAACAGCGATAATCAATAGCACAACAATCATTTCCACCAGTGTAAATCCGTGGCTTTTTTCGTGTTTTTTCATTCTATATCCCTCTGCCAATATCAATACTGGGAGCGCAAGATCCACCGATTTTGAAGTATCCATACAATGCCACCTTTGAGATCGTCTGTTGTTTTGTCTGCGCAAAATAATTCCTGCCTGAAAATTCACATCCGTATTTTCAATTTGCCGTCATAGATACCTACCGGAATCTCCTCATCAAAACTATAAATCACGATCTGCATCGGCTCCCCATTGATACATACGGAAACCATACTCCGGTCTATATCTACAATCCAATATTCTAAAACCCCTGCATCCATATATTTATGAAGCTTCTTATGATAATCGGTCTGTCTGGTACTCACCGAAACCACTTCAATGACCCAGTCCGGAGCCCCCATCACTCCTTTTTCACAGATCCGGTCCGGATCACAGACCACGGCAATATCCGGAATGACCATCGTATACTCATCCTCATCCAGATATACATTGACACCAACATCAAATACTTCACAGCTGCCATGTCCGGATTCAATAAACTCGCTGATAAATCTGCCAAGCTTTCTCACCATTCTCTGATGGCTGACTCCCGCCATCTCAGCTACGATCAGATTCCCATTGATCAGTTGACATTCCCGCCCTTCCCCCAGCTTATGCAGCTCGGAGACAGTCATTCTATGATCGTGCAGCGCAAGATTCCCATAATAGAATGACCAATCTGCCTGAGGGACAGCAAACGGAATCGGCACATTCTGCTCCAAGTGATGCTCTTCCCGGTATATTTTTTCAAACTTCTTCTGATCTCCGGCATCCTCCGGATGCTCTGTAAAGTAACGATGCATCGCTTCCTGATAGGCTCTCAATCTCGCCAGCAGCTCCTGCTTTTCTATCGTATCCGTCAATTTCTCAATCGTAAGATAGGAAGGGTTCTTTGTCTCACCGGTCAAAATCTTGCTGACTGTCCCCTGTGGCAAGTCAGCCAACACTGCCAGTTCTCTCGTAGTAAGCTTCAAATTCTTTTTTCTTGCCCGAAGCTCCTCTATCGTCATGCCGCCCCCTCCTTTTTCTTATTCTGATCTCATCATACATCCATGCAAGGTGCGATGTCAATATTATTTTACCCGTATTCGGGTATATTTTACAGCTCTGCTGAATAATCCTCCACCATCAAAAATGCCCCGAGATTCCCCCGTCTGCCTCCGGTATAGCGATGTGAGAACAGGTGCGCGGGATTGCAGCAGGTACAGATATCCGTGATCTGCAGATGCTGCGGCTGTACACCCGCATCGAGCAGTACGCACCGGTTTGCCTCCCACAGATCGAGCTGGTATTTGCCCCCGCCCTTCGCATGCAGGATCTCATCTATCATATGATGTTCCGGGAATGCAGCGCGAAACTGCTCTGCCACATCCTCGCTGACTTCATAACAGTCTACACAGATACTTGGCCCGATCGCGCACCTCACATCCTCCGGCTGTGTGCCGAATGCATCTGCCATCGCCTGCAGCGTCACAGCACCCATGCGCGCAACAGTTCCCCGCCAGCCGGAATGTGACAACCCGATCGCATGGTGCACCGGATCGACAAAAAACAACGGCACACAATCCGCATAAAATGTACCGAGCAGCACGCCTGGTTCATCCGTGATCAATCCATCCACATCATCCCACGGCAACGCACGTGTCACGCCAACACCGCCATCCGCGGCATGCACATGACGCACGTTTGTCGTATGCGTCTGTTTCGAACAGACAATCTGCTCCGGCGATACGCCAAATGCCTGCGCCACGCGCGCAAAGTTCCCATGTACCGCAGCCTCATCATCGCCACGCGTGAAACTCAGGTTCAGGCTGCTCCATTCACCTTTGCTCACACCACCGTAACGTGTCGTAAACCCATGCCGTATCCCCTCACACCGTGAGAGCAATGGAAATTGTAAAAGCGGCAGGATCACTCCTGCCGTAAGTTCATAATCGTATTCTGTGAGCACCGGCTGATCGCCCTTGCGTTTCCATATGTGCTCATTTTTTCCGTATAATTTCCCGTTCATCAATCCAGCCATTCTCCTATTTTCCAAGCTTTGCACGTATCCGATCCATATCATTGACAAAAACCAGAATCTCGGCTACGACCTCATAGAGTTCCGGTGGGATCATGTCCCCAATCTCCAGCCTGGAGAGTGTATCTGCCAGTTTATCATCCTTATAAGTCGGAACATCCGCCTCCTTTGCGGTCTCTATGATACGGTCCGCAAGCGTCCCCTTACCAGTCGCCAGTATTTTCGGTGCTGCATCTCCGGGTGTATATGCCAATGCCACCGCTGTCTTTACTTTTTCGCCTGTCTGCTTCGTATCTGCCATCTCATGCCCTCACATCAAATGAATACCGGTGCACCACACCGGTACTGCCTGCGCCGGGAAGATCTTTTTTCAGAAAATCCTCCACGAAGTCTACCTTTCCCCTGTCGCCGCTCACCGTGAGCGTCACATTATAACCGAGCGCTGACAGCTTGGCGTCGAGAATCGGCAGATATTTTTCTACAAGTGCATAACTCTCATCATCTGAAAACGAAAAATTCGTATCGACGGATTTCCCTTTCATCTTGACCGACACATCCGTCGATCCCAGATGCTCCATATCCAGATGTAAAAACGCGGAGAGCTCGTCATTTTCCCCACGTGCCCTTCGCTTATTTGTATAGACATACAGGTCACCATTTGCATTCTGTCCACTCATCTTCAGTGGGATCTGCACATAGTTGTAGATCTGATTGACCTGGTTCATAAATTCCACATTGCCCCGGATCTGGTCGACGGAACGCCCCAACGCAGAATTCTCATTGCCTGTCAGCCTGAGCACCTTGGAGATATCCTCCATCTGTCGTTCCAGACGCTCATAGAGGTCACTGATCTTCGCCTTACTCTTTACATCTGACGGACGCACGAGCCACTGCTCCTCCATCACGTTGTTTAGAAGTTTCTGATAACCTTTGTGCGAGAACAGTTCCTTCACATCATCCGCTTCGAGTCCACCCTTTGCCAGCTGTGCCTGCAATTCTCCATCAATCAGTGAGAGCATCTTGCGTGCTGTCAGATTCAGGTTCAGATCACCGTCCTCATCAAAAACATTCTCATTGTCAGCCAGATCTCCGATACTGCGCAGCAGGTCAGAAAAACTCTCCTGCATCTGCGGCTCTAACACCGCACCCAGCTGCTGCGGTGCGTAGCGGACAAGTGGCTGTGCATCTGCCGCCTCACTGTCAAAAAACATGCCCTCTACTTCGCCTTCTGCCGCATCGGGTGCTGTGATGCCTGCCGCTCCCTCCGCATCCATCATCTGCTGTACACGGTCTGCATCTGCCAGAATAGCTGCATCTGTCCCATCCGTCATTCCCTCCGAGAGAATCCCGAATAACTGCGAATTCATCTGCACCATCTGCGATAGATCCATACTCTGGGATTCCAAAAACTGTGGCAGTGCCTCCATCAGATCATTCATCTGTCCAAGCAGCATATGCGTATCATTGCGGTAGTTTTCAAACTGCGCCGCCATCTGCGGTGTGATCGGCAGATCCAGTTTCCGCATCTGCACGAGTGTATCCACGCCGACTCCCTCATTTCCGACAACCGCGCGGTGCATCTCCGCTAACGCATCCGCATTGATCGGCATCTGTTCCCTCATCATCGCATCTACCATCTGTAGATTCCGGTCATCGATCGGCAGTCCCGCCGCCTGCAATGCACGCATCAGTGTGGGATTTGAGGTACCTGTACCCATATAAGGCCGGATCGCTACAACACCATCTTCATTGGATTTTACCTGAAAAAACATAGACTGCCCCTGCACGAGTTTTAACGCATTTTTATCCAGTCTGGCATGTACATTCTGACCATTTTCCAGACTGAGAATCACGTTCGAACCTTTGACAAAAGCAATGTTTCCCTCAAAAATACTGCCCGGAACCAGTTCACGGACCGCTGCCGTCAGACTCGTGACCGCAGTACTCGGAACCGGTGTGCCTACCGGCTGTCCGGCATTTTTATTGTATTGTCCGACATAAGATATCTGCATCCGGTCATCCTCCACATCATGTGTTTACCATGCAGCCGTAAACCGTTGACCGATTGTTACGGTGCTATACAAAGTGTCCGATAAATGACTGTCTGTGGATCGGTGACGCGCCCAGACGCTTGAGTGCGTCAATATGTGCGGCAGAACCATATCCCTTATTTTCTGCAAATGCATAACCCGGATAGAGTCTGTCATAATCCACCATCATGCGATCCCTTGTCACCTTTGCGATAATGCTCGCTGCACCGATCGAGATACTCTGTGCATCTCCTTTGATGATCGGCACCTGCGGAATATCCACCTGTGGAATCGTCACTGCATCATTTAATAATATATCGGGTCTTACCTGCAAATTGTTGATAGCCTCACGCATCGCTTCATACGTTGCCTGCAGGATATTGATCTCATCGATCCGCTGCGGTGATGCCTGGCCGATCCCAACTGCTACCGCCTGCTCCATGATCACATCGTATAATTCCTCGCGTTTTGCGGCAGAGAGTTTTTTCGAATCATTGATATATAAGATCTCACAGTCCTTCGGCAGAATGACAGCCCCGGCTACAACCGGTCCCGCAAGCGGTCCTCTGCCGACCTCATCGATTCCGCAGATATGCGCGGCATATGCATACTCCCGCTCATAGGATTGCAGTTCATAGATCCGCTTTTTTTCTGCCTCGAGCTTTTGCAGGCGCTTCTGCGCCTGCTCCACGAGCTTTTGTACTCCGGTGCGTCCATCTGCCCGATAATTCTCTATAAATACAGATAAACCCTCATCTGCTGTACTTTTTAATTCCTCTTTGACCGCTCCGATCTTTTTTCCCTGTGTATCCATGTGCTTCCATCCTCTTCCAACCGCTTCCGGTCTGCGCCGCTTGGTCTTCTTCAAACCGTTTTTCCGGCAATCTTATTTTAGCAATCCAAAATTGGGGGTGAGTCTCAGCCACGCAGTTCCTTTGATCTGTGACTTTGAAACCGGCCCTACATCCGGATCACGGCTGTCACTGCTGTTATTCCGGTTATCACCCAGTACAAAATATTCGTCATCACCGAGTGTGATCTCGTCCTTCGCCAAGCCCGGATCTTCGATCACTTCTTTGCCATAGTCCTCCTCGAGCAGATCTCCATCGATATAGATATTGCCGTCATCATCGATCTGTACGGTCTCTCCCGGCAGACCGATCACACGTTTGATATAGTCCGTATCTGTATCATAGGCATATTTAAATACAACAATCTGATACCTGTCTAACTGCTTAAACCGGTAAGTAAATTTATTCATCAGCAGCCGGTCACCATCCTGCAGCGTATCGTTCATTGAGGGACCATCCACCTCTACCTGCCCAACCACAAAATGTCCAAACAGATATGCCGCCCCAAAGATCAGTATGATATACAGGAGCAATCCTAACAGGCTTTTTGCTATATTTTTCATGCGCCGTATTCCTCCGGTCTCTCTAATGTCATGCGTCCAATGATACCGCTGCGGAATTCATCGAGCAGCAATGCGGCAGCTTTGGAATAATCGAGTTCACCGCCTTTTTTGATGCAGGAGCGGTTCGTCGCAATCTGCTCTAACACACGCACCGCATCCTCAGTCTCCGTCAGCTCATAACGTGTGCACAGCGCCTGCTCAGCCACCGGATCACGCTGCAGCAGACGAATCAGTTCCAGACTCATCTCATCAATATTCAAAATCTCATCTTTGATCGATCCGATCAGCGCTAATTTTAATCCAACGCTCTGATCCTCGAATTTGGGCCAGAGGATACCGGGCGTATCGAGCAGTTCCACGCTCTTATTCAGGCGGATCCACTGTTTGCCCTTCGTCACACCGGGCTTGTTACCGGTCTTGGCGCATGCCTTTCCGGCAAATGAATTGATAAACGTTGATTTTCCGACATTCGGAATACCGACAACCATCGCACGAACCGGGCGGTTTTTGATGCCGCGCCGTCTGTCCCGCTCGATTTTTTCTTTACATGCCTCTAAGATAGCATTGTTGACCGGTTTGATCTGCGCCTTGCTGCGCGCATCCATCCGGACGACTGTATATCCCTTTTTCTCAAAAAATTCTGTCCATGCCTTATTTGCCCGCTCATCTGCGAGATCTGCCTTATTCAGTAAGATGAGCCGTGCCTTATTTTTTCCAAGTTCGTCTATATCCGGATTGCGGCTGCTCATCGGAATCCGGGCATCCACCAGCTCTATAATCAGATCAATGAGCTTGATATCCTCCTGCATCTGCCGCTTTGCCTTGGTCATATGACCGGGGTACCATTGAAATTGCATCTGTTTTCTCCTACTCTATGAATCCTGCATCGGAAAGCGGCAACAGTTTGAACCATGCCTTTCCGATGATATCATCTGATTTTACGTTACCAATATTTGCAAACCGGCTGTCCTCACTGCCTGATGGGTTATCACCCATCACAAAGCACTCGTCCGACTCGAGTGTGATCTTCTCCGCGGCGACTCCGGGATCTGAGATCGTTCCGGTAAAATGAACCTTCTCTGCCGGAGCATCATTGACATAGATGACTCCATCAATGATCTGTACCGTATCTCCTCCGGCTGCGATCACGCGCTTAACATAATAGTGTGATTTCTCATTGCCGTTTGGCAAAAATACAATGACATCGCCGGCCTTCGGTTTGCTAACTTTATATATAAAACGGTTGATCAGTACCTGATCCCCGTCCTGCAGTTGTTCGCCCATCGACTGGCCGATGATCGTCGTGCGCACACCTGCAAAATAAACAAACACACCTGCCAGTGCAACTGTGATCGCGATCTCTACGATCCATGTCGCGATCTCCCGCAGCAATGGAATGTTGAGCTCCCGTTTCTTTTTCCTGAAATTCAGTCCTTTTCTCCGTGCCATGTGGCTGATTCCTCCTGTGCCTGTTCCCATTTAGGGACATCCGCCCCTGCCTCATATTGTATAACAAAAAAGAGTTGCTCGCAACTCTTTCGCGCCTGAGCGGTATGCGAAGCATACACTTCATCTCCGCGAAGTGCGCATCCATGCGGAGCATTTGTTTGATAGGATTTTCCTATCAAACAAAAAAAGGGCAAATACAACCGTATTTGCCCTCATTTTACACAGTTCCTGCATACAGTAAAAACTATCTAACCAGCTCTTTTACCTTTGCTGCCTTACCGATACGTCCACGTAAGTAGTTCAGTTTTGCACGGCGAACCTTACCACGACGAACGACTTCGATCTTCTCTACGTTGGGAGAATGTAACGGCCAGGTCTTCTCTACACCTACACCGTTAGATAACTTTCTAACTGTGAATGTCTCACGGCTGCTGCTTCCCTGTCTCTTTAATACGGTTCCCTCAAATACCTGTACACGCTCGCGGTTTCCCTCGATGATCTTTCCGTATACTTTTACGGTATCACCTACGTGGAACTCAGGGATCTGCTCTTTCATCTGAGCTGCTTCAATGTTCTTGATGATTTCTGTGTTATTCATTTTGTGACCTCCTGTTATTTTGATGTTCTTAAAATGCCATCTCTTGCACTCCAGAGGACCATCGCCTATTTTCACAACAGATTGATTTTATCAGATTGTAGCTTGTTTTGCAAGCGTTTTTTCCGCAAATCTACGATTTTAATACCGGCTCTGTACATAGAATCCGCTCGACTTCAGCTCACTTTTCGTGATCTCGCGTCCCCAGTGGACGGACGAATTATAATTGCCTTCTACAACCATCAATTCATCCGGACCCTTTGCCAGTACGATCACCGAGTGATAATTCCCGATGCGGATATGATCACCGACCTTGATCTTGTCAAAATTTCTATGAGTGGTTACTTTTGCATCCTTGCCGAATAATCGGTCACTCATCTCACCCGCAAAAGCGATACATCCGTAGCAGTAGGTATTGATTGCCTTCCAATAATAGCTGTGGTTCTCGTTTGTCCAGGACATACCCTCGGGGTATTCATCATAGAGCTCAAACAACTGATCCTGTACCTGTTTCTGGGTCAGCCGCACTCGTACCGTACACTTGAGTGTCGCTTTTGCTCCGGTTACGGTGATCGTCGCCTTGCCCGGATTCTTGGCCTTGACCAGTCCCTTGCTGTTTACGGTTGCAACGGACTTATTACTGCTCTTCCATTTTACAGTACCTGTCATACCTGAATATGTGAGCTTATATTTTTCGCCCACCTTGAGCTTCACTTTTGAATCACTCAGCTTCGGGCTGTTTGCCCTCACCGCAGCCACATTGTCTGTAGCCGCAGCATATGCAACAGTTGCCGTCTGCGGTATTGCGGTGCATGTGAGTGCGGCTGCCAGTAACAGTGTTGCGATTTTTTTCATTTTATGTATGTTTCTCATCCTGTGAATTTCTCCTTTACTTCAAACGTTACTTTTTTATTTATTGTAACACGAGAGTTATAGGGAAGTCATTCATTATCCACAAAAAGGCTCAAAACTTACTGGCAGATTTACCGGATTTTTCTACTTTTCTGTAAATGAAGATAAAATCTGAATCACTTCCTTCTCTTGATCCGAAGTAAAATTACCATCTGATGATTGAGCTATGATCGCCGTCGGTCGCCCATATTCCCATGCACATGCCGCCCAATACCCGGATACTGAAAACGCCGTATCACCCAGATACGATTTCGGAACCACCGCATAATAAGTTGCACCGTCAATCTTTTGTCTCTCTCCGGTTAAACCATCCTCCAGCTCATACGCTTTTATTTTAGCAATCACCATTTTTCCTAAGCCGGAATCAGCAGAAGGCTTAAATGCAACATCCGCTACCTTTGTAATATGTGCAGCCGCCATCTCCGTATCCCCTCCAAGCGCGCCATAATATTGACTTCCGAATCCATACTTTGCAGAAATATAATCAATATGTATGCCACTGTCATTACTAAGAGTCATGTTTTCCTGATCTCCTGCTGTATAATTCTGCTCGACTGTCCACCCATCAGGATAACTGATCCGAAATATAGGTGTGCTTTGTTCCTGCGTGTCATAGGAGTGTTTCAGATCACTATTCTTTTCCTGTTTCTGCCCCTTCTGCTTCCTGTTTTTATCCTTATAATAAACAATATCCAACACACCTCCGTCGAACCGCATATAACGAATATCCAATTTTTCTATAATAACCTCTGTCTCATCAGCCGTCAGTCCACGCTTTAGCTGTTCTTCTTGAATCAACCCATTTTCAAGTGCGATGGAAATGTAGTCCTCGTCCTTTAACTTCTGATTGATTCCAAGCGATAATCTGATGCGGGCATCTCCCACAGACCGGATCGCAGTAGCTGCAATAAAACTACCCGTCACATAGTCCGAACCATGAAAACTCTCATCTGCCTCTATCAATCCCAAGAATCAACACGATCACCACTGCGGTCACAATAGCCCATATGTTTCTTTTTTTCATCTCTTATGTACCATCTCTTTCCATACCAAAGAAAACAAAGACCAAAAGACAAGCATTGTGGAAATATTTGTTGGCAGAAAAAATACTTGCGTGCGCACGCA
>CAKRIZ010000008.1 GCA_934351445.1 uncultured Eubacterium sp.
TGCAGAGGGAAGCCTGCCAATCTCATAAAATAGGCTTTGATCCTTCCTCTAAGTGAATTTTCCGCGTGAGTAAAGGTTGGCGCGATCAACACACCATCGTCCTTCAGCACCCGTTTGATTTCTCGCAGTGATTTCTCTGGCTGCGGCACGATGTGCAAGGCGTTGGATACGATCACCACATCAAATGAATTGCCTGCGTATGGCAAAGAAAACATATCCTGCACGGAAAAATGCAGCTTCGCAGAGCAATTTCCCCGCTTGGCTTCTGCAATCATTTCCGGAGAGGCATCCGTCGCCTCAATGCGTACCGTTACTTTTACAATATGCTTGGCGATTAGTCCCGTTCCTGTAGCCAACTCCAGCACTGTTTTGCCTTTCACGACCGGACGGATCAGCCCATACATTTTTTCGTATGCTGCCCTGTCTTTTCGCATAAAGCGGTCATACCGACCTGCATTTCTGTCCCAGAAATTCTTGTGATCTCGCATTTCTGTCTCACCTTCCATAGTTAGAACAATCTAACTAGCGCACGCACATCCGCAAGTTAGATTCGGCTAACCCATGTGTTTAGGAAAAGCCGCATTTCTGCGGCCTTTCGCCTTATTCAAATAACTTCCTCCATGCACTGCACACCAGCATTTTTCAGCCACTGAGGATAACGATTCTCAATCTGCTCCTTGTGGGAACAGCCAAAATCTATTTTTCGCACCGTTGCGGTGACCTTTGCCTTTATATCCATATTATACCGTGCATGCTTCTGATTTGCAATGGTATCGTATTCTATTTTGTAATTTTCCAACGCAGAAGTGTTTCTGTTCAGCTTGGGTACTGTGCCGTTCATGCTGGGTCTTGGCTCCATTGTTTCTGTCCTTGGCAGAAGATTCACAGATCAAGTTATGAGGATCGGTGCTGTGCTGGTCGTTGTCCTTGGACCGGCGATGCTCTCACAAGGAGGCTCTCTAAGCGGCTGGATTTCTCCCGATCTGCTGCTCGTTTTGATAATAGCCTTTTGCATTGTCGAGGTACTGTTTAGTTTTCCTGTTGAAAACAGATCAGTCAAAAGTTTAGCGAAAGCCGCCTTTCCGGTTATTGTGGTCGGTGCCTATGCTCTGTGGAGCTTTCAAGGAACATTGGTACAAAACAGTTCAGCCGCAGAAAACAATGTAGAAGTCGTTGACGGTGTGCAGGTGGTCAACAGCACCTTACAGGCTGGCCGATATCCCGACATTACAGTACAGGCTGGTGTCCCGGTAAAATGGGTGATTGATGCACCGGACGGGAGTATAAACGGATGCAACAATAGAATTTTGATTTCGGATTACGGCATTGAGTACACATTCCATACGGGTGAAAATGTCATTGAATTTACGCCTGTCAATATCGGCACGGTTCGTTATAGCTGCTGGATGGGTATGATTCGTGGCAACATTTTTGTTATGGACGGAACCGAGGATGATATCGCGGCTTCCAGCGCTGAAGTCAGTGTCCCGACCCCTGCCGGATATACGATCCCCACAGAAACATTAGCAGTCGCCTTACCCACTACAGACAAATCCGGGGACGAGATTCAAGAGGTCAGCATCGAACTGATGGATAATGGATTCTCTCCGGCAGTCATTGTGGTACAGCGTGATTTGCCGGTGTACTGGAATATTGAAAACAACCTCACCGATGCAGAAAACGGAACAAATTTGTTGGCCTCTTATTATTCCACTCAGCTAGCTTTAGGTGCCGGAGATAATCTCCTCTGTTTGTATCCATCGGAGGTTTTTGAGAGTTCTGGAATGTCATGCTGCGGTCAATGATCTCCCGAGATCAGCAAATCACTCATGATCACTCTATCATGGGCACAGCCAATGATAAGTCCTATGACGCAACCCATGATAGCAAGTGCAATCAATACAAAGATTAGCCCTGTAATCGAGAATAAGTGAATTTCGTTTCACAATTTCACTTATTCTCCATGTCTTTTTCCTGGAGCGCTGCCGTGGCACACCTCATCCGAATCGCGACATAAACCGCAATCAAAAGTTCTATAATGGGCATGGCAAGCCATATAGATTCTGCGCGAAACAGCACCGGAAGGAACAAAATCAGAAGGCCGCTGATGACCAGTCCTCTTGCGACGGAAATAATAAAAGAGACCACAGAGCCAAGCGCGGTTGCCAAACCGGCACCAAACAGCCCCATGTTGCAGGGAAACACGAAGAACCAATCGCCAAAGACATTGCAGATGCCTCCGGATAGTACAGCAGCGGTCGCAAGCGTCGGATCATTATCATTGCGTAGAAATGCTGCCAGCATTTGATGGAATCATTACCACCGGCTTAGCCGTAAACGGGTCAATATACTCTTTCAGTGTCATTTGGTCATATTCCAAATCTTCTTTTAATTGATTCCGAATATATTCCTCGATTTTCTTTGCATTCTTTCCTACTGTATATACATAGTAACCTCGACACCAAAAATGCCGGTTCCCATACTTATATTTCAGATTTGCATGCCTTTCAAAAATCATAAGCGAACTTTTTCCTTTTAAATATCCCATTATCTCAGATACGCTATACTTCGGCAGAATTCTTACAAACATATGAATGTGATCCGGACATGCTTCTGCCTCTATAATTTCAATTCCTTTTCTTTTGCATAATTCACTTAGTAGGTGTCCTACATCTACACGTATCTGTTGATATATAACTTTTCTTCTATACTTTAGTGCACATACGATATGATACTTACATTCCCACCTCGTATGTGCTAAACTATTCTTATCCATATTGGATACCTCCTTTGTTTTGGTGCGGTTGGCGAGCCTGCACTTATTATAACGTTGGAGGTTTTTTACTTGAAGCTGAAGCTATTTGGGGACACACCTGCATAGCAGGTGGTTTATTTTTATTGCTAATACAAGAAAACCCCGAAAATACTGGATTTTCGGGGTTTGTTGCTCTTTTTCGATATTCGGTTGAATTATCTCTTGCTGAACTGCGGAGCGCGACGAGCTGCTTTGAGACCGTATTTCTTACGCTCTTTCATACGAGGATCACGTGTTAAGAATCCTGCCTTCTTGAGTGCGGGACGATACTCGCTGTCTACCTGAAGCAGTGCACGGGCGATACCATGACGGATAGCTCCTGCCTGTCCTGTGTATCCGCCACCCTTTACAGTAACGGTCACGTCGAACTTCTCGTTGGTCTCGGTTGCAGCGAAAGGCTGACGAACGATAACCTTTAATGTCTCTAATCCAAAATAATCATCAATGTCTCTCTTGTTGATGGTGATCTTACCAGTACCAGGTGCTAAATAAACTCTGGCTACTGAACTTTTTCTTCTACCTGTTCCATAAAATTTTGCGTTAGCCACTTGTTTTTACCTCCCTCGATTAAAATGTCAAAGTCTCAGGCTTCTGAGCTGCATGCTTGTGATCAGGACCTGCGTATACGAATAACTTCTTATACATCTCGCGTCCTAACGGTCCCTTGGGTAACATACCCTTTACTGCGTGCTCGATGACTCTCTCGGGATGCTTTGCTAACATCTCCTTTAAGGTAGTCTCTTTCATTCCACCTACATACTCTGAATGTCTGTAGTAAATCTTCTGATCCAGCTTCTTACCGGTAACAGCGATCTTCTCTGCATTGACAACGATTACATAATCACCGCAGTCCATGTGAGGTGTGAAAATCGGCTTATTCTTTCCTCTTAAAATCTTTGCAATCTCTGATGATAAACGACCTAATGTCATTCCTGTAGCGTCAACAACATACCATTTACGATCAATGGTAGCCGGGCTTGCCATAAATGTGTTCATGGTTTTTCCTCCTGAATAATTTTAACGGTAGAAGTCGGAATGGAAATGTCCGAAACCATTCAGCATACTTCTGTTATTGTATAGCAAAAATATTCTGCCGGGGCTTTGGCATAATATTTCTAAACTACATCAGCCTTTATATTCTACTACGCGTTTTTGCCACTGTCAACTGGTTTTTATATGTTTTTTACAGTTCAGCCATCACCGGGTTCTCGGCAAATTCAATCCCGATCATCGTCAGTCCATGTGCCGGTGCGGTCGGTCCCGCCGCGCTGCGCGCACAGGCATCCAGAATCGCGGGCATCTGCTGCGGTTCTTTGAGTCCACTGCCTATCTCGATCAGTGTTCCGGCAATGATACGCACCATGTTATATAAAAATCCAGCTCCGGTCACCCGGATGCAGATCAGATCTCCCTGTTTTTCCACCTGACAGTCATAGACCGTGCGTACCGTCGTCTCTGCCTGCGAATGTGCGGCGCAAAAGCTCGCGAAATCATGTGTACCGACCAGATATGCTGCCGCCTCACGCATACGTTCGAGATCCAGCCTGCGGTAATAAAAATACGAATCCCTGCGCTCGGTAGGCAGCGGAAACTCACGGTTTAAGACCCGGTATTCATAAGTTTTTGTGCTGTCGCAGTGGCGCGGATGAAAATCCGGTGCCACCTCTGCCGATGACTGGACAACGATATCGTCCGGCAGACGCTGATTGAGCGCATAGCAGATCTTATCCGCCGGAATGCGGGTATCGGTATCAAACACCGCGACATTGCCGAGCGAATGAACGCCGGAATCCGTGCGGCTCGCACCGACCACAGTGACCGGCTCACCGAGCAATGTACTGAGCGCCTGATTGAGCACGCCCTCCACCGTGTCCACACCCGGCTGCAGCTGCCATCCACAATAGTCTGTGCCATCATATGCGACACGCAGCATCACGCGCTTCATAACAAGATCCTCAGCGCGATCAGCAGAACCAGATATGCAGCCAGCACGAGATATGCCGTGCGGTCCATACTCTGATAGCGCAGCGGTTTCATCTTGGTACGTCCCTCTCCACCACGATAACAGCGCGCCTCCATTGCGAGCGCGAGATCATTCGCACGTCGGAATGCCGATACAAACAGTGGTACGAGCAGCGGAATCATCGCCTTTGCACGCTGGATCACGTTGCCTTCTTCAAAATTTGCCCCACGCGCCATCTGTGCTTTCATGATCTTGTCTGTCTCTTCTACCAGAATCGGGATAAAACGCAGCGCAATCGACATCATCATCGCGATCTCATGCACCGGCACATGCAGGTGGACGAGTGGCTTCAATGCATGTTCCAATCCATCTGTGAGCTGATTCGGTGTTGTCGTCAGCGTCATAAGCGATGTACCGAGTACGAGATACGTCAACCGGATCATCATACGGACCGCTGCTGCGATTCCTTCTTCCGTGACTTTGATCTTCCATACCTGAAATACTGCCTCACCCGGTGTCAAAAACAGATTAAATGCTGCTGTAATCAGCATCAGAATGATAATCGCCCGCAGCCCCTTTATCATATATCGAAAGGGGACTTTTGATATTTTAATGATCGCTGCCAGAAATACGGTCACAACCGCCAGTCCAACAATACCTTTATATGCAAATACAGAAATCAGGAACACGAATGTGCCAAACAGCTTTACACGTGGATCCATCTGATGAATCACTGATCCGGTCGGATAATATTGTCCTATCGTAATATCTCTCACCATAATCTGTCACCTATTTCACACTGCGTCCAAATGCCCGCAGAATCTCACCCTTTGCTTCCTCAACCGTCGTTGCATCCCGGCTCACTGGAAATCCCTTCTCACTGAGCTCATGCATCAGATATGTCACCTGTGGTGCCGCCAGCCCGATCTGCTCCAATTCCTTATAATGGCGGAAAACCTCTTTGGGTGCGCCGTCAAACATCACACTGCCCTGGTTCATGACAATAATGCGTTCCACATATTTTGCTACATCCTCCATGCTGTGGGACACAAGGATGACTGTAATATGGTTCTCTGTGTGCAGCTTTGCGATCTGGTCTAAGATCTCATCCCGCCCTTTCGGGTCGAGTCCTGCAGTAGGCTCGTCTAAGATCAACACCTCCGGACGCATCGCAAGCACTCCCGCGATCGCCACGCGGCGCTTCTGCCCACCGGAGAGGTCAAACGGAGACTGGTCAAACAGTTCCTCCGGTATACCGACACTGTGCAGTGCCTCAAATGCACGCAGCTCCGCTTCATTTTTATCCAATCCCTGATTCATCGGTCCGAAACAGACATCCGCGAGGATCGTTGTCTCAAACAGCTGATGCTCAGGATACTGGAATACCAGCCCAACCTTGCTGCGCAGCTTCCGCATACTGTAACCCTCAGCATAAATATCCTCGCCATTATAATAAATGCTGCCGCTCGTCGCGTGCAGCAATCCATTCATATGCTGGATGAGTGTGGATTTGCCAGAACCTGTATGACCGATCACACCGATAAACTGTCCATCCTTTATCTCCAGATTGATATCTTTTAGCGCATACATTTCACGTGGTGTCCCTTGCTCGTATACACAGTTTACTTTATCTAATATTATTGACATAGCTATCCTTCCCGCAGCTGTTCTAATGCCTGTACGAGTTCTTCTCTCGTCAGGATACCATCCGGCAGATCCAGACCTGATTGTTTCAGTTCATGTGCCAGCAGCGTGATCTGCGGTACATCCATACGGTGCGCCTGCAGTGATTCCACACGCGAAAAGATCTCCCGCGGAGTGCCCTGCATCACGACTGATCCGGAATCCATCACATAGACATAATCAGCGTCCGTGACTTCTTCCATATAATGTGTGATCAGAATGATCGTCACACCTTTTTTCTCATTCAACTCATGTACCGCGCGCAGCACCTCTCTGCGTCCGTTCGGATCGAGCATCGCCGTCGGCTCATCGAGTACAATACATGCCGGCTGCATCGCTACCACTCCTGCGATCGCCACACGCTGTTTTTGCCCACCGGATAACTTATTGGGAGAAGCTGCGCGGAATTTCGTCATACCGACTGCCCGCAGGCTGTCTTCCACACGCTGCCAGATCTCATCCGTAGGCACACCGAGGTTCTCCGGTCCAAAACCGACGTCCTCCTCGACAATGCTGCCGATGATCTGGTTATCCGGATTCTGAAATACCATACCTGCGCTCTGCCTGATGTCCCAGAGGTTGTCCGGGTCGGATGTATCCTTGCCATCCACCCAGAGTGTCCCTTCTGTCGGACAGAGAAGCACATTCAGATGCTTTGCCAGTGTCGACTTACCAGAACCATTATGTCCCAGAACCGCGACAAAACTCCCCGGTTTGATATCGATATCCACATGGTCAAGTGCCATCTGCGCAGCGATCGGGTTGCCCTCCTCGTCACGGCGGATATATTCATGTACCAGTTGTCTTGCTTTTACCATCAATGATGCCATCTGACCTGTATTTCCTCTCCAATTATCAGTCTACCAGTGCAGTCTGTGCAGCTCGCCCTCTGTCTTCATATGTGCAAAGCCCTGTTGACGCAGTGCCTCATATAAAACGACCGCCACCGAATTCGACAGGTTTAATGACCGGGTCTCTCCGATCATCGGGATACGTACACACGTATCCGGGTGTTCTCTTAAGATCTCCTCCGGGATACCCGCGCTCTCCTTGCCAAACATAATATAGCAGCCATCCGGATAAGCTGCATCCGAATAGATATGTCTGCCTTTGGTTGTCGCATAAAAGATCTGTGCGCCCGGATTGCGCGCAAGAAAATCTTCATAATCGATATACGTCGTCACATCCAGAGCCGGCCAATAATCCATACCTGCCCGTTTTAATGCCTTCTCGCTAAGCGAAAAGCCGAGCGGCTCGATCAGATGCAGCCTCGTTCCGGTCGCCACACAGGTACGGCCGATATTTCCGGTATTTGCCGGTATCTCCGGCTCTAATAATACGATATTGATCATATCTGCTCTGCCTCCGCACGCAGCTTTGTAATGAATTTCTCCAGCCTGCCCAGTGCAATCTTCAGATTCTCCAATGAATATGCATACGAAATGCGCAGGAAACCCTCTCCACAGTCTCCGAATGCTGTTCCGGGAACGACTGCGACCTTTTCCTCTCTCAACAGTCTCGTCGCAAATTCATCTGAAGACATACCGAATTCCTTGATCGACGGAAAGATATAAAATGCGCCAAACGGCTCAAAACACTCAAGCCCCATACGCTCAAATTCATGCACGAGGAATCTGCGGCGCTGGTTATACTGCTCACGCATCATCGCCACATCCTCATCACCGTTTCGCATCGCCTCGACTGCCGCATACTGGCTGTTCGTCGGTGCACACATGATCGCAAACTGGTGGATCTTTAAGATCTGATCCATGATAATCTGCGGGCCGCAGGCATAACCGAGCCTCCACCCGGTCATCGCATGGGATTTGGAAAATCCGTTGATGACGACTGTGCGCTCCTTCATGCCGGGAAGTGATGCAATCGATGTATGTTCTTCCAGATAGCACAGTTCCGCATAGATCTCGTCGCTGAGCACATACAGATCATGGTCGATCACAACCTGTGCAATCGCCTGCAGATCTGATTTTTCCATGACAGCCCCGGTCGGATTGTTCGGAAACGGCAATACAAGCATCTTCGTCTTCGGCGTGATCGCTGCCTCCAGCTCTTCTGCCGTCAGGCGGAACTGGTTTTCCTCCTTCAGTTCGATGATGACCGGTACACCACCTGCGAGAATACAACACGGCTCATACGATACATAACTCGGCTGTGGGATCAGTACCTCATCGCCCGGATCGAGCATCGCGCGGAACGCATTGTCAATGCCTTCGCTGCCGCCAACAGTGATCAGTATCTCTTTCAACGGATCATATTGCAGATGAAATCTGCGGTCTAAGTATTTCGCAATTTCGATACGCAGCTCTTTAAGTCCTGCGTTAGATGTATAGAAAGTTCTGCCCTTTTCCAGTGTGTAGATACCCTCGTCGCGGATATGCCATGGGGTATCAAAGTCCGGCTCGCCCACACCGAGCGAGATTGCATCCTCCATCTCACTCACAATATCAAAAAATTTCCGGATGCCGGAGGGCTTTATCGTCGTTATTTTTTCATTCAGCGGATTTCTCATGGTGTCATAAATATCCTTTCATCCTTTGATGTCTCTGCCATGACTGTGCCATGATCCTTATATTTTTTCAGAATAAAGTTTGTCTTTGTGCTGAGCACAGAATCGAGCGTAGACAGCTTATCGGTTACAAATGTGGAAATATCGCGCAGCGTCTTACCCTCCAGTGTGACCATCAGATCAAAGCCACCAGAGATCAGATACACGGAATTTACTTCCGGATAGTTATAGATACGCTCTGCCACCTTGTCAAAGCCCATATCCCTCTGCGGAGTCACACGCACCTCAATCATCGCCGTGACCTTCTCCACATCCGTTTTATCCCAATCAATCAGTGTATGATAGCCGCAGATCACATGCTCTGCTTCCATCGCCTCCAGCTCATTAATGACCATCTGCTCATCCACACCTAACAATACCGCCAGATCATGCAGATCGACACGGCTGTTTTTCTCGATAAATGTCAATATCTTTTCTCTCATTTGATCTATGTTCTCCTTTATCTACCATTCTCAAATTATACGACCCGATACAGTTCATCCGTCTTTGGCGGTTCCAAAAATCTCCGTTCCTCGCCGGATACAATCACACGGTCATTCCCATCCGTTACTTTTCCGATACACACCGCAGGGATACCTTCTGCCTCCAGCGCCCGCACGAGCCCGTTGCCGTCCGATGCTGCCATGAGCATACTGCCGCTGCTGATCAGCTCATACGGATTTACGTCAAAAAATTCACAGACTTCCACCGTCTCCTGCCTGATCGGGATCTTTTTCAAGTCTATTTCCAGTCCGACGCCAGCGCTCTCTGCCATCTCCCAAAGTGCTCCAAAGATACCACCCTCGGTCACATCATGCATTGCACTCACGCCAGACTTCACCGCCGTCGCGGCCTCCGGCAACACGGATAAATAACGGTCAAATCCCTTTGCCTCATCAACAAGCGCTTTCGGATAGCGCGTCAGCAATTCTGTCTCCTTTTCTTTGGCTATGATGGATGTGCCTTCCAGTCCGATCCATTTTGTGACGATCACATCCATGCCTGGTCTGGCGGCTGCTGTGGAGATCAGCCTGCCTTTTTTCGCCTTGCCGACACCGACGACAGAGATCACCGGCTGATTGACCACACGTGTCACCTCAGTATGGCCACCCATGATCTGTACATTCGCTGCATGTGCAGCTTCCTCTGCCTGCTCCATCATCGCCCGCAGCTTCGCCTCAGAGAGTTTTTCGGGCAAAAGAAAAGTAAGCATCACACCGATCGGTTCTGCTCCCGCACTCGCAAGATCATTGAGCGTGATCTGGATCGCCAGATGCCCGATGTCTTTTGCAGTGCCGGTAATCGGATCGGTCGATAAAACAAACATTTCATCCTCCTGTAGAGCCACTGCTGCGCAGTCCTCCCCTACGGAAGCGCCCATGAGCACTTCCGGTCGGTCGGTTCGTATTTGCTTTAATACTGATCTCTTTAATACTGCCTCCGGTACTTTGCCTACTTTCATAATATATACGTATCCTTTTTATTTTTGTTTATTCGTCTGCCTCTTTATCCTGTGACGTATCCTCTTTTGCATTATCTTTGGTATCATCTTTTTTGTTATCCTTGGTATCGTCTTTTGCCGGCTTTGACTCGTTGTCCTCTTCCTTTTTGTCTTCTTCCTGTTGTTTCTGTTCTTCCTCTTCCTGCTTCTTCAGCGCTTCCGCAGAATTAGCTGCTGCTACCGCACGGATATTCGCCTCATCCTTTGTAGCAAGCGCAGCCTTGATCGCTGCTACCGCTTCCTCACTATCCGATTTCGTACCTACCGTAACGATCTTCGGTGAAGCATTGTAAGTACTGTTGTTATACGGCTCACGGCTGACTTCCACACCGTTCTCCTTCACAATCTTCCACAACTTCGCTGTATAACCGGTATGCGCATTCTGATCCGTATTCACATATCCGATTCCATGTGCATCTGATGCCACAAATTTTGTTTCCGGCTCAGTCGTGCTCGTTGTCTCACTCTCGAAGATAACTTCCCTGTCCGCCGGGCGTGTTTCCTCACCGTAGACCGTAAACGTAATCTGTCCACCGTTCGTATATCCCTCGATATAGACCGGAAAATCATAATTATTCGTAAATTTCAGATCCTTATAAGTCCCTGCAATCGCAGCATCCATCGAAGGCTGCACATAGCTGACGATCATGGAATGGCAGAATCGCTCATCGATCGACAACTCCGCACGGATCACCGCATTGTATAGCGTCGTGGATACCTGACAGATACCTCCACCATATGTCTGGACAGTCGTTCCATTCTCATAGGAACCTGCCAATTCATAACCGTTCTCTGCCGTAAACGGATTGACTGCCTCATACACCGAGAACTGTTCACCCGGATAGATCACATGTCCGTTGATCTTGCTCGCCCCATTGCGCACATTCTGCGCACGTCCCGCTGAGGAACTGCTAAAATCTGTCGTATAAGTCCCGAGCACATCCTTGACACGGGCCAGCTGCTCCTTCGTGCCTTCCGGCTCTACCACATCCGCAGCCAGTTCGATCGATGCATCACTCTGTGACCATGTATCTTCGATATAAGAAACGATCTCATCTGCGGATTTGTCCACATCCACAGCTACGCCATTCTGTCCATCTACGATAGAGAATACACCATTCTCACGCTTCAGGCCATAGTTTACGGCATCCTGATTCATGTCGGCAGTGTTTGCCTCCAGAAACTGTGTCACCTTATCTTTATCTGCCGTATAAGTAATGTCATATACCAGATTTTCATGTTCGAGATCCTTTTTCGACTTGTAACGCTCGATCAGATTACCTGTGCGTCCGACATCCATTGCATCCTGAACCAGCACCGGATTTGACCATTCTACCCCCAGATCGGATGCCTTTGCGACGACACTCTTGTCATCTACGGTCAATGTGAACTCTGTGTCACCCAGCGACTTGACATAATCATTCACAGCTTCCGTGGCCTGTGCCTCTGTCATGCCTCCGACTGCAATATCCCCGATATAAATATTATCCGCAATCGTGCGGTCTGATGCATTCTGCGCATCCTGTGCATATGCTGTCGTTCCTACATAGACACCTGCTGCACAGATCACTGCTGCTGCCAGCGCACCGCCGATCTTCCATCCTATGTTTTTCTTCTTTCTTCTCATAATTACCTCTGATATCACAACCTAATTTTTCACTTATTGATTATATACTAACTCCATTTCCTTTTTCAATATGCAATATCCGCTAGAATAATTGACAGGAATAGCGTATTTTAGTATATTATTAACGATTTCAAATTGCCGTTTTCCGACAATTATACGAGCGCACTCATCACCATCGGAAGTACCATTGCGATCACTAAGATAATCGCGATAATTCCCGCGATGAGCTGTCTCTTATTATTTTTCTGTTTTTTTGATTGATTCATACCTGTCACCTCTGTCTGACTATAATTTTAACTGTAAAATATTAATTTAAGAAAGGAATCCGGCTGTCTGCGACAGCCGCATGCAACAACATCATATGTTATTACCGCTATTGACAATATTTATTATCGTAACTGCATACATCGCGATCCGCCAGCGCCACGCCACCAGATCCGAGCAGGAAGTATGGGATCATTTCCGGCAGCGCGAACAGGATGCCAACTGGACACGCAAACAGGACATCTCCAATCTCGCCTATATCAAGCTGCCGATCGAGCGTCTGCCACTCGGCAAATATCCGGATGAGACGCTTGAGAACTACGAAGCTGCACTGCGCGATTTGTCCACACAGCCGATCTGCAATCTGAATGGCATCTCCAACACGGATCTGAAACTCCGTTACGGTGCTGCCAACCTGAATACACTCAGCCAGTGCGACACCAATTATAGCACGCTCGTATCACTTTTGGCAAACTATGCAGAGAAACTTTATGAACTTTCTCACATATCTGAAGCCAGGGAAGTACTCGAGTATGCCCTGTCACTCGGAACAGATGTTGCAAAAACCTATGAATTGCTCGCCACTATATATGAATACGAAAAAAACCCTGAAAAAATCCATGTACTTTACGAATCTGCGGAAAAAATCACTTCCATCCGGCGCGATGCCATTCTCCGCAAACTGGAAGAACACATGAACCACGGGCAGGAGGCATCCTCATGAAATATCTCGCCATTGATCTGGAAATGACAGGATTAAATGTCAAAAAAGACCGCATTCTGGAAATCGGTGCTATCTGCATGGAAGATGGAGTCCCCCATGATATCTTTTCTGCAATGATCAATCCCCATTGTTCCGTGCCCTCACAGATCACTAATCTGACAGGAATCACACAGCAGATGGCTGACGAAGGCGAAGAACTCTCTGATGTTCTGCCCCGTTTTCTGGCATTCTGCGGTTCGTTGCCGTTACTTGGACATAATTTGCTGTTTGACTATAGCTTTTTAAAACAGGCATGTGTGAACGCGGATCTCACATTTGAGAAACACGGCATTGATACGCTCAGGCTCGCCAGACGTTTTCTCCCTGCTGCGCAGGGGAAAAAGCTGACCGTCCTCCGGGAATTCTACCAGCTCGATACAGGCAGCGTCCATCGTGCAGTCTCTGATGCGCTCGCTGCAGCACTGGTATATGAACGGCTGTCAGCTGACTACGGCGAATCAGACCCGGCTGCTTTTTCTCCGGTTCCACTCCTCGTAAATATAAAAAAACAGCAGCCCATCACCATCCCCCAAAAGGAACAGCTGACAAGACTGCTGTCTGCATCTTCAACTATTATAGATGAACCGATCGATATCAGCCATCTGACCCGCAGCGAAGCCTCCCGCCTCATTGAACGGCTGCTTCATACAAACTAGATCATCACAAAACGGAATACGGTATCTACAGCCCCCACGAGCAGCATCACACCACCGATCGCATATGCTTTCGTCTTTTGCTCATATCCGAAATGATATCCAACATACAGACCCGCGATGACTACGACCACTGTTGCGGCAGAGACTGCGATGAGAAGTACCGCTCTCGCTGTACCGAGGAATCCCAGTGCAGCTCCGATCGCCAGCGTGCCGATACTGATGAGCGCCAGTCTGGCGATCAGCCCCTTCCACGCATATCTGTCATCCCGGTGTTCTAAGATCGTCTCATTCTTCCATGCCTTGCGGATCATGAGTATTCCCAGAACTCCGAAGATAACCACTGCGATGATCTCTGTTGCACCGCCTTGCGGATTGAGGTCGCGCAATCGCAAAAACATACCGCACGCACTGCCGATATAGAGTGCGGCTGTCTGCCAGACGGCAAACAGCACGCAGAGAATCACAAGCGGCTTCTTCTCTATTTTCGAAAGCTGTGCACCTTTGCATGCCATTGCTGCGAATATATCCAATGATATGCCAAGTGTCACTAAAATTGTCTCTAACCAGTTCATATACTATACTCCATAACTACACTAATCGTCTAATTTCACACTATCTGTCTTAATGATGAACTTCACACTGCCGACCTGATCCTGTGCCAGACCTGTGAATGTCTTGTAGTTCTCACCTGCCTGTACGACTGCATCAATACGGTCGAACAGATCCTTGGTATCGCCGCTGAATGCATCTACCAGCTTGGAAATACCCTCTTCGTTGAACTTCACCATTCCATTATACAACTCGTCAGCTCCATCGTCCAACTTTCCGACGCCATCTGCGATTTTTTCTGCTCCGTCGGACAGATCAGATGCACCGTTTTTCAGTTTATCGTTGTTAGAAACCAGTGTATTTGCGCCGGTTGCCAGCTGGTTCACACCGCTTACGAGATCAGGCACTCCTGCTGCCAGTGTAGAGATACCTTCGCTGAGTGCTTTTGTACCGCTGACCAGACTATAACCGCTGCTCTTGTCGACTGCCTCGATCTGTGCTGCGATTGTCTTTTTGGCATTCTCCGCACCTTGGAGTGCCGCTGTCTCTGCTGCTGACTGACATGCTCCTACGACTGATTTACCGACTGCATCAGAACCATTCTGTGCGATACCACCTGCGATACCCTGTGCCAGGCCACCTTTTAATACGCCGCTTGCAAAAAATGCTGCATAGGTAGTTGAGCTGCCCGGAACAGTTGCCTGACACTGTTCAGCCGTATATTTCTTTCCGGATGTCGCATCTACAAAACCATTTTCTGCATAATACTGAGCCAGGGCAGCTACCACGCCATCACTGGTCAGACCCATGCTTGAAATACCACTCTGGATCTGTTTTACGGTTGCATCACTCGTCATTGTGCTATTGAAGTTGTTCGCTGCAGACTGATAAATGAGCTTATAAGCTGCACTGCCTTCTGCAAACTGTGCAGAGACAAGTTTCTTAGCCGCAGCCTTTTCCTTATCGCTCATCTCCGTATTTAATGCCTTATCCAGTGTCTGTACACCGTTTGAGATTGTCTTTGCACTGGAATCCAGTGTCGTGGCACCTTTAGACAATGTACCTACACTCTTGTTAAGTGTGTTCAGGCCATCGTTTAACTTCTGTGTACCATCTGTATAGCTTGCAATACCGTCCTTCAAGCTGGCTGCACCGCTCTTGAACTCATCCATGCTGTCATTTAAAGTGCCGATGCCGTCCTTTAATTCCTTGCTACCGTCCTGTAACTGCTGACTGCCATCAGACAACTCATCAATCGAATTCTCTAGGTCACTCAGATCCAGATCGTCAAGACTAAGGTCGTTGAGCAATCCGGTCATTGCAATCGATGCTGTCATCTGCAGTGAGAAATTGTTGACATCAGCGGTGACTTCCACATAATCCGGGAACTCAATATCACTGTCAAAATCTCCCTCTTCCTTCTGAAGGCTCTCCTTCAGTCCCGGCATAGCCATTCCAACGATAATATTATTCCTGCCATCTGAGATGACTTTTCCATTTTTTACTTCAATATTCGTAAAATCATCACTTACGACCATTCCTGTCATAACCGTAAACGGAACATATACCTCGATCTGTTTGCCATCTTTGTCGATGGTGGTCTTTTCATGATTTTCATAGTCAAAACGGATCGTGACCTTTCCACTCTTGCCAGCCAGTTCTTCCGGCTCGATCTCTTTTCCGTCCAGATAATAGGTCACTGACTCGCTGATCGGGATCTCTTTTTCGGTTGTACCTTCGTAATAAATATCGTTGCCGTTTGCCTGCCAGGTCAGCTTATCGCCATCCTGTGTAAATGTCTCATCACCCTTAATGTTAGTGATGCCATCCAGATCGGATACATCTTCGATCGTGTCTGAACCCTCTTTGTTCTTCAGCCACTCCTCTACAATGACCTTTCCCGCATTTCCTTTTGCATCAGAGATCACATAGACCGTCTCATCCTTTGTCGTATCATCTGTAGCACTCTTGTTCGTATTTACAAGGTCACTGATCTTTTCTTCCAGTTCTGACTTCTCAGCAGCTTCTGCTGCGATCGCCTGATCTGTGTTACCCTGTATATATCCTGCTGCAAAGCTGCCGCCTGCCAGCGCTACGACGAGCACACCTGCCAGCATACGGATTGCAAATTTATTCTGATATCTTTTCTGTAATTGCTTCATCTTCATGATATGAATCCTCCTATATTTAACCTATCCTTGCTTACTGTCTGAATCCCTTACTCGTCTTGATGATCACCTTATCAAAGATCATGAACATAGACGGCAGAATGAAAATAACTACAAACATACTGATGATCGCGCCTCGTGACATCAAAATACACAGAGAACTGATCATATCGATATTGGAGTACACACCAACACCGAAGGTTGCCGAGAAGAAGCTGAGTGCACTGACGATAATGGACTGGATAGATCCCTGCAGTGCCTGTGTAATTGCCTCTTTTTTCTCTAATCCATCATAACGTGCATTCTTGTACTTATTCGTCATCAGGATCGCATAATCGACGGTCGCTCCTAACTGAATCGTACCGATGACGATAGATGCGATAAACGGAAGTACCGTACCGGTATATGCCGGAATACCCATATTAATAAAGATCGCAAATTCAATCACAGCCACCAGAATGATCGGAAGGCTGATGGACTTAAATACAAAGAAGATAATGACGAAGATCGCTACGATTGATACCGCACTGACACGTGCAAAGTCCTCATTTGTAATGTTAATCAGATCCTTGGTACACGGTGCTTCACCGATCAGCATACCTTTGGTATCATATTTATCCAGAATCTCATCCAGTTTGTCGCACTGTGCATTGACTTCATCTGAGGCAACCGCATATTCGGAGCTGACCATGAGCAGCTCATATTCATCATTCTGTACAACTTTCAAAAGATCGGAAGGCAGCATCTCCTTCGGGAAACCAGCCCCTAAGATTGCCTCGAGACCAATCGTTGCCTTCACACCATCTACTTCATTTACCTCATCAATCATCTCTACGACATCCTTGGTCGGTAATGAACTGTCGATCAGGTAGATATGGGTTGCATTCATATCGAAGCTGTCTTCCAGCTTCTGGTTTGCAACGATACTCGGCAGATCCTTCGGCAATGTTCCTGCCAGGTCATAATATACATCCGTGTGTGTATATCCATAAAGTGCAGGGAATAAAATAATCACAAATGCTGCGATAAACCATTTATAATGACGGACAACCCATCCGGCGATACGTCCAAGATCCGGGATGACCGCACGATGTCTGGTCTTTTGCACCGCTTTATCAAAGATCAGGATCATAGCAGGCAGGATCGTCACGCATCCAATCACACCGAATACAACACCCTTCGCCATGACAATACCCAGATCCAGACCTAACGTGAAACTCATAAAGCAAAGCGCTACGAATCCGGCGACTGTCGTAATAGAGCTGCCGACTACTGAAGTGATCGTATTGGTAATGGCATTCGCCATTGCTTCCTTATGGTCATCCGTATTTGCACATTCTTCTTCATAACTGTGCCACAGGAAGATGGAGTAGTCCATCGTGACACCGAGCTGCAATACCGCCGCCAGCGCCTGCGTCACATAGGAGATCTCTCCCTGCATGATATTTGTTCCCAGATTATAGATAATTGCCATTCCGATACTCAGCAGGAAGAATACCGGAACAACCGCAGAATCCATCGTGAGTGACAAAACTACGATAGCGAGAATCACCGCGATCAGTACATAAATCGGAACCTCTTTATCAGACAGATCCTTGATATCCGTAATGACTGCTGACATACCACTCACAAAGCACTGTCCATCTGCCAGCTTACGGATCTCTTTGACAGCATCCATCGTTTCATCCTCTGACATTCCTGTGTCATAGAGGACTGCCATCAATGTCGAATCTGTATCATCATTATTGAATACTTCATAGATTTCCTTGGGCAGCACCTCCATCGGAAGTGACAGATCCGCGATGGTATCGTACCATACGACCTGTTTTACATGCGGCACCTCCTCGATCTTTCGCTCCAGTGCCACTACATCCTTGTTTTCCATTCCCTCTACCACGCATAGTGAAAATGCGCCGATGCCGAAATCATCTTTTAAGATCTCCTGACCTTTCATTGTCTCGATCTCATCCGGCAGATAGGAGAGAATATCATAGTTTACTCTCGTGTTGAAATAGCCGATCGCTGACGGAACCAGCAGTACGATTGATAAAATCAAAATCAGCACGCGACATTTCACAACTCCCTTACCAAACTTCTTCATCCTTTTTATTCACCCTTTCTTTTTGCTGATACTGCTTACTCACAGTAGCTTTCATCTAAAAGGAGTATAAAAAAAACGACTGAATACTTCCATATTCAATCGCATTTTGCTGTCACAGTCTATTATACAATTTTTTATATCTGTAAAATCCGCTATACAAATGACTTCGTTTGTATATATGTAACAGTTTGTCTAAAATTCCCGGATCGCCTGTTCCATCGAATGGCTCATCAGATACTCATATGTGTCTGCCATCTCCTGTGCCGGAATCGTCATACCCTGTCTGATCCATACCTTCACCGCATAACACATGGATCTGGCATAATGCTCTGCCAGCATATCTACACTCATCCACGGAAATTTCCCGTTTTTCTGGCGCGGATGTTCTGAAAAAATCTCCACAAGCACATTCTGGATACACCTGACGACCATGTCCTCAAAGCTGACCGGTCCATCCATCCTGCTCAGCCTGCTGTAAAATTCTTTTTCCCGCAGGAGACTCGTAAAGATGAGCAGGACTGCCTGATTCGTCAGTCCGTTCCTGATCAGCGGATGCGCCGGTTCCAGAATCTCCGTGCATATGATCCACTCCAGCAATTCATATTTATCCTGAAAATGATTATAAAATGTCGGTCGAATGACTCCCGCCTTGTCCGTGATCTCCTTGATCGTGATCTTTTCTACCGGCTTCGTCAGCACCAGTGCTTTGATGCTGTCTGCAAGAATCTGATTCGTCGTGTTCTTATTCTGATTCACCATAACTATAAATCTTCCATAAATTTCACGCGCACTTTGCGTTTTCTGCTGCCATCAAACTCCATCAGATAGATGCTCTGCCAACTGCCGAGCACCAGTCTGCCATCCTCCACCGGTACTGTCAATGATACGCCGGCCAGCATAGAGGCCAGATGTGCCGCAAAATTCCCCTCCAGATTATGATATCCACGCTCATCACCTGTCAGCATATGCACTGCCTTCGTCAGATCGACCGCCAGATAAGGATCTCTGTTTTCCGAGATCAAAAGTCCTGCCGTTGTATGCGGTAAAAATAACGTGCAGATCCCCGACTTTATGCCACATTCCTTTGCCAGCCGCTGCACTTCGGCGGTGATATCCTGCATCTGTATATGCCCTTCGGTCTGTATGTACATTGTATAGAGTGTTCCCATGTCACTGAACTCCTGTCAATCTCCCGGCTGCCGGTGTGCATCATTCATCAAACTCCACTGTGACAAAAAATCCCTTTGGTGTCTCCTTGATCTCCCTGACGGTTCCCTCCGTACAGGTCAGGCGCTCACGAAACGTATAATTCGCAGACATCGCATAGGCATTGCCTAATGTGTAATAGTAAGAATTCGGTAACTTACCCTCTGTCACGGATAATACTTCACCCTCCTTCACCAGTCCGGTGCGCTCCATTTTAAACTCCATTTCACGCATGATTTCTTACACCTCTTGCCCACTAGCATACAACAAAAATGTCAAAAAGTCTATTCTATTTTTATCTGCCTGCCGCACCCTGACATTGTAAATATTGCACAATTTTTCTCAATACTACTTCGTAGGCTTTCACAATTTACATTTTGCCCTATAGCTGTTATGGTTAAATCAGGTCTTGCAGATCCCCTTGCCTATATAAAAATATAAGGAGGATCTATATGTTACAGAACCAACCACACCCCGCCATGCGCATACGCCGGCATAGACACTCACGTCATCCGGCTGTATACGTATTATCAGGTATTTTATTTTTCTTTTTTTCTGTCTGCAGCCTGGTGCTGCAGCCGCCGGCCACAGTTCAGGCCGCATCGAGCGATCCGCCGCCGTTTATCCTGCTTTCCCACTACCATGCATCGATTCCGATTGATGGTCAGTTTACACTGATTGCAGTCTGTTCAAACGGCGCATTTCCTCGCTTTTCCAGCAGTAAATCATCGATTGCAAGCGTCAACACCTACGGTGTTGTCACCGGCAGGAAATCAGGCACGTGCACAATCACTGCCAAGGTTCGTGGCGCGGAAGCCAGCTGCAAGGTGACAGTTGAAAAATCTACCGTCACGATCGACAAGACCAGCGTTTCCATCGAAAACGGTGTGAGCATCCCGCTCACGGCAACCGTATCGACCGGCCACGATGTGGTGTGGAGATCGTCTGCATCCTCGATCGCTGCTGTCGACGAGGATGGTATCGTTACCGCTAAAAAATGCGGCAGCGCAATCATTCGCGCTACCGCTGACGGTGTCACTGCCAAATGCCGGGTGACTGTCCGAAAGCCGACGCTGTCACTCAGCCACTCCAGTATCACACTCTATCCGGATGATACCTTTTCTCTGACTGTCCGATGTTCGTCCAACCGGCCAATCAGTTTTCGTTCATCTTCCTCTGCAACTGCCAGTGTCGATGAGAACGGTCAGATCTATGCCCATAAAAAGGGAACTGCGACGATCACTGTCAAAGTAGACGGTGTCAGCCGTACCTGTAAAGTCACTGTCAAGCCGTTAGAAACATCTGCGGCACTGGCATCCCATTCTCTATAACCCATAAACCCGGGGATCTGCAGACCTATCTATTTCGTAACTGTTCAGCACTCACAGTTACTCTATTTCTATAAAAATTATGCCCCTACCTGAACGCGGGTATTCGCCGGAACGCTGGACGTGATAAACGCCCCGCCTCCAATCGTAGAATTATCTCCAACAACCGTCTCGCCGCCGAGAATACTGGCATTTGAATATACGGTCACATTATTGCCGATCGTCGGATGACGCTTGACATCAGCGAGCAGCTGTCCCTTGCGTGTTGAGAGTGCACCGAGCGTCACGCCCTGATACAGCTTCACATTGTTGCCGATCTCCGTCGTCTCACCGACTACCACTCCGGTTCCGTGATCGATAAAGAAATATTCTCCGATCGTCGCTCCGGGATTGATATCGATTCCTGTGCCTGAATGTGCATATTCCGTCATCATACGCGGAATGTACGGTACATGGCTCACATACAATTCATGCGCGATACGATACACAAAGATCGCAAAAAATCCGGGATAGCAGAAGATAATCTCTTCTTTGCTTTTTGCAGCGGGATCTCCGTCAAAACCTGCCTGTACATCCTTGAGCAGCAGTTCCTGCAAAGCAGGCACACGCGCTGCGAAACGGCAGCTGATATCTTCAGCCTGCGCAAACAGTTCTTCCTGCGTCATCTGCTCATGATCCGCACACTCCAGCGCCGTCATGATCAATTTGCGCATTTTATGAATGGCACTGCTGAATTTATAAGCAACATAATCGTCCAGACTCTCACCCAGTCCGTCTTCCTGCTCCATGAATCCGGCGAACATCACACATCGGAGCTCTTTAACCAGTTCTTTTACCTTGTCTCTGCTGGGGAGTCTTTTTCCTTCGGCTGCCCGGAGCAACTCGTGTGTCGCGTAATTTTTTCTGATATCCTGAATTGCGTGATTGAACAACTCCTGATTTTCTTTTTGTTTCATTTACTCGCCCCGTCCTCTCTAATAAAACTACGGTTTCTATGTCATCGGTATAAGGGAACATATCTACCGGTTGACATTTTTTCGGCTGATAACCGATTTTTTTCATATATTCAATATCTCTGCCCAGCGTCTGCGGATCACAGGATACATATACGACCCGCTTTGGTGCCAGCGCCGCTACTGCATCCATAAATGACGGATTGCTGCCACTGCGCGGCGGATCCATGAACACAACATCCACGTGCACACGTTCCGACGGTGGTGCTGCCGCCAGAAGTCTCATGAAATCGCCGGCATCTTCATTATAAAATGTAATATTTTTACATTTGTTGCGTCTGGCATTGATGATCGCATCTTTCACTGCCGATGGGTTCAGTTCTACACCTATGACCTGCCCGGCATGTGCTGCCGCAGTCATTCCTATCGTTCCTATACCACAATATGCATCGAGCACCGTCTCCTTGCCTGTCAGATCCGCATATGAGACGGCAGTCTCATACAACCGCTTTGTCTGCACAGAATTGATCTGATAAAAAGAATTCGGTGAGATCCGGTAACGATTCCCACACAACTCATCCTCTATATACCCCTTTCCATAGAGTACAATATTGCGGTCACCAAGCACCATACTTGTATGGCGGTCATTCACATTGAGTACCACTGTCGTAATCTGTGGATGTGCGCTGCGAAGTGCTTTTACAAAATGATTTTTATCCGGCAGTATCGGTGAAGAGAGCACTAGTACAACCATGATTTCTCCAGTCGCATGTGCCGTCCGCACCATCACATGACGCAGCAGGCCGTATCCGGTATCCTCATCATAGATCTTGATCTTAAAATCCCGGATCAGACCCCGGATCGTTGCGATGATCTCGTCTGCACGCTCATCTTCTATCATGCAGTGATCCACCGGTATAATACGATGTGTACCACTCGCATAGACACCGCTGATCACCTTTCCTTTTTTATCCCGTCCGAATGCCGCATGCACTTTATTCCGGTAATGCATGGGATCTGCCATCCCCATGACCGGATGTACTTTCACTCCACTGACACATTTCGCTACCAGCACACGTTTTTTCTCCAGCTGGTCACGATAGGACATGCCCTGCAGCTGACAACCACCGCATTTTTTTGCAACCGGACAGATCTGCATTTTTTTATCTGATATTTTTTCCATATTTATGTCTATGTTCATAGCCATTCCTCTGACAATCAACGATTTCAAACCTATCCTATAGACTACCACATCCCCCCGTTTCCGACAACCGTATTTTTTATATAGGAAGATTCCCAGACTCTTTCTCATTGACTTTTTTGTCAAACATGGTATAGTCAAACATGGAGTTTTTGTACCTATAGAGTATAAGGAGCAATCTATGTTTTCCAATATGGGAGAAAAAGCACTCGAAGCAGCCAGAACCGAAGAAGGCCGCAGTGCTTTTATCACACAGAACGAAAAATACATCATAAGCTGCGCCAGTCGATTTACCAAACGCTATATTACCAAAAGCGATGATGAATGGTCCATTGCACTGATCGCATTTTCCAATGCGATGGATACATATGAAGCGGATAAAGGGAACTTCCAGTCTTATGCAAGACTGTTGATTGAGCGCCGCCTGACTGATTATATCCGCAGTCAGGCTCGTTTTTCGGGTGAACAGACCACAGAACCATACGTCTTTGAAGGCAATGTCGATGAAGACGGCGAGAATTCTGCTTATCAACTGCACATCGTCCGTGCGACGAGCACGAGTGACGAGAATCCGATCCGTGACGAGATCCTTGCCCTGAACGATATTCTCTCCGGCTATGACATCTCATTTATGGATCTGACAAGCTGCTCGCCAAAGGCTGCCAAGACAAAAAATGCCTGTGGTGAAGCCGTCAGCTATCTCTCAAAATCAGAGGAACTCATGAGTAAAATGCGCAGTACACGGCTGTTTCCAATAAAAAATATTGCAGAAAATACGAAAGTACCCCGAAAAATACTCGAGCGGCATCGTAAATATATAATAGCTGCAGTGGAAATCTTAGGCAATGATTTTCCGCTGTTACAGGAATATATCCGATAATTCCGGTGTCTGCCGGATTTCAACATTATAATATTAGAAAGGAGACGGAACGATGAAAGCCGTGATTGTTGATCTGAAAGACAGCAATGCTGTTATACTTCGTGATGATGGTCGGTTTGAAAAGATTAAAAATAAAAATTATTCCATCGGGCAGGAAATCACGCTTCAATCGCAGGTGCTTCATTTCCCGAAACAGGCTGTTGTGGCCGCTTCCGCCGCTCTCGCAATCACAGTGTGTGGCGGCATCGGTACTTACACCTGGAGCAATCCGATCTCTTATGTCAGCCTGGATATTAATCCATCGATTGCATATTCACTCAATGAATTTAACAGAGTCATTGCCGTAAACGGTATGAACGAGGAGGGCGCCGCCGTCGTAGACGCGATTAGTTCTTCCTTAAAGAACACTGATATTACGACTGCACTCACAATCACTGTGGAGCAGCTGTCAAACGACGCATATATTGATGCCGGGAACACGAATTACATGATCATCGGTGTCTATTCGGATAAGGATAAGAAAGCGTCCGATCTGATGAATACCGTAGATGCGTTTTCAGCATCTACCGTCGATACCTGTTCTATCACTACTGTTCATGTATCCAAGGAAACAAAAGAGACCGCTGATGCATATGGCATCACCGTAGGCAAAATGGAACTGATCAATGAGATCACCAATGTAGCTTCTGATCCGCAGGATGTTGATCCTGTCGCACTGGCAGATCTGAGTGTCGCTCAGCTCGAACAGACAAAAGCTGCCGCTGCTACCGGAGCATCCGTATCCAGCGCAGTCGCATCCGCAACACCTGATGCATCGCATGATTCTGATGATCAGACAGACGTTGCTCCAGCCAGTGTTGAAGATGACCCGAACGCAGTTGTATCAGACAGCAAGCCCAAGGAATCTGTTGACAGCAGTTCTGCCAAGAAAGATGCAGATACGACTAATACTACTACCGATCAGCCGTCGGACAGCAGTTCCTCCGCACAGCCGGCAGCTTCGACGGACAACGATGCTGCTTCGGTAACTGGTTCTGCTACAAGCAATACCAATACGAACGCATCCGATACAAACAGCACTGATACGAATGGAAATGGATCATCCGCCAAGAAAGACGATACAAAGGATGACAAAAAAGACAATACCACAGAAGGATCTTCCTCAAAGGGTGAGACCGTATCCTCTGAAAAGAAGGATGACAGCAGTTCTTCTACAAAAAATGATGATACAACATCCTCCGAAAAGAAGGATGAAAAGAAAGATGAAAAGAAGGACGAAAAAAAGGACGAGATCATTGAGGATGACAGTTCCCAGACAAACACTGCCCCGCCGGATATGATCCCAGATGAAAACAACTATCCCCCTACGTGGATTGTCGACCGATTCAATGAAGGCAATATGCTTAGCTAAGCTATTTCCCACATATAAGAGCACTTTGCATGATTGATGCAAAGTGCTTTTTTCATGCAATATCATTGCGCTTCTACAGAAAAAATGGTACGATAGTTTACATAGATTGATATAAAAATAACAAGCATTATACAACAAGGAGGATGTCTCATGAGTTTTCAGGATGAATACAAGCAGAAGCTTGTAACTGCCGATGAGGCAGTAAAAGTCGTCAAATCCGGCGACTGGGTAGATTACGGATGGTGTAATGGTACACCCGATGCACTCGACAAGGCTCTTGCCAAGCGTACAGATGAATTAAAGGACGTGAAGCTGCGCGGCGGTATCTTATTAAAACCGTTAGCTGTATTTGAGCGCGAAGATGCCGGAGAGCATTTTTGTTGGAACTCCTGGCATATGTCAGGAATCGAACGCAAGCTGATCTCCCGTGGCTGTGCATACTACTCACCGATCCGTTATTCCGAGCTGCCCCGCTACTATCGCGACGGCAACTGTTCAGATATCGTAATGGTAGTCTGCGCACCGATGGATAATCACGGTTATTTCAATTTTGGTCCGAATGCCTCCCATCTGGCTGCTGCATGCGAGATGGCAAAGACCGTCATTGTCGAAGTAAATGAAAATATGCCCCGTTGTCTCGGTGGTTTCGAGAACAACGTACATATCAGCGACGTAGACTATATCGTTGAGGGCGAGAATCCCCCGATCGGTGAACTCGGCGCAGGCGGCCCCGCGACCGATGTAGATAAGACTGTTGCCAAGCTGATCGTAGACCAGATCCCCAATGGCGCATGTCTCCAGCTCGGTATCGGCGGCATGCCCAACGCAGTCGGCTCCATGATTGCAGAATCCGATCTGAAAGATCTCGGTGTGCACACTGAGATGTATGTAGATGCTTTTGTAGACATTGCAAAGGCAGGCAAGATCAACGGATCCAAGAAGAGCATCGACCGCTATCGCCAGACCTACGGATTTGGCTGTGGTACCAAGAAGATGTATGATTACCTCGATGAGAACCCTGAGATGATGAGTGCCCCCGTCAGCTACACAAACGATATCCGTTCTATCGCAGCCCTGGACAACTTTATCTCCATCAACAACTGCGTCGATATCGATTTATTCGGACAGATCAGCTCCGAATCATCAGGCACCAAGCAGATTAGCGGTGCCGGTGGACAGCTCGACTTCGTACTGGGCGCATATCTGTCAAACGGTGGTAAGAGCTTTATCTGTTGTTCTTCTACCTTTACTGACAAGGCAGGTGAGATGCACTCCCGTATCCGTCCGACACTGGCAAACGGTTCCATCGTCACTGACACACGTGCCAACACACACTATGTCGTGACCGAGTATGGTATGGTCAATGTCAAGGGTATGTCTACCTGGCAGAAGGCAGAGGCTCTGATCTCAATCGCTCATCCGGATTTCCGCGATGAACTGATCGCAGAGGCCGAGAAGATGCACATCTGGAGACGCTCTAATAAATAATTGATTTTAAAAAGCTCTGTGCCAACATGCACAGAGCTTTTTTATGCTTATAAACCACTTTTTACTTTGTCATAATTATTTGCCGCATTCCACAACAGCCATTCATCCACACCTGCATCCGCTGCTCCACGGATCTGATCAGAGAGCTGCTGTCCGCCATACGGTATATGCCCATCGACCCATGTCGCCGTAAATGCCTGCAGCCACGGCCGTTGGCTGGCAATATGTATCCGGGGATCTGCCGTGCGCGCTTCATCTAACCGCTGCTCCCCATCAGCTACAGATGCATAGATCAGATCATAAGGTGCTGCATCCGGCACAGGAATCCCATACGCATTGTTGACATAATGTGATGGATAGACCATTGGGCAGATATAGTCGCAGTGCTTTGCCATCTCGACGTAGTCCTGCCCGATCAGCTGTCCATCAGTTTCATTACAGATAATCGTCCCAAACACATCTGCAGATACAAAAACCCCCATCGGAGCAAGCGTCTCATACGCTTTTGTCAGAAAACCGGTGATCGCATCCTGACGCGTCTTTCCTTCTGCCTCTGGTCCAAAATCTGCATCTGCGATCCCCTGTGCAGTCGAAAAACGGATGTAATCATACTGGATCTCGTCAAATCCCAGCGCCACCGCCTCTTTACTCAGATCGATCAGGTAGTCCCACACCTCTTCCCGATACGGATTGACCCACGCAAGGTCATTGTTGTCATGAAAGACACTGCCATCCGGATTTTTGACCGCATATTTTGGTTCTTTTTCCGCGAGAATCGGATCTTTAAACGCCACGATTCGCGCGATAAGGTAGATATCCTTTTCCTTCAACTGCTGAATCAATCCCGGCATATCCGATACATAACGGGTCTGCGCTCCGATCTCCTCCGCAAGCGGCAGTCCCATGTCATATGTGACTTCCCCGGAATCATTTTTAATATCAATCACCATCGCATTGAGCGATGTATCCTCCACCAGCTTCGTGAGTTCCGGCATCGTGTTCTGCGTGCCGGCGACTGCTCCGGTAATAAATATGCCCTTCGCCTCACGCGGCTGCCGCGGATCCTGCGCCAGATAATCTTCCAGCTGCTGCGCCGGGTCTGCTTCCTCCACAGTTTCAGAGACATCCGGTTCGTCCGATGGTTCTTCATCTACGGTCTCATCCCCATTCTCCTGTTGCGTCTCGTCAGGTTCATCCTGCACTTCCGCCGGACCGGTCTGGGTCTGCGGTGGCTCTGTCCCGTCTGCCGGAGCTATCACCTCTGTAGCAGGTTCTGAGTCCGGCTCCCAGAACTTCGGGATCACGCCCCGGTGTATGAGTGCGATAATCAATGCTATGACAATCACAACCGATGATATCAACTGTATCCACTGTCTGTACCCTTTTTTCATATCTGCATCTCCTCACGCTGGCTACGTGTTCAGCTACTTCATCAATAAATATGCAAAATATCCAATATAAGCAACGAGCATTACGATACCACCAGTTCTAGTCAGTTTCTTTTTCGGATATACACAGATCCACAGCAATATCGCTGCACCGAGCGCTACCAGCGTATCTACCAAAAATGCCGGATGGAACGGCACCGGTATAATGAGGGCCGTCGTACCGATGACAAATAAAATATTGAAAATATTGCTGCCAACAATATTACCAATCGCTAGATCCGCTTTCCCTTTTCGGGCTGCGACTACCGATGTACATAACTCCGGCAAGCTCGTTCCGAGTGCCACGATCGTCAATCCGATAAAACGCTCACTCAGCCCGATCTGTCTGGCGATCTCTGTCGCTGCATCCACACTCACATCCGCTCCCCAGACAATGAGTACTGCTCCCAGCACGATAAATAACAACAGTTTCCAGATAGGTGCATCCGGCTGATCCTCATCTTCCTGCTTGCCCTTTTTGGCTATCACAAACAGATATGCGAGATAAATCAGGAAAAACACCCATAAAATCACGCCATCCAGGTGTCCGATCATGCCATCTGTCATACCCATCACGAGCAGCGCGACTGTCACAACTGCTACAAACGGTATTTCATAGCGGATCGTAGAGCGCTGTACCTCAACTGCCACAATGACAGCTGTGACTCCCAGAATAATCAATACGTTTAAAATATTGCTGCCGATGACATTGCCGACCGTGATGTCAGCAGTACCCTTCATGGCTGCCGTGATGCTCACAGCTGCCTCCGGCGCACTCGTTCCCATCGCCACAATCGTCAACCCGATCACGAGCTGTGGGATACCAAATTTGGCAGCGATCCCTGCTGCGCCCTCAACAAAGATGTCCGCGCCCTTGATCAGCATGGCAAAACCGATCACAAGCAACACTAACTCCACTAATAAATGCATATTCATATCCTCTGCTTTCTGTAATACTTTCTGTAATGATAAGTCATGTCCGTTTTCACTGCTCCGCAACAAGATTGCGCATCCACACGCCTTTTTTGACGAGTATGTACCCGATGACTGCCTTGATCAGCTCCATCCCCTGCACGATCATATACATCGGCACGACGGAGATATCCGTGAACCGGGACAATACGAATGCGAGCGGCACAACAATACACCACATATACACACTGTCAAAGATAAACGTAATACCTGTGCGCCCACCGGAACGCAATGTAAAATAAGATGCATTCGTAAACGCACAAAACGGCATCATAAACGCCATCACCCACAGAAAACGCGTCGCCAGATGCTGTACAACCGGTGTCGTATTATACATCTTCGGGAAAAACGGTGCCACCAGTGCGAGTACACCACCGATGCCGATGCACATCACCGTTGAGAAAAAGATCAGCTTCGTATCTGTATCCTTTGCCTGCTCCATCTTTCCTGCACCGAGCATCTGTCCAATAATGATCGCCACTGCATTTCCCATCGCTAGAAACGCTATGTTAAATACATTGTTGAGCGTATTGGATATATTCATCCCTGCAATGACCTCCAGGCCACGCAGCGAATAACTCTGCGTCTGCATCGTTACACCCAGCGACCATAAAAATTCATTGACCAGCAACGGTAAGCCCTTTGTGATCGACTGCTTCCAAAGCATGGGTGAGATCGCACCCCGTGCAAACAATCCGGTGATAAATCCATACTGTGAACGCCGTTTCCACGTCCAGACCAACAAAAATCCACACTCTACAAATCGCGACATCACCGTAGCAATCGCTGCTCCCTCCACGCCGAGCACCGGCGCTCCGAACTTACCGAAGATCAGAATATAGTTAAATACCAGATCCACAACCACCGCAGCCAGACTGGCGATCATTGGCGATACCGTCTGCGAACATTCACGCAGTGTACTCGCCACACACTGGGAGATCGCAAATGGCACAATGCCGACCAGCATAATGTACAGATAGCCCTTCGCATAGCCGAGCGTATCCGCAATGCTCAATGACGCATCACCCTCATGCAAAAACATGCCGATCAGCGGTTCGTTCCAAAACCATAACACGAAAATACCGATCGCAGCGAGTACCAGCCCTATGATAAATTTAATACGAAAAATATCCTGCACACCTTTTTCATCTTTTTTACCGAAATACTGTGCAGTGAAAATGCCCGCTCCCGCCATACCGCCAAACAGACTCAGGTTTACAATAAAAATGAGCTGATTGACGATCGATACGCCCGACATCTGATCGGTTCCTACACTGCCGACCATCAGATTGTCAAGCAGACCCACGACATTCGTAAGTCCGTTCTGTAACATAATCGGGACTGCTACCGCAAGCACCATCGCATAGAACTGACGATCCCCAATATATTTTTCTCTTAATTTCATAAACTATCCCCTTAGAAATAACGATTCGCTGCTATATCTACAGCCTGCCTGTGTCACACGCTGCCTTGTCTCGATAAAATTGCCAAGTAGCTATATTCTATATGGAAAATCAGCAAATGACAAGAGTGAAAACGCCCATTTTTCCTTTATGATACTTCATTTTTCTGTCTGCTAAGTATAAATACCATAAAAAGCAATACAACTGGGAATACCCGACCGGAACAGACCATCAGACTGACTGCTGAACACACAGAATACCGCATACGTAAAAGGACTCAAATGCAAACATTCATCACATTTGAGTCCCTCTTATGGATTGTATTCTATTCTGCCCGAAGTGTTCTCATGGAATTTAAGATCGCCAGTACAGATACACCGACATCCGCAAACACCGCAGCCCACATATTTGCATATCCGGTTGCTCCGAGTATGAGCACCAATGCCTTGACTGCAAGCGCGAATACGATATTCTGCTTTACAATACGCAGTGTCTTGCGCGCGATCGATACAATAGAAGCGATCTTACGCACATCATCATCCATCAGTACCACATCGGCTGCCTCGATCGCTGCATCACTTCCCATACTTCCCATCGCGATACCGACATCGGCACGGGTGAGTACCGGCGCATCGTTGATGCCATCGCCGACAAATGCCAGCTTGCCTTTTTCCGGTAATGCAGCTAACAGATTCTCTACCTGCGATACCTTATCTGCCGGAAGCAATTCATAATGCACCTCATCGATTCCAAGTTCTGCTGCGACTGCTTCTGCTGCCTCCTTGCGGTCTCCGGTGAGCATCACGGTCTTTTTCACGCCTACATGCTTCATCGCAGCCAGCGCTTCACGCGCACCTTCTTTTACTGTATCCGAGATCACGACCGTTCCTGCAAAACTGCCCTCACATGCCACATATACGACCGTACCCGCGCTCTTTGACTCTGTAAATGCAAGATTCAATGAATTCATGAGCTTGGCATTGCCGACATAGACCTCCCTGCCATCAATAAATGTATGGATACCGTGACCGGATATCTCCTCGGTACGCTCTACACGCTCCATCGCCAATGGCTTACCATATGCCTCTCTGATAGAAGCTGCAATCGGATGTGTGGAATAACCCTCAGCCAGAGCTGCCAGCTCCAGCAATTCCTGAGACTCCATCTGAACCGGAGTGACTTCGTTCACCTTAAACTCACCTTTCGTGAGTGTTCCTGTCTTATCAAACACAATTGTGTCCAGTTCTGCGACTGCCTCTAAATAATTGCTGCCCTTGACGAGCACGCCCTTTTTGGATGCAGCTCCGATACCACCGAAAAATCCAAGCGGAACAGAAATGACGAGTGCACACGGACATGAGATAACGAGGAATGTACATGCACGGTAGATCCATGTTCCAAACAGTGTTCCGAGACTGCCTGCTCCGGTCACCGAAAGTACAATCGGCGGTATGATTGCCAGAACCACTGCTCCGACCGTGACAACCGGTGTGTAGTATTTTGCAAATCGTGTAATAAAATTCTCCACCTGCGCCTTTTTGCTGGATGCATTTTCCACAAGCTCTAAGATACGCGCCACAGTAGAATCGTCGAATTCTTTTGTCGTGCGGACTTTGAGCGTACCGCTGCCATTCACACAGCCACTGATGATATCATCACCGACTGTAGCTCTGCGCGGAACTGATTCTCCGGTCAGTGCTGCCGTATCAACCATGGAATCACCTTCTACGACTACGCCATCCAACGGTACACGCTCACCGGGCTTGATCACAATGATCGTTCCGATCTCAACATCATCCGGATCTACCTGGGTAAGCACGCCATCTTCTTCGATATTAGCATATTCCGGACAGATGTCCATCATATCCGAGATAGACTGTCTGGACTTCCCGACTGCATAGCCCTGAAACAGCTCTCCAACCTGATAGAACAGCATAACGGCAACGGCTTCTGAATACTCACCTACGCCAAATGCTCCAAAGGTCGCGACCATCATCAGAAAGTTTTCATCAAAAATCTGTCCGTTCCGGATATTCCGTGCTGCTTTAAACAAAATATCATAACCAATGACCAGATATGGCACCAGACAGATCAACGCCAACAGCACCTGAGGCTGAATCCGATCTGACAACCCTGTATGTTCTCCAACCATAATCGCTACCAACATGATAAATGCGGTCACGATGCGCACGACCATCTGTTTTTGTTTCTTCGTCATAATCTATACCTCGAAATCCATTTTCGTTTCTGCCTGATACGCACATGAATGCTCACACTGTGAAGGCTGTATTCCCTGAAACATGCGCTCCTTATCTCAGGATCCTCATGTCAGGCTCTACCTTGGCACATACTGCTACGATCTCATCCATGATCGCATCAAAGCGCTCGTCATCAGCATCTACTGTCAGTTTCTGTGTCATAAAGCTCATTGTCGCATCATTCACACCATCGATCTTTTTGATCGCATCCTCCATCTTTGCTGCACAATTTGCACAATCCAGATCCTCAAGTTTAAATTTCTTCTTCATAAGACATGTCCTCCTGTTTTTACGGTCTACGCTGTTTTGCTGTCACCGCTTTCATATGATTTTCTGTTACTCCTCAATATGTTCGCGTCCCTGATCTATGATCAGACGCACATGATCATCCGCCAGTGCATAGAATACGGATTTGCCTTCACGTCTGCCAGTCACGAGCTTTGCCTGCTTCAGGATCTTCAGTTGATGAGAGATCGCTGACTGGGTCATCTGCAGTGCCTCCGCCAGATCACAGACGCACAACTCTGATTGGAACAATACATATAGGATACGGATACGGGTGGAATCACCGAATACCTTGAACAATTCTGCCAGGTCATACAGTTCATCCTCATCCGGAAGCCCTGCACGCACCTTATCCAGACGATCCGTGTGTACACAAGTATCCTCGCAAGTCTCTACGTCATTGATTGCCATTCGTGTTCTCCTTTCGTGACCGTGATGTGTTTACGTTTATATATGAGTAACTGTTCATATGTTCATATTATCATCACATTCCTGGATTGTCAATACTTATATTTTTTCACTTTGGTAACAGTTCAGCCTCCGGGTTCTTTCCTTAATTTAGTATTTACGACCACTTGAAATCGTGTTAAAATAATGTAGTATTTTTTGCTTTACAACGGTAAAGTGTCCATTCACTACTAAGAGGAGGTTATGAATATGAACACAACAAACTTTCTGATCATCGCAGCGATCGTCGTCTATCTGCTCGCGATGCTCGCCGTCGGTTTTCTTTTCAGCAAACGGACTTCCAGTTCTGAAGATTTTTATCTCGGTGGACGGAAAATGGGACCGTTAGTCACTGCCATGAGTGCCGAAGCGAGTGATATGAGCAGCTGGCTTCTGATGGGGCTGCCCGGTGTTGCTTATCTGTCCGGTGTCGCCGATGCCGCATGGACTGCGATCGGCCTGGGCGTCGGAACATGGCTCAACTGGTACTTTGTATCCCGCAGATTGCGCCGTTACTCACAAAATATCGGTGCGATCACGGTTCCTGACTTTTTCTCGAAACGCTACCATGACAAAAGTAATACTTTAAACGCACTGGCTGCGTTAGTCATCATCATCTTCTTTATTCCGTATACGGCATCCGGATTTGCCGCATGCGGCAAGCTGTTCAACAGCTTATTCGGTGTCGATTATACAACTGCTATGATCGTAGCGGCACTCGTCATCGTCGGATATACGATCATGGGTGGCTTTGGAGCCGTATCCACAACGGATCTGATCCAGAGCATCGTCATGACGGTTGCCCTGATCTCCGTACTGACCTATGGCATCTCAAATGCCGGCGGCTGGGATGCTGTCGTGGATAATGCGCGTTCCCTTCCCGGTTATCTGTCAATGACAGCTTCGCATGATGTCACCACCGGCGGCTCGGTGTCCTATAGTGCACTGTCCATCGCTTCCTGTCTGGCATGGGGATTCGGATATTTCGGTATGCCTCATATTCTGCTTCGCTTCATGGCGATTGAGGACGAGAAAAAGCTCGTATTATCCCGCCGCATCGCTACAGTCTGGGTATTTATCGCTATGGCAGTCGCTATCACGATCGGTATCGTCGGTCTGGGCATGACCAAGGCCGGTTCGCTCGAATTTCTCGAGGGCAGCACCAGTGAGACGATCATCGTGCGCATCGCCGGACTGATCAGCGGACACGGCATTCTGACTGCACTCCTCGCAGGAGTGATCCTCGCAGGTATTCTCGCAGCTACGATGTCTACCGCAGACAGCCAGATGCTCGCAGCGGCATCCAGCGTCTCACAGAATATCGTACAGGACTTCTTACATATTAAGTTAAATGAAAAGCAGAGTCTGATCGTGGCACGTATCACAATCGCAGCGATCGCTATTCTCGGCATTTTCCTCGCTAGAGATCCGAACTCTTCTGTATTTGGTATCGTATCATTTGCATGGGCCGGCTTCGGCGGCGCTTTCGGTGCAGTCACACTGTGCGCACTGTTCTGGAAACGTTCCAATAAGTGGGGCGCGCTCGCCGGTATGCTCTCCGGTGGTGCAACCGTATTCCTCTGGAAATACCTCGTCCGCCCGATCGGTGGCGTATGGAACATCTATGAACTGCTGCCCGCATTCTTCGTATCACTGCTGTTTATCATCGTTGTCAGCCTGCTCACAGCAACTCCCGATGCAGAACAGATCCGGGAATTTGAAGCTGCGAAGTAATAACACCGTTCATAAAAGCTCCCGCAAACCACACGGTTTGCGGGAGCTTCTATAATCACCTTCTCTTAATTTTATTTCTGTTCTTCCTTCTGCTTTCTCGCATTTGCAAGATACTTTTTCATGGAATCAAATACCATCTCACGTGAATATACGCGCTTTGCAGTATCTTTCTGCGCTGTACGAAAGCCCTGTACACGTTTCAATGCTACACGATGCGACCAATCCATCTCGCGGATTGAACGCTCCAGATTCTCCTTGGAAAACCGTGCGCGCTCGTCGGCAAGTGCCACACTGGCAGCCTGCGTCTTTTCCTGTACAGAGTTCACAAACAGATCCATATGCTGGTTCAGTGCTGTCTCCAGTGCTACCACATTATGCTCAAAATGCGTCAGGGCAGATACCGTCAGTGTCGCATCCGCTGCCACGACTGCCATAAATAGTAATGACAAAAACTCCATCCATAACGGCGAGATCCACGAAGTCATATTTTTGGTCATCGGCGCGATCCCATAGACAACGATCAGCCCTGCGACACCGAATCCGCATGACGCCGGAAAACACACGCGTCCGTGGATATTTAACGGCACATCACTGTAATCCCACCAGTATGCATGAAACAGCTTTTCGAGTACATACGAGGTCACATATTCGAGTACGATACTTCCGAAAAAAGCGATCAGGAAAATCTGCCACCAGGCGAGTTCAGACACCTCATGCACCTCCAGCTGATCCACAATAAAAGTGATCGAAGCTGCTCCCACGCCGTAGATCGGGCACATCGGACCGTATAAGAAGCCTCTGTTCTGCCATTTCCCGGTCTTGATCGTGCAGAATGTGGATTCATAGATCCATCCCATACAGCTGAATAATACAAAATATACAAAATACTTACTAATCCACATAATTTTCCCCTTTGTATTTATGAATAACTGTGCTTTTTCGCCCGCCTGCACAGTAATGTCTCTGCCAGCGAAATATATTTATCTGCGAGGCACAGGATCCAGGCTTCACGGCTGATCGGCATCCGCGTGATCGTAAGCGGCCACATATGCGACCGGATCATCTGCTGAATCCGTCTGTCTATCTGAAAATAATGCACCGCATTCTCACAGGATGTATCCGGATGATGATAACCATGCAGTCTATGCGACTTGTCATTAACATGCCAGTCATACAGATAAAAGTCATGCAGATATGCACCCAGCACCAGCGCCCGCTCATCCGCTCCCAGATGCAGCCTGCGGTTCAGCCAAAAGCACATCGCTGTCACCCGCTCCACATGGTCATAGGTCGTGATCGCACCATGCTGGATATAGCGGCGCATCTCCTGTACTTTCTCATGTGTGCGGTACATGCGCAAAAAATGATCCAATTCTGTCTGTTCTTCTTCTGTCAGTTTCATGTGAACATCACCTGCCTTATCATCCTATCTTTCACATATCTTTTTTCATCATACATAATCTATCAGGCGCGGACAAGTCATCCACGCAGCAATCCTAATATTTTCTGAAAAAACCCACCATGGACTGTATAGATTCGCCGCTCTCCTTTAAATCAGGGAAAAACACGCTGAACGCGTGGGTCAGCTGTGGACTTTTACGGAAATTCTGCAGACGGTAGGACACATGATTGTCTGCAAGCGCCCGCGTAAAGCGTAGGGTATAACGCTGCAGGTGATCCTTTTTACTTGTGACCAGATAGCACGGAGGCAGGCTGCCGACAACTGCCGGGTGCTCCGGGTTCACATAAGGTGCAAAAGCTCCCCTTTTATAATTTTTCCCATAAAGGTATTTCGGCATGAACAAGCCGATCTTATCAAATCCTGTCGTATAGAACATCCCACTGATCAGTCCGAGTGCCCGAAACGGCAGCTGCGACGGCGCAATCCGTGCAGCATCCGCCAATTCCCGATTGTTTTGCATCGCGGCAAAATACATCAACAGGCAGGCACCGCCACTGTCTGCGGCTGCATAGACATGTTCCGCATCCCCTTTATCATCTGACAGACGCTCCCTGATTGTCTCCATTGCCAGTGAGAGATCCGAAATCTGATCGAAGATCGTACAATCCGGCACCAGCCGGTATTCAATACTATATACCAGAAATCCCTGTTCGCTGAGTCTGGCACAGTAAAACCGGTTAAATTCCTTGTTACCAAGCAGCAGTCCACCACCGTGAATATCCACGATCACCGGCAACACCTCATGTTCCTTTCCCTTCGGACGGAAGATGTCCATGCGATGGGCATCGCACGCATCCTCACTGTAACGGATATCCTTTGTCTCACAGACATCCTCCGGAAATGTCAGCTCCTTATCCCGCGCGGCAGAAGAACGTTCAAAATCTGCGCGCTGTTTGTAAAAAATCTTTTTCATCATTGCTTTTTATCTATGACAATAGAATACCCGTAAAGCGTATTCTATTGTTTCTCAGCCTTTCTGGTCATTATTGGCCTTTTTCTCATTTTTGTGCTTTGGTCTAATACCATATTATAGCGGAAAAAAGTTTGATAGGCAACTGGTGCTTCACCCTGATCTTTTGGCTATTATTTATGATATTCTTTATATCTCCTATAAAAAGTCGACGCACTGACGCCCAGCCGCTCTGCTGCCCCTTTGCCGGTCAACGCCCCTGCCTCATATGCCTCAAAAATCTCCTGCATTTCCAGTTGATCGATTTTAATCCGAGATCTTCCAGTATATTTTCCTTGTTTTACAGACTTTCCAATTCCATCCCTGCGCCTGTCGTCCATATACTTTTTTTCACATGTATATAATGCCAGAAACAATTCATAATAAGATCTACGGTTACTATCTGAGATGGTAAATGCATCGGTGTGAATCTCTCCACCTGCACAAATCACTTCCAGCACCTTCCTGCTGATTACTGAGCTGCGATTTCCCAGCTCTGCGATAGACGAAATACGAACAATTCCCCTTTTTTTTGCTCTGCATACATAAAATCCGTCTCCGGAATATCGCGTGTCGGTACGAATCAGCCACTCCAGACGATTGAGATACTCCATATGACATGCCTTTAGCAGCTCCCATAGATCCTCTCGATTCTCTCCCGGAGTCCGCTCACTGATAAAAACAGGAACCATATTTTCACGCACATAGACCTCTTTTTCCAAACTCAGATCTAATCCTGGAATCCCCTGATAAATCTTCACATTTAACAACTCTATCACACTATAATCCGGTCGAAACTCATAGCAATAGCTTTCATCCTCGCGCTCAATATACCGTATATCCGCAACATGATAGGTAAAACCATATTCATCATCCAGACAAATGCTGCCATCTGTTATCACTTCTCTCATTGAATTATCCTCGCTGAATCAATCTGTCATATGACGCTTTTATAATTTTTTCATAACGTGCCTGCAGCATATGCATATAAAACATTTTTTGCGTGTCGGAAATAAGCGGTGTACCTTCAATCAGTTTCTGGATATTTCCCATTCCAATCCTCTGATATACATTGCGCAAGGCTTCATTACACTCTGGAAACTCCATACTGTATATCACCTCATAATAGGAACTTTTTTTCCCATTCAGCTTCACCTGTGATGTCGGAAATGCAAATATCCTTTTATCAGTTTCCTCTTGAAACTTCATAATATGCTTCATCTCATTTTCATCGACCAGTGCCGGATACAGGGAAGATCCATTATCAAACACCGGAGCCATGGAATAGCAATTATTTTCCTTGATAAACCCCCAGTTAGATCCATGTCGGTCAAAATTCCCAAGCAACGCATCTATGACATATATTTCCCAAAACGCAGAAATCGTTTCTTTTACATTGGTCATCTTTGAATTATCACGCAACATCTGCATAATATCTTTGTAATCATATTGATATACTTCCTTATCTTGATCTAATGTGCTTTCCCCGACTTCATTAAACGGAACAAACTGCTTGCCGGACACATTAAAATCTTTACATGCGACTACCTGCTCATAATTCCAAAAACCCAGAAACGTCTTGTGTGCAGAAAATCCACACAATTCAAAAATATGCGACCCTAAATACTCCGAAATATGATTATTTCGTCTGCCAAAGGCTGTCTGCTTCTGGAACTTCAACATATAGTCCTCTCCATTCAGCACGATTCCCAGTTTACGTTCAGACCCTCCATAATATTTTCCGCTTAACTTACAATTTGAGAAATCAACCGCCTGCATTCGCCCATCTCCTTTGAATCGCTGCCATATTTACACAAAATAAACTAATTTGAGTATAAAAAGATATTGCATCTGTGTCAATAGAATTTCATTTTTATTTTGAAAAAGGCAGTCACCCACCACGGATGACTGCCCTCGCATTCCTCTATCTATGTTGTTCCGATCAATGCTCATACCATCCGAGTACACCGGGATGCAAGTTGATATTGATCTGCTTGATCTCCTGATATTCTTCTAGTCCATGCACTCCGAGTTCCCTGCCAATGCCGCTCATCTTGTAGCCGCCCCACGGAGCCTCATTGAATGCCGGATTGTAGCAGTTGATCCACGTGATGCCCGCACGGATCTCCTTGATGACACGCAATGCGCGTGACCCGTCTCCAGTGAATACAGCGCCTGCCAGACCATACGGTGTATCGTTTGCCATGTCGATCGCTTCTTTTTCGGTTTTAAATGTCTGTACGGTTACGACCGGCCCGAAGATCTCCTCTTTAACGATTGTCATATCGGATGTGCAGTTGTCAAATACGGTTGGACGCAGGAAATATCCCTTTGCACATTCACCCTCTGTATAACGCTCGCCGCCGCAGGCGAGTGTCGCGCCTTCCGCCTTTCCTTTCTCAATATATGCCAGGACTTTATTCATATGGCTCTCACTGACCATCGCACCCATGTCCGGATCATCCAGCGGATTGCCGATCGTGATCGCATTTGCACGCTCTACGAGGCGTTTTACAAATGCATCATGGATGCTCTCCTCGACGAGAATCCGGCTGCCTGCGGAGCAGATCTCACCCTGATTTAAGAAGATGCCGACCATCGCCCACTCGACCGCTCCCTCCAGATCCGCGTCTGCAAAAATGACATTCGGTGACTTTCCACCAAGCTCCAGACCGATCTTTTTCACGTTGGTCGCAGCCTGACGCATGATGGACTGCCCGACTTCTGTACTTCCGGTAAATGTGATCATATCTACATCCGGGTTTGCAGCGAGCTCATCACCGATGACGCCACCGGGTCCCATCACAAGGTTTACAGAACCTTTCGGCATGCCGCATTCCTCAAAAATCTCAAATAAGCGGATGCAGGATAATACACAGACGGTCGCAGGCTTGAATACGACACTGTTACCTGCTGCCAGTGATGGTGCGAGCTTCCAGACGCCCATCAGCAGTGGATAGTTCCACGGTGTGATCTCCGCACATACACCGACCGGCTCATGTACGGTATAGCTGTGCATCTCGCCAAATCCGGTATTGACATCATAGCAGCCACCATGCGGTGTCTTGATCAGACTCGCATAGTAGCGGAAGCAGTGTACCGCATCATCCACATCACAGGCAGCCTCACGTAACGGCTTTCCCATGTCGGCTGCATCGAGTCTGGCGAGCTCATCCCCATATTCCTCGATCTTGTCAGCAATCTTTAAGAGCATGTCTCCACGCGCCTGTGAATCCATGTCACGCCACTCTCTCGTCTCATAAAAGGAGCGCTTTGCCGCTGCGACTGCAGTACGCACATCCGCGATTCCTGCCTCCGCGATCTCTGCGATCACTTCTCCGTTGGACGGATTGACCGATGTAAATGTCTTTCCCTCGCAGCCGTCTACCCATGCACCATCTATAAATAATTTCTTTTTGATCATATGCCCTGTCTCCTCTTTGATTATTTTTCCATCAATCTGCCATACATCGAAGGTCTGCGGTCACGATAGACCCCCCACTGTCTGCGCTTGACATCAATCGCATCCAGATCAAATGTATGCACAAGCACCATCTCAGACTCACGGTCTGCCTCCTCCACGATCTCACCGGTCTCATCAGCGATAAAGGAAGATCCATAGAATGTCATCTCTGAATCACCCTGTCGCTCATAGCCGACACGGTTGGATGCGATCACCGGCATGATATTGGCTGCCGCATGACCCTGCATCGCATGCTGCCAGTGCGGTTTCGAATCTATATCAAGTGTCGGCTCAGAACCGATCGCCGTCGGGTATAACAGGATCTCCGCCCCCATGAGTGCCAGACAGCGCGCGGTCTCAGGAAACCACTGATCCCAGCAGATGCCGATACCGATCCTGCCGTATCTCGTATCCCACACCTTGAATCCGGTGTCCCCGGGTGAGAAATAGAATTTCTCGGCATAGGGTGCTCCATCCGGAATATGTGTCTTGCGATATACACCGAGCAGTGTGCCATCTGCGTCAATCACTGCAATACTGTTGTACATCATGTTTCCGGCGCGCTCAAAAAAGCTGATCGGGAGAACGACCGATAACTCCTTTGCCACCTCTTTAAAATGTGCGACTGCAGGATTTTTATCTACCGGCATCGACAGCTCCATGTACTCAAAGTCATGCTTCTGGCAAAAATACGGTGTCTCGAATAGCTCCTGCAATAAGATCACGTTTGCACCCTTTGCTGCTGCCTCACGCACGAGTTTATCTGCTTTTTTTAATGTGTCCTCTCTATCCCAGCTGCAGGCCATCTGAGTTGCAGCTACTGTTACGTTTCTCATGATTATTCCTCCTGTTATGCCTAAACTCCAACCTTAGATTCTAATGATGATAGATCTCTCTTCCCTCAAAATAATTCACATCCACTGTCGTTTCCCGGATCTCTGCTGCGGATATCTCAAATAAATTCTGTGACAGTACGATGATATTGGCCAGCTTTCCGGATTCCAGTGTACCCATCTGATCCTGTGCCTGATATACGCTCGCGGCTCCATCTGTATATGCCCTGAGAATCACAGCCAGCGGCAGCTTCTCAGTCGCTGCATTGCATCCGGTCGGATGTCCATGGTCATCACACCTCGTCAACGCTGCATAGATCGTATGGAACGGATTGATCGTCACTACCGGATAATCAGTTCCAAGTGCAATCTGCCCACCATGGTCATAGATCGTGCGGATCGGGAATTCCAGCCTGCAGCGTTCCTCGCCGAGCCGCCATACCTTATCTCCATTTGATAACGTCACATGATACGGCTGCATCGAAGGAATCACTCCTAGATCTGCAAACCGGCCGATGTCGTCCGGATGGATATTTTCTATATGCTCAATGGTATTCTTATGTCTGGATGTATCCCAACCGCTCTCTCTCTGAGCCTGTTCATACAGATCCAGTGCCATACGCACCGAGCCATCTGCGATACAGTGCAGACGCACCTGGATGCCCGCCTTATTTGCAGCCGTGATCTCCTCCTGCATACGCTCCACCGGATGCAGCGGCAGACCTTCGCCGCAGGTATCCGGCCGATCCGTATACGGCTCCAACAGCAGCCCGGTATAAGTCTCCGTCACACCATCAATAAATCCTTTGACACCATTGATATGGACATGCTGCGTATCGATCTCTTTTTTCAGATCAAAATACGGTGTAAAATCTGTATAATCGAACAGCTTCGTATAAATAAACGTATGTGCACACAGCTCATTTGTTTTCTCCAGTGCCGTCAGCTGTCTGTAACGAGTCCGTGTATCATCGGTATAATCATCCGCGAACATCTCACTGACACCTGCGATGCCATACGAAGCCAGCTCCTTTTGAAATCCGCGGTGAATGCCCGCCATCTCCGTTGCAGAAAACTCCATATATTTTTGCATTGCCGGCTCATAAGCTGCCGGTTCGATAAACAGGCCAGATAACGAACCATCGGGAAATCTGCAGACCTCACCGTTTTCCACATCAAAATCTGCCGCAAATCCGACTTCTTCCATTGCCTTTGTATTCAGCCACATGCTGTGTGAATCCGCGCACAGCAAATACACCGGCCGATCCGGGATCAACGCATCCAGGCTACGGCAATCCGGCATTGGTGCATCATTCCATGCACCAACAAACCATCCGGCGCCGCGGATACGTCTCTGATTCGGATGCTCTGTGGCATACGCTGCGATCATCTGCGCACATTCCTCCTGCGAGGTACATTCGCCCAGCGTATCACACACATAATCACTGGCATCGATCGCCCCTGAAAACATATGTGTATGAGCATCGATAAACGAAGGCAGGATCAGCTGCTCACCGTAGTCTCTGCACTCCAGATCCGCATAGGCATCTTTATCATAATCCCATGGTAATACAGCTTTGATCTGCGAGTCCTCCACCCATATAGATGCGGGCTGCGGATGATCCGCAAGCCCGGTAAAGACATTTTTACTTCTAATCAAAAAGCCCATTGGCTAATCCCCCTTTCATGATAGAGACCGCCGCTCCCTACATGATAAATCCACACACCAGATAAGCGATAATCGTGAGCACACTCGCGATCAGCACATAGGGCAGCTGCGTCACCGTATGCTCCATGTTGTCGATACATGCTCCGGTCGAAGCGAGCACGGTCGCATCACCGTAAAAGCATGCATGGCTTCCGAATGCACCACCGGATACGACTGCACTCATGACGAGTACCGGGCTCGCGCCGACTGCTGCTGCCAGCGGGAATACGATCGGGGTAACAACTGCACACATGCCCCAGAAAGAACCGGTTGTAAAGCCAAGCGCTGCCACAAGAATAAATGTGATCATCGGGAATGTCGCCCCACTCAGCAGCGGTGTCATTGTCTGGATGATATACTCTGCCAGTCCCATCTCAGAAGTCAGTGTCTGTACACCGAACGCTACAACCAGCAGGATCGCTACCGGAGTCATATCCGCATAACCTTTTGCCACGATATTGAAGAAATCTCCAAATGTAACGACTTTCCTCGGAACATAGAGGATAAAACATGCCAGAATCGCCAGTACAACAGCGACTAATACATCACTGGTAGCGATTGCTACGCCTACGAGCACACCCATCGGAATGATGAAGTCCCAGATATTTCCCTCCTCTTCATAACCTTCATGCTCATCATGGTTATACTTTCTGCTGGCATCGGAATATACCTTTCCGGTCTCAGCAACACGCTGATAAGCCTTTTTCATCGCTCCAACCTTCGGCATGATGCCAAGTGCAAACAGCAATACGATGATTAATGTAATGATCGGATAGAAGCAGAACGGGATCGCATGTATGTAAGCATCGATTCCTGATGTATATCCTGCGCTTGTAATAAAATCCTGCTCAAAAAACAGGCTGGCATAGAACACTGCCCAGGTAGAAAACGGAAGCAGCACGCAGACCGGGGCTGCCGTTGAATCAAGCATATATGCCAATGTCTCACGGGGAATTTTCTTCTTATCAAAAACTCCTTTCATACATACACCGATCGATAATACATTTAAATAGTCATCAACAAAGATCAGAATACCGAGTACAAATGTCGTGAACAATGTCTTGCGTTCGGTATTGCACAGCTTTTCGACCAGCTTGGAAAATCCGAAGCTGCCTTTTGCCTCCTGCAACAGTGCAATCAGGCTGCCGAACAATCCGCAGATAATGATGATCCACACATTATCTGCCAGTGCTGTCTGCATCACAGAACACCATTGCGTAATAAAACTGCCTTTATACAGTACCAGTGCTGCAAGCAAAGATCCCGCGATCAAAAACTCCACACATTTTTTTGTATATATCGCACCTACGATGATAAACAGAATAATAAAAATCGCTATCAAACCAGTATTCATGTCCATATCTCCTCTCGTCTCACGGCAATGCTGCCGTTTCTTCTACGGTTCTACTCACCACCGAACTTACGTCTCACGGCATCTGCCAGAAACTCTGCGGTGCCCTCTACACCAAACAGGCTGCTGTCAATGAGAATATCCTTATGCCGTTTATCATCCGGCAGAAATCCCGCATACTGCATATGATAAGAATCACGCGCCTCATCAACGCTCTTAATCATGCGTCTCGCCTCTGATTCTTCCATCCGGAGATCCTCGATACAATGACGGAGCCGTGCCTCATAAGACGCATAGATATAAATATGCATACTGTCTTCCACTTCACTCAAAATGAAGTCTGAGCAACGGCCCACAATAATGCAGTTATCCTTTTCAGCCAGAAATTTGATGATGTTTTCCTGTGCTTCAAAAATATCATCCTGTGTAGAACTCGTTCCCTTTCCAAGCGGAAACTGCATGCGGGAAAATGGATTTTTCACCTGCTTTGCAGCCTTTTCCTCTTCCTGATCTACAACCGATACCGGCAGTTTCAGCTTTTTGGCTGCCTGATCTACGATATCCCTGTCATAATATTCGATTCCGAGCAGTTCACTCATCCGCTTTGCAATCGGACGGCCCAGACTACCAAACTGTCTGGTGATCGTAACTACATATTTGCCCATATGCTAATCCTCCATTTTTTAATAGCAGCAAAAAAGGCGCATATTCCCGGATTCGGAAATATGCGCCTTTGCATTGCTTTTTCTATTTTATTTATAAATTATAAATCTTTTTCGTATCTGCCAGTGCCTCATCCATACGGCTGATGACATCCCTGATATCCTGATCGGAGATGACTGCGGTCGGCTCGAATCGGATCGTCTTGGCATTGACCAGTGTGCCTGCGGTCATGACTTTTCTTGCGAACAGTCCCTTTGACGTCTCATATCCCAACTCGCAGGAACGGAACTCTACTGCCAGCATCAGGCCAGTTCCACGAACCTCCTGAATGATCTCCGGGTATTTATCAGCCAGCGACTGCAGTCCGGCTTTCAGCACTTCACCCTTCTTCGCACATACACCGGGGATGTCGTTCTCCAGCATATATTTGATCGTTGCGATCGCTGCTGCACAACAAAGCGGGTTGCCACCGAAGGTCGGTGATCCGAGCAGCCACGGGTTGTCGATCAGATCCTGTGTCCACATCTTCGGTCTGCAGATGATACCGGTGATCGGGAGGATACCACCACCAAATGCTTTACCGAATGTCATGATATCAGGAACAACACCCTCTGCTTCGCAGCGCCACATCGTACCGGTACGGCCCATACCGGTCTGGATCTCATCAAAGATCAGTGCGACACCGGTCTCATCACAGATCTCTCGAACCTCTGCCAGATAGCCCTTCGGAGGAACGATGACACCTGCCTCACCCTGAATCGGCTCAAGGATCACGGCTGCGACCTTTTCTCCGACTGCCTGTAAGTTTTTAATTGCTTTTCTCACATCGTCTGCATTACCGTACTCTACATGCTGTACCTGCTGTACCATCGGAGTGTAGGGAACACGGTAGGTTCCTTTACCACCCATGGAGATCGCACCCATTGATTTTCCGTGGAATGCACCGACCGTAGATATGTACCAGCGTCCGCCTGTCGCGATACGCGCTAACTTCAATGCCATCTCGACTGCCTCAGCGCCACCGTTTGTGAAGAAGCACTGCTGCAGATCACCCGGTGTGATATCTGCGACTGCCTTTGCCAGATAACCGCGGAGCGGATCAAGCAGCTCCTGTGAATGTAATGCCTGATGGTTCAACTGTGCTTTTACAACATCGAGAATCTCTTTATTTCTGTGACCACAGGTGAAGATACCGAATCCTCCCAGACAGTCGATAAATTTCTCATCATTTAACCCACAGCAGTAAGCGCCCTCGTCATACCACTCTAACACTGCTCCGTTTTCAGAATCGGAAGATACAGATTTCCGGTACTTTAACCAGCCGGGGCTGACATAGTTATCAAAATAGTTGAGCGTATCCGCTACCATCTCTTTTTTCTCTTCCGGTGTGATATCCTTTGTATCACGCTCAATTAAACCAATTACTTTATCTAAATCCTTAATTACCTGCTGTTTATCTGCCATAATGTTCACCTTTTTCCTTTCTTTGCTTCATCTGATCCCCTGTCAGTTTCTACATGTCTTGTTTTGTTCCGTATACACTCTCCACACCAGGCCTCTGCATGAATGAGAGTATTTAGGTAACAAAAAAGACGTACCTGAAACTGTCTGTTTCAGATACGCCTTTGTATCCGCTCCCTTGAGCTGAAATAAGTATAGCATCTGCCGGATGCATTTTCCATTCCTAATTTTACCTAATTCCTAATTATTTTTTGTTATGTCTACTTGTTTTCAAGTATTTTTTGCGGTATCATAACATCATAATCATAAACCACGGCCGGTTCGCAACGGAGGAGCTTCTACTATGGAAAAGAATCATTTTTTAGTCATTAATGACCTCATCTATGAGATGTATAACTGGAATTCTCTTGAAGACATTAAAAAGAACTTTTTCCAACGTCTGAAGATTATCGTACCATTCAGCTACGCGAGTATCCTGCTCAAGGAAAATGCTGATCCGGATGATGTAACACTTTGCAACCCTATCTGTTATCCGGACTATTTTACCGAAGCAGAGCAAAACTATATCTCCAATGAACCGGAATCAGATTATACGCTCTGGAACCTCTATGCCAAAGAATCCCAGTTGATCCGCTCCAGTGCAATCTTAGACGATGCGACCCGGCTGAACTCACCACTGTATGTCCACTGCTACCGCGAATATGACGTTTATGACGATATGCAGTTTACAATCGTATATGAAGGACGGCTGCTCGGCCTGCTGACACTGTACCGCACACGCATCAATGGCGCATTTGGCACAGATGATATGTTTTATATGCGTGCGCTCGGTATGCACCTGAACGCCGTCATGCACCGGATTCTGACACCCGGGCCCGTGGCTCTGGCTGTTGATGCGCAGCGCCTGGATCATATGCAGCACCAGTACGCCCTGACTGCACGCGAGACAGAGATCCTCGCCCATCTGTATCAGTTTGAATCAAATACAGAAATCGCGGACGCACTCGGCATCCGCGATAATACTCTGCAAAAACATCTTCAAAATCTATTCCGTAAACTGGGAGTCGCCTCCAAATGGGAGATCCTGCGGCTGTAGCTGTCAACCACATCCGACCGTTGGCAAGTCCTTTTTCGTGCGCGGCTATTTCATGCACGTTACAAGCGCTTTTTCCATAATCTCTAATCCTGCTTCCAGTTGTTCGTCTGTCATTACAAGCGGTCCGAGGAAACGGATGACATTGCCGTAAGTACCCGCATTCTCTACCAACAAGCCGTTTTTTGCACATTCCTGAATCAATGCTGCTGTGAGCGGTGCATCCGGCTCCTTGCTCTCCTGGTCTTTGACGAGTTCCAGTCCGATCATGCCACCGAGCCCACGGATATCTCCGATACAACGGTATTTCTTCTGCCAGTCATGATAACGGTCGGTGACTTTTTTACCGATCTCAAGTGAGCGGTCAGCCAGATGATCACGCTCCATGACCTCAATGGTCTTTAATGCAGCTGCACATGCGAGTGCATTGCCACAGAAAGTACCGCCAATCGTGCCCTTCGCCGGTGCCTCCATGATCTCCTCCCTAGCGATGATCGCTGACAGCGGCACACCTGCTGCGATTGATTTGGCAGTAGCTATAATATCAGGCTGTACACCTGCTTCTTTCCAGTAATCAGTTGCAAACATGCGTCCGGTGCGGCAGAATCCACTCTGTACCTCATCTGCAATCAGCATGATTCCATTGTCATCACAGATCTTACGGACTGCCTTGACCCATTCGATCGGTGCCGGGATGAATCCACCTTCGCCCTGCAGAGGCTCAACAACGATCGCAGCGATCGTATCTGCGGGTGCACACTGCTCAAATACCGCCTGAATGGATGACAGATAGTAATCACATGCTTTCTCCTGCGGCATTCCTTCCGGATTGCGGTAATAATACGGGAACTGTGCACGGTATACACCATCCGGGAACGGTCCCATACCGACTGCGTATGCTTTCTTTGATGTCATGGACATCGTGAGCAGTGTACGTCCGTGAAACGCACCGGAAAATACGATAATATGATTGCGCTTAGTAAATGCTTTTGCTACTTTCACTGCGTTCTCATCTGCCTCAGCACCACTGTTTGCAAAAAATACTTTCTTTTTATCGCCCTTGACCGGAGCGATCTGTGCCAGCTTCTCTGCCAACGCAACATAACCCTCATGTGTCACGATATTAAACATTCCGTGGAAATACTTATCAGCCTGTTCCTTTACTGCTTCTACGACTTCCGGCTGTGAATAGCCGATATTCAGCACGCCGACTCCTCCGACCCAGTCCAGAAATTTATTGCCGTCTACATCTTCGATCATCGCACCCTCGCCACGCGCGATCGCAACAGGATACACACATCCGATTGCCGTCGGTGTTGCAGCCTTTCTGCGGTCAATGAGCGCCTTTGCTTTCGGTCCGGGTACAGTCTCAGTAATGATTTTCGGTAAATCAGTTCTCAACATGATGTTTTCCTCCTTTAGATATGTTTCTGTTTTTTATTGCTCATCCCCGCGCAGCATTTAGTGTAACAGGAATTTTCACGCAAAAAAGGACAGTGACGTACTGCTCAGTACGCCATTGTCCCTGTGTCGATACTCATTATAGCACCTTTCCTGAAACCGTAAAGGTGTCTGCGCAAATACCGAAGAATATTAAGTTTTGGTGTCTATACCGACAATCCTCACAAATGTACCGTGCTCAATGACAGCCCTTACATTTGCTGCAATCACCACCACAGGATGATTTGCCGCTTTTCTTATCCTTTACAATGCCACGGATAATGAGAGCCACCGCTGCGCCCAGCGCTACCAATACGATCAATGTTCCCATGGTATATACCCTCCTTTAACTACAATTTCAAAAACTGCCCAGAGACCATTCACAATATTGCTCTGACTCCGGACAGTTCTATTATCTACGAATTAGTTTGCTTTTGCAAATGCACCGGCTTTGTGTTCATTCTCCTTCGGAGCGGGACGGAACAACAGATATAAGAATCCAACGATAAACAGGATTGCTACAACTGTTCCGATACCGAATGCACCGGTTGTAAATACAGTTCCGATTTGGTAGATGCACATTGCTACGATATAAGCTAAGATACACTGATAGCCGATTGCGATCCAGAACCACTTTGCACTGTTCATCTCACGCTTGATCGCACCCATTGCTGCGAAGCAGGGAGCACATAACAGGTTGAATACCATGAATCCGAATGCTGCGATCGGAGTCATTGCCTGTGCCAGATTACCCCAGATCTCAGATCCATCCTCTGCGACCTCTGCGAATCCGTACAGCATACCAAATGTAGCTACGATATTTTCCTTTGCGATCAGACCTGTAACGGCTGCGACTGCCATCTTCCAGCCCTCGCCTGCCGTGGTCCAGCCAAGCGGTGCGAAGATCCAGCCGATTGCGCTACCGATCTTTGCAAGGATACTAGCATTTAACTGCTCTGCCTCGAGCATTCCAAACGCGCCATCTACCCATCCAAAGCTCATTAAGAACCATAAAACGATAGTAGATAATGTGATGATGGTACCGGCTTTCTTGATGAAAGACCATCCGCGCTCCCACATAGAACGAAGCACATTTCCTACGGTCGGCCAGTGGTAAGCAGGCAGCTCCATAACGAACGGAGCAGGCTCGCCTGCGAAAATCTTTGTCTTCTTTAAGATAATACCGGAGCATACGATGGCTACGATACCGATCAGCCATGCACTCCATGCTACCCATCCGGAGTTGTCAAAGAACGCACCTGCGATCATAGCGATGATCGGCAGCTTTGCTCCGCAGGGGATAAAGGTTGTTGTCATGATGGTCATTTTACGGTCACGATCATTCTCGATCGTTCTCGAAGCCATGATACCGGGAACTCCACATCCGGAACCGATCAGCATCGGGATGAAGGACTTTCCGGATAAACCAAACTTACGGAAAATACGATCCATGATAAATGCGATACGTGCCATGTAGCCGCATCCCTCTAAGAATGCAAGGAACAGGAACAGTGTCAGCATCTGGGGCACGAAACCGAGTACAGCTCCGACACCGGCGATAATACCATCTACGATCAGACCCTCGAGCCACGGTGCGCAGTTGATGGCTTCCAGTCCTGACTGTACAGCAGGAGGAATGATATCACCAAACAACACATCATTGACCCAGTCAGTCATTGCTGTACCGACTGTCGTGATTGATACATAGTAAACGATAAACATAACCAGTGCAAAGATCGGAAGCGCTAAAATACGGTTGGTAACAACGCGGTCGATCTTATCGGAAACAGTCAGCTTCTCCTTGCTGTGTGCCTTGGTCATGCACTTATCAATAATAGATGAGATGTACTGATAACGCTCGTTTGTCACAATACTCTCTGCATCATCATCCATAGCCTTCTCTAATTTCCCGATATCCAGCGATACATCCGGAACAGATTTCAGATTTGCAGAGATCTTCTCATCGCTCTCAAGTAATTTGATGGCAAAGAAACGCTTCTCCTCCTCAGGTACACCACTCAGCTTCGCTACTACAGAATGGATCGCATCCTCCAGCTCCGCGCCATATGTCACAGGTGCGGGTGCTGCCGCCTTGGATACAGCCTGTGAGACGACCTTCTCTGCTGCCTTCTTCACGCCGGTTCCCTTTAATGCAGAGATCTCTACGACCTCGCAGCCGAGCTGTTTTGACAGCTCCTCGAGATGGATCTTGTTTCCGCTCTTTGCTACCAGATCTGCCATGTTGACAGCGATCACAGTCGGGATGCCCAGCTCTAACAGCTGTGTCGTCAGATACAGGTTACGCTCGAGGTTCGTTCCGTCTACGATATTTAAGATCGCATCCGGACGCTCCGTGATCAGGTAATTTCTCGCTACAACCTCCTCGAGTGTGTACGGAGACAGGGAGTAGATTCCCGGCAGGTCCATGATGACAACATCTTTATGGCCTTTCAGTTTTCCCTCTTTTTTCTCAACAGTTACGCCCGGCCAATTTCCAACGAACTGGTTTGATCCGGTCAGCGCATTGAATAATGTAGTCTTGCCGCAGTTCGGATTTCCGGCAAGTGCAATTTTTACTGCCATAATTCTTTCCTTTCTTAACGGTTCCGTACCTTCACAGTTATCGACCTGTTCTGCATAGGTACTTCCTGATAAATAATATGTTATGTAACTTTTATTGTTTGCAGCTATCTTTCGTTAGCGCAAACTAACATGTGTCTAAAAAAAATATGCGCTACTGCACTTCGATCATTTCTGCATCTGCCTTACGAAGCGAGAGCTCATAGCCTCTTACCGTGACCTCAATCGGGTCTCCGAGCGGTGCTACCTTGCGGACATACACATCTACGCCCTTGGTGATACCCATATCCATGATTCTCCTCTTGACAGCTCCCTCACCGTTGAGTTTTGTAACGGTCACATGAGCGCCGACTTTCACATCTTTTAACGTACTCATACAATCCTCCTCTTAGACTAAGATCTTGTTCGCCATATCTTTGCCGAGCGCGACACGTGAATCCTTTATATTTACGATCACATTACCGCCAACATCAGACACAACGGTCACCGCACTGCCAACCACAAAGCCGAGTTTTTCAAGGAACTTTCTGGTTTCCTCTTTTCCACCAACACGTTTGATGATGTTCTCTTCTCCTTTTTTCGCCATTGTCAGGGGCATCATAGATCTCCTTTCCGTTTTGCTTTCGTTTTTATTAAAAATATGAAAAGTATGCAAAACTTGCTTTCTGCCGTTAGTATATGCTGTTTTCTGTTAGATGTCAATAACTTTTTATCGATAAATCAAACGAAATTTAGCCGCACCTTATTTGTTTTTTTGTCTATATTATGCTATAATAAAAGCGGTATTAGGTTAAATAGGAGGATTGATCCATGGGTCTTGTAGTAAATGAGTCGGCTGAGAACTATCTGGAAACGATCTTGCTTCTGAGTAAGCGCCTTCCGGTTGTTCGTTCCGTAGATATCGCAAATGAATTAAATTATAAAAAATCCAGTGTTAGTATTGCCATGAAAAACCTGCGCGAGAAAGGACGCATCACTGTCACGGATGCAGGCTTTATCTACTTGACGGACGAAGGAAAACGAATCGCAGAGATGATCTATGAAAGACATGAATTTTTATCTGCTTTCCTGGAGAGCCTTGGAGTACCCGCAGACATTGCGGCTGAGGATGCATGTAAGATCGAGCATGTCATCAGTCAGGAGAGCTTTGAAGCCATGAAACGCAATGTGTCAACAGGAAAATAATACTTGCGCATCCTCGCGGAGCGTTTAATGTGGTAGGAACTTCCTATCACATTAAAAAATGAGCACACGAGGCATCATGCTCCGCGCGCTCATTTTGTTTTCTATCCTTAATTTATATATGTTTATATATGCCTGTATATTTCCCGTTCTACTTCATAAAGTACCGGATAAAAATCACACCGATCCCAAGAACGATCAACTCCAGAACATAAATCATGCCTCTCTCCGCGACACCGGTCGAGCTGCTGCTCTCCGTGCCGGACGCATCAAGCGATTCTGCTAATTGCCTGATTGTATATCGGTCTCCCTCTTCATCATAATAGCGGATGCTTCTTCCAAAAACATCTACCACGGTAGTATCATCCAGCCCGATCACCTTGAGAAGTGGTCTGCCATCATATTCACCGGAAAACAGGCACTTGGAATACGCCTCATCCATCATCTCCACGGAATCCGTCGGCAGACGATTTTCACCATCGCCTCCGTACAGCTCCAGACGGCTCACCTGCGGCAGTTCATTCGCACTATAGAGCAGTGCATATCTTTTTCCCTTTACGGCATACCTGTCTACGGTATATGCCTGATCCCCACCCGCAGTCACTATCGTTACTCCGGCTAACGGATCATTGGTATCCCATGTGTTTAATATGCGGTATTTTCCGAAAATCCCGCGTTCGAGATGCGCCAGCCCACTCGCCCCGGAGCTGCCAAGCTGTGAATACAGCACATACAGATGCCGCCCGATCGTCACACGCTCCAGCACATCCACCGACATCTCCTCATGAAAATGAAACGTGTTGATCGCCTGCTCCAGATCCTCCGTGGCAGCTACCGAAACGCCGAATTCATAGTTATAGAGTCCGACCATACACGCAATGGTCAGGGCGATCGCAACCGCTGTTTTGATCCAGCGTCTGCGCAGCTCCCGGTCTGCCTGCTTCAAAAAAGTAATAAAGATCTCAAACGCCTGCGCCACATCCGCTTTCGTAAACCGATCCTCCTGACTGCGCGTTCCGTTCATAAGCTCTGCGATGTTAATATCCAGCTCTTCACACAGTATCGGCAGCATCGCGATGTCGGGCATATTTCTTCCGTTTTCCCAGCGCGAGACTGTTTTCTGTGTCACGCCCAGCCGTTCCCCTAATTGTTCCTGCGTCAATCCTTTTTCTTTGCGAAGTTCACTGATAAACTTGCCGATCTGAACCTGATCCATACCAAATCCTCCATAAAAATAATATCATTAGTGTATCCATTTTGCACCAAAAAGTACAGGACATGGAACGAGTATTGGCTTTTCGGAAGTCCTATGGCATCAATCAGACTTCACATCGATTTTTCATTTATACATAATCCAACTTTTCCACATTGTACTCCGCGCGCGAAAGATGTATACTAACTGATAAATAATAAACAAGAGGAACTACTTATGCGAAAGAAAGAACGCGCCCTCGCGCTCATTGAATGCCTGAAAAAAGAATATCCCGACGCAGGATGCACATTAGACTACAACGAAGCATGGAAGCTGCTCGTGAGTGTCCGTCTCGCCGCACAGTGTACTGACGCGCGTGTGAATATCGTCGTGCAGGGATTATATGAAAAATACCCTTCCGTGGAAGCACTCGCCGATGCGGATGTCGCAGATATTGAAGCGATCGTCAAACCCTGCGGGCTCGGCCATAGCAAAGCACGCGACATCAGCGCCTGTATGCAGATGCTGCGCGATGATTTCGGCGGCAATGTACCGGATGATTTTGATGCGCTGCTCTCCCTGCCCGGAGTCGGCAGAAAGAGTGCGAATCTGATCATGGGCGATGTATTTGGCAAGCCTGCGATCGTGACTGATACGCACTGTATCCGGCTTGTGAACCGTATGGGACTCGTAGATGGAATCAAAGAGCCGAAAAAGGTCGAAATGGAGCTGTGGAAGCTCATCCCGCCGGAGGAAGGCAGCGATTTCTGTCACCGACTGGTCTATCACGGCAGGGATGTCTGCACTGCACGCACTACACCGCACTGCGAGCGATGCTGCTGCGCCGAAGTATGCAAAAAGGTCGGCGTATAACCCCCGGCGTCCACCGGAATATGCTGACATAACTGTCACCGGCAAACATGCGCCGAAATCACAAAAAGGAGGAATCATTATGTCAACCGCATCTGAAATTATGCAAAAAAACTATGAACATCAGGCAGAGACGATTATCAAGGCTCTGGAAAAAAGAAATATGAAGGGCTATTACTGCGCAGACTGCGCCGCAGCCGTCGAACTGGCGAAAACACTGACTCCCGCCGGATCGACCGTATCGTTTGGCGGCTCTATGTCGCTGTCCGAAACCGGTATTATGGATATGCTGAAAAGCCGCACCGACATCACACTTTTAGACCGCAGTCAGGCAAAAGATGCCGCAGAAACCAAACAGATCTACCACGACGCCTTAAACAGCGATGTCTATTTTATGAGTTCGAATGCCATCACGAAGGATGGCGAACTGGTCAATATTGATGGTAATGGCAACCGCGTAGCAGCCCTCATCTATGGTCCTGACCGGATTGTGATCGTGGCTGGCATGAACAAGGTCGTATCCACCGTCGATGACGGCATCCGTAGAGTCCACGATATCGCGGCATCTGCAAACGGTGTGCGTCTCGGCAAGTCCACGCCCTGCGCCGTTACCGGATTCTGCCATGACTGCCTCTCACCGGAGTGCATGTGCAGCCACACAGTCATCACCCGCAGAAGCTATACCGCAGACCGTATTCACGTGATTCTAGTCGGGGATACGCTTGGCTACTAAATCACAAACGACATGTGCATCTTGCATTGCCATGGCTGCGGTGTTATACTCTTATCAAAGCAATGGATCATCTGCTGTATGCAGAGATCATTTTTCCATAGGTAGGACGGACAGCAATTGGCGAGCCGTCTGAGTCAGACATCTTGTAACGATAGTTACAGCATCTTTCATTATTTATCTCAATGTATTTTATTCCGGAAAATCTTGCTTTTAGTTTCATAATTTATTTCATACTAAGCAGGATTTTGTTGAAGAATAACTACGAGCATACATTATCCTGCGGTTAAACAAAGGGGGATCATGTATGGCAAAGGGAAACAAAGAGTATAAGAGCGATGTATTTAGCATGCTGATGCAGGACAGGCGGAGGGCGTTGGAGGTTTATAATGCCATCAATGGCACGGCGTATGACGATCCGGCGCAGGTGGAACTGACGACGCTGGAGGATCGCAGCTTTTCGCTTACGGTAAGAAATGATGCATCATTCATTTTAGGCGCAGATCTGAGTCTGTATGAGCATCAGTCAACGTATTGCCCGAATATGCCGCTGAGGGATCTGTTTTATTTTGCAGATATCATGAAAAAACAGGTTGCCTTACAAAAGAGGGATCTATATGGAAAAAGACTTTTAAAAATTGCTGTTCCGCATTTTATCGTATTCTACAACGGAAAAGAGGACGCGCCGGAGCAGTATGAATTGCGTCTTTCCGATGCATTTGAGCAGCCGGCAGACCACCCGGAGCTGGAGCTGGTCTGTCATGTATACAACATCAACAGGGGCAAAAACGTGGAGCTTCTATCCAAGTGTCAGACGTTACGGGAATATATGTATTTTGTGGATCTTGTGAGAGATTACCATGAGACAGTCGGGGATCTGGAAGAAGCGATCGGATGTGCCATACAGCGGTGTATCGAAGAAGATGTGTTGAAGGAATTTTTGATGGAACACCGGACGGAGGTGATGCATGTGATGACTTTGGATTATACCTTTGAACGAAGACTGGAGCTGCAGCGGGCAGAAGCCGAGGAAGCAGGCAGACTGGAGGGACGAAAGGAAGGCGAACAGGAAAAGCTTTATCAGCTGATCGAAAAAAAGCTGCGTAAGAATAAATCTTTGGTGCAGATCGCGGAGGAACTGGAGGAAACGCCCGAAATGATCCGGACATTATATGAGCAGATGCAGGCGCGAGATACAAAGGCTGATCGCTAACAATGATGGCTGGTTGACGGAGCGTTTTGTTTTATAGGAAATTGAAAAAGGGATTCCGAAGAATCCCTTTTTTTGTGAAATATAACTGCCTGCTCTTACTGTAACAGTGAGAGTACACCCTGATTTGACTGGTTTGCCTGTGCCAGCATAGACTGTCCTGCCTGAGCGAGGATGTTGTTCTTGCTGTAGTTAACCATCTCCTCTGCCATATCTGTATCACGGATACGTGACTCAGCAGCTGTGGTGTTCTCTACGACGTTATCTAAGTTAGAGATTGTATGCTCTAAACGATTCTGGACTGCACCGAGTGCAGAACGCTGTGAAGATACCTTAGAGATTGCATCTGCGATCGCATCGATTGCATAAGTAGCTGCAGCGCCGTTGTTGTCAGATACATTGATGCCCTTCACTCCAAGACCCGCAGCACTCATAGACTCAATGTCTACGTTGATCTTGTTTGTCATATCAGCATCTGCACCTACATGTAAACTAAATGAAAGAGCATCTTTCACACTTACAGAACCTTTTGTAATCTCAAACGATCCATCACCCTTATTGAGCACCTTAGCTCCAGCTCCATCGTCTGTTCCAATAGAACTAGCTTTTTCAAGTTCCATAGCAATTTTCTTGTACGCTTCGTCTTTAGTAATCGTCTTCTCTTTCAATGGATCAACACCAGCTGCTGTTACTTTCGTTTCTGCCGTCGCTGCCTTTTCAGTATATGTTACCTGATCGCCCTCTTTAATCTTAGCAATGATATTCTCTCTGGTAAGCTTATTAGCTGCTGCGTCTTCTTCATCAGCATTTTCAACAATATGGTATGTCTTTGAACCACTTCCTTTTACACTAGAAATTGTTACATCCTTACCAGCTGCGGAACTCTGAATACCTTTTTTTACATCTTCAAAACTAGTCGGAGTAAAGTTGTCACCTACAACCGTAGTTGTCTTACCACCGATTTCTACAGAATCACCTCCTGCTAATCCACCAGCAACAGTAGCTGCTTTCAAATCAGTAAACGCTAAAGTAGACTTTTCTCCATCTGCCAAATCATCTACAATTGCATGTGCTTTTCCATTTTTATCCGTAAAAGTGGCACCACTAACTGCAATACTGGTAGCTGTTTGCACCTTTGCTGCTGCAGCTGTTGTATCTGCCCAATCACCAACCTTATAAAATCCTGCAGCTGTGTTGGTTCCTCCTGCTGCCTTATACTCATATACTGTTCCATCTGCACTTGTGATCTTGTCGCCAGCTTCAAAAGTATGACCGTCAATTTTAGCAGTTGTCACATTACCAGCTGCAACATTATCTGTCAGAGTGGTTTTTACTCCAGATTTAATTACGCTATCCCCTGCATTTAAAACCAAAACATCCACTGTAGCTTTTTTGGAGTAATTATCCTTTGACTTTGCTTCCCCAATTGTATATTCTGTACCTGCAATAGAAATTTTACTTCCATTTTCCAATTTCTCATTCAGAGTAAACTTAGCTGATTTTCCATCTGCACTATCAACAAGTTTTCCAGCAAGACCTGCATCATGTGCATTTACTTTAACTGTAGAAGATGCCCCATCCGGAGTTCCCTTCAGTAAGTAAGTCTCATTGAACTTGGTTGTCTCAGATACACGGTCGATCTCTGTTGTCAGCTGGTCGATCTCTGCCTGAATTGCATCACGGTCTGATGTGCTGTTGGTTCCGTTTGAAGCCTGGTTTGCCAGCTCGTTCATACGCTGTAACATAGAATGAACTTCTGTCAGAGCACCTTCTGCTGTCTGCACTGCAGATACACCATCCTGTGCGTTTGTAGATGCACGGTCGAGACCACGCATCTGCTTTCTCATCTTCTCGGAAATGGTTAATCCTGCTGCATCATCTGCTGCACGGTTGATTCTATAGCCTGAAGAAAGCTTCTCTGAAGACTTTGCCTGTGCGCTTGTGGTTACGCCTAACATTCTGTTAGAGTTCATTGCTGTTAAATTGTGCTGTACTACCATAATATGTTCCTCCTTGATCCCCACGATATTTTATCGCCGCATCTTTGATGCGAATTGGGGTTATTATGTTATGACCTCCGGGAATCCGTTCCCCGAGGTGTGTCGCGGCACATACATCTGTGCCATATTTATAACAAACAAAGCGTCCCGGGTTTTGCTCTGTCTATTACCGTTAGTGAACTGCCTCCTCCTGCTGCGCACTATGTTTTGCGCGCTCATTCCAGAGAATCCTCTTAATCTCCTGCTGCGCCTCCTCTGAGATCGGATTTTCCTTATAATAGCTATCCTTTTTCCTCTCCGGATTGCGTTCCGCGGTATTTCTCGCGATCGGAACCTCCCTCGGCGCATCGATCAGTAAACGGATATTGTTTCCGCTGCCTCCCGCAAAGACCACGCGGATATCCTCTCCGATATTTACATACTGACCCGGTTTTAAAGATATTTTTAACATCACTACCTCCATGTTCCTGTTTCATTGCTTTTCAGTAATTCTTCAACAATTCCTTTTGCTACGTCTTGTAACATTTATATCGTTCGTATGCTACATATTGTTAACATCATTTTTTGATTTTTGCTACAGTTTGTTACTTTTAACCAAAAAAAGTAAGCTATTACTGATAAATATTGCTATTTATTGGGCATACTGCAAGATATGAATAGTTCTGAAACAAAAATTTCACCTTCTTTTGCTACGATTTTTAACGGTTACATTCCACTATTGCGTCTAGTAATTAACATAACTGTTTCCTATTGCTACGGTTTGTCACATTTTATGTAGCGCAAAATTACTATACTATCAACGAAGGTGGGAACGATTATGAACAACAAATTACTTCCGCAAAAATTAAAGGAACTCAGAAAAATAAATAATTACACACAGGATTATGTAGCAGAAGTGCTAGGCGTGGTACGTCAGACATACAGTCACTATGAAACAGGGAAAAGGACTCCCGATGCCGCTACTCTCTATAAATTAGCCGGATTGTATAATATTTCAATCGATGATCTCATGCATCTTACAATGAATGTCGATAGAAATATCTCTTATGACGCACCTGTTCCAACACAATCGAGCACTGATCTGGCAGAATATCTTGAATTTTTCAATCATCCTGTCAATAAAAAGAAATATCAGTTTCATACGAATCTGGAACGAGAATTGTTGTTTTATTTTGATAAGATATCAGAAGAAGATAAAAAAGAAATTATAGAATTCACAAAAATAAAAGCCCGGAAACCACTGTAAAATTACGATGTTTTCCGGGTATTTCATAACCGCCGCAGTGCGATCCTCGCGGAGCGTTTTTCATTCATAGGAAGGAATTTCCTATGAATAAAAAAGTGTCTCCGACACTTCAACTCCCCTGCCCCTCATTCATGAGGGGTGGGGTTGTTTTTTTGTTCTTTTTC
>CAKRIZ010000009.1 GCA_934351445.1 uncultured Eubacterium sp.
CTTGATACCGTCTGTCTGGTATCAAACCGTTTAAAACCATAATTTTCATAAAAAGAAAGCAATTTTTCTTTATTCTCTGCTTCCACAAATGCTACCATACCACTAACCTGATACTGAAAAATTTGTGTTTGTCTGATTGCTGCTTCGAGCAACTCCTGTCCTGTTATTCTTCCTTTTGCCTTATCATTAAAATTCTTTCCAAGCTGGGCAATCAGATAAGCTGCTAAATTATAAGTCTGCTCGCTCTTGTCTATTTCGCTAAACCTTGCGAGCTTTCTTTTGGCTGTATTACTAAAAGGCTCTGCCTTTACAACAAGTGGCTTAATTGTAATGGAAAAATACCCTAGCAGTTCTGCATCCTCTAATGACAATACTAAATATGTAACTGCCTGATGTTTCTTTGCAAAATTAATTGCCTGCTGCTTTAAAAAACGCTCAACATCCGGATTCAATGGACATAAAAACTCGGAAAGGAGCTGTACTAATTTGTCCTCTCCGAGCCGTTTGTCCTCACTTGCTAAATACTCACGAATGTTCAGCACAATAAAATTATTTGCCGACTGCATCCGTTTTCTTCCTTTTCTCCATGAATTTTATAATATCATCTGCTCCCTGTAAGTAGGTAACATTGATTGGTACACGAGGTGTTCTGTCATTGGCAGATGCTTCAATCGCATCGGCAAACATCTCCACCTGCTTCTGACCGGATATGATAAAATTCTTCGTGATACTAGAAGTTGCCATATAAACACCTCCTTTATTAGTATGGCTATTCTTCTGCCTATTACTCAAGGTAATTTGCATTCTTTTCTACCTTTATTCTATTATGGGAATGTCCGCTTTGCAACACAAAAATTGTGAAATTTATATTAAATGGTATATTTCAGTTTTCTGAATGAGGATTCAATGTTCCATCTGGCATTGTATATGTATCATAACTTCCATATTCAATGTAATCGAAAGCAGCTGCCTGATCCAAAACATCGTGCCAGGCAACAGTAGTAGTCCGGTGGTTTGATAAGCCATAAGGTGAGCGCCGGATTACGAGATCAAAAACCCCCTAGAGCTTGCTATGCAGACAAGCCCTAAGGGGAATCTTCACCGGCTAACTACCGGTTTTGTCATATCTATTTGTTACCCACTCCTAATTTTGCACCTATTTACGTGCCTTTACTGTCAAGTTCATTCTAACGGTCTTTTTCTTGCCATTGTTGAGCGTGACGATTGCCTTGATCGTTACTTTACCTTCTTTTCTGGCTGTGACCGTTCCGTTTGGATTGACAGTCGCTACCGACTTCTTGCTCGTCTTGTAGGTGATCTTTGCAACATTATCCATGTTCAGCGCATCATCTAACGAAAGCTTAGTCTTTTTGCCGGCTGCAATGTTCGCCTTAGATCTCTCCGGTCGAATAGACTGTAAGATCTCTTTGGTCAGCGCATTGACCTCTGCTGTGGTGACTACTTCATAGCTGTCATTGCCCAGATTATCGAGTGCCAGACTACCGTCTGCTGCTACCTTGTAAGTAGTCTTGTTGACCAACGTCTTTTCTCCGGTCTTCGGATCTACGGCAACGACTTTCAGCTTCTTGCCAGCAGTCAGATCGGATGCGTTGACAGTCACCTCGCGCACGGTCTTGCCGTTTGCATCGACTGTCTTCGTCGTGATCGCAACGTCCTTCGTTCCTGCTGCCTCTGTAATCTGCGCAACGGTTGCAGCCGAAATCGCTGTCTGCTTGTCAGTGGCTGTCTGGTTCACATCTGCAGTCACACCTGTAACCTTGCCCTGTGCATCCTTTTCTACATTTACGGTCGCATCTACACCTGCAGTATCGTTCTTCAACTCGATCTTTGTCTGTACCGAACCATCTGCTGCCTTTGTCTCAGTCGTTGTCACCTTTGTTCCGTCCGGATTTGTCTCGGTCTTGGTGGTAGTATCCTTCTTCGTGTCATCCTTCTTCGTGTCATCCTTGGACGGAGTAGTCGCTGCGCCGCCACCTACAGATGAACCACCGGAAGGGCTGACGACGGAAGTGTTGCCGCTGGTGATCGTAAATTCTTTCTCTGCACCTTCTAACTTATTTTCCAGATTACTATTTGTATACGAAACCTTTACTTTATATTTTCCGGCAGCCGTCGGTTTTACACTTAATTCCTTTCCCTTCTCGTCAAAATACTGAATTTTCTGCAATTTTTCATTCGGTATTGTCCGACTACCAACTCTCACAATCGGTGTTCCATCTTTCGCAACATCTAATGTAATGGCATCTTTATTCTTTGCAATGTCTACTGTACCAAGCTGTACAAGCTTTCCACTCGTTGTATAATTTCCATAGTTGAATGCAATATATACGCCATATGAACCTGCATCAGATGCATCTTCGGTTTCGCTATCGCCTTTTTTAATAACGACATCATAATCCCCAGATCCGACACCATCCTTGGCATCCAGCTGTACCAACTTCTTAATTGCATCATACTGGTTCTCAAAATTATAAGCGAATGAAGCTGTACCAAGGCTCAGAATACCGTTAAAATCAGCTGTCTGTTCAATCTTCTTCGGTTCTACAACAATGACATCTGTAATCTCGCCATAGCACTTAGAATCCCAATATGTTACATGTACGCTATATGTTCCTGCATTTTCAATGCTCTTAACCTCTTCTCCATTCTGATTATGGATCGTACATCCAAATGCCCAATTGCTATCACCATATTTTCCCGAACAAGCATTTGCAATTTCGGCATCAGTCTTTTCTGTCAGGTCTAAATTCTCAACACCAGAAATTGTAAAAGTCAATTGTTCCGGTACTTTTCCATATGTTCCAAGTATACCATTGGTAGCATTGGCGATTGTAATGTTAGCGACCTTTTTTGTGGTAATAACAACCGGAATATCAAACGCAACCTTATAGTTATTAAAGCTATTACCGAAATCTACATGTATCGTTGCCTTTGTATTGTCTGGCAGATTGCCGGTCTTGGCTGTATCAAGCTTAACCTTAATTACACCATTTTCATATTTTAAGCCATCTGTTGCGAAGTAGCCATCCTCGGAAGTCACATCCGCTGTAATCGTCTGATCAACCCCACTACACGTTAATTCTTTAACAATTCCTGTCAGATCGATGCTCTGTTCCTCTGTAGCATCTTTATTCACAACTAACTGTCCGGCAGTAACATTTTTGTCTGCCTTTGTGATTACAATCTGCTCACCTGTCTTTGTTGCGTCGAGATCTGTACAATTAGAATCATTAGTATAAGCAGCATAAATGTCATAGGTTCCTGCATTGACCGGAGCAGCTTCAGATGCATCTTTGTCTACAGCGTTGCCATTTCCGTCTTTTACCTGCTTATATGTCAATGTAACAAACTGACCTTTCATTAACGGATCTGTGACATCCATATTTTTATGCAAAACCGTTCCACCATAATATGCGCTTTCATTTCCTACGACTTTAATAGCACTTGCATCCGTCTTATATTTATCAACAGTCACTGTGCCGATCTGTACCGGTTCGGTTGTTTTAATATTTTCCAGATCAATTCCTACATATACGTTATAAGTGCCTGCATCTACAATATCATCCAGATAGTCCTCCTGAGAAGCACCCTGCTTCTTAAACACCACGTCTAATTCATCCTCAGGAACTAATTTTGTATTCTTTGAAGAAATAACTGCAAAAATATTGTCCCACTGATCCTCGCCATTGTAGGTTAATTTCAGATTCGATAACTCTGTGTAAGCAATATAATTATCAATAGTGCTCTTATCTACCGTAATTGCTTTGATGCTAAAATCTACAGACTTACTGTCATAGCAATCCTCATCAGCACCTTCAGCCGGAACGATCCACAGCTTATAATCACCAACCGCTGTCGGTGCTACGGTGTCTGTTCCTGCTTCTGTTGCCGCACTATCAGTGTAATATACCTTATATTTTGATTTATCTAATTCTGTTTCTCCTGAAGCCACTTTCACAGATTTGATGACTGACTCGCCAGTATATGTAAACTCATTCTTACCTGCACTATCATTTAAAGTCACGTTAACATCTGCAAGATTTACGCCCTTCATTTTAACAACTGCTTCTGTAGTCGCTTCTTTTGAGCCAGATAAAGTCGCATCAGATATGACTACTTTCATCTTGTAGCCCTTATCAGCAGCCGTGAGCGTATAAGTCTCTGTTGTTGCATCAGCTATTTTTACCGCCTCATCGCCTTCTAGCGGTACTCTGTACCACTGATATTTCAGACTCTTTACATCTGAACCTTCATACTTGGCTTTCACTGTATCACCAACTACAAGTTTTGAAATAGACGAACCTTCACTATCTGTGATAGACGCTGTTCCGGTCATTTCGCTCGGTGCTGCCTTCTGGGCAAAATTCAATGCTACGATCTTTGCATAGGTCTTATCATCCTTCTTGACATATAAAGCAACCGGATATGTACCACTTGCTATGTTTTCCCTTGAAATGGTTACAGATGCTCCTTCTCCTACATTCTCATCTGTTCCAATCGTTGCACCCTCAACACTCACAATGACGTCATTGTCAAAGGTCTTATTCGTAATATTTGTCACACCAGTACTATCAGCAGATCCATCCTTGAAGGTGAGTGTTAAATCGTCAGGCACATCCTCATAAGCAGTGACTTCACCTAATTTCAGCGCTTCGGATGCTTTTACGAGCTCACTTCCTTTTCCATCTACATTAATAAATACGGTATATGTTTCTCCTGCTTTGAATGCGGTAGGCTGTACTTCGTTTGCTCCGTTAGCATCCTTATATGTAATCTGAATGTCACCATATAATTTTTTACATTCTTCAGCACTTGCTTCTTGCTTATATCCAACAACCGCTCCGATAACAGGAGTCGTTGTTTCACCTGATTTAATCGTAATGATTGGAATTGCTAACTTGAAATAGTTTGGTAGATTATCTGCACTGAGTTGTATTTTTGTCTTTGTTGTATCATCCTCAGCTGTAGTTCCGCTATTTCCAGTACCACCAACACCCTCTGTGCCAGTCTCCTCCGCATACACGCTCTCCGGTGCCAGCAATCCTCCCGGTACACTCATGGATGTCGCTGCAGTCGCTACGGCGAGTCCCAGTGTCAGGGATTTTGCCAGTAATTCATTTCGTTTCATTCCCCATGTCCTCCTTTTATGCATTTGCATTGTTTATTTAGTTTTAGTACCCTTTTTCGCAATTATAAACCCATTAGGTGTAATTATCAATACCTATCATGTATACTTTTGTTTACAGACAGGGCATTTTCTGAACTAAAAATGCCGTATGACACAGTGGTGGTAGCAGATTTTGCCGATTTGGAATGCGAAGCATCGGCAAAATCCGTTACTGGAACGAGAGGAGCTTTCCCGCGCATAAAAAAGCTGAATCTACCGACCAATGACGGTCTGATAAATTCAGCCTTAATATCTGTCTGCATTTTTTAACTATAAAAGTCGTACATAATAGGTCGTCTTTCCAGATCCACCTCTCATCAAGTCACCCTCTTTTACAAGGGTTCTCAATGAGCCTTCTATAGAACTAATACTGAGTGAAGGACAAAGTTCCCTGATATCCTGTTTTGAAAATTTGCCTATCTTATTTTTAGTAGCTTTACGCACCACCTCTAGTGCCGGCAGCTTCTCCTCGATGATCTCAAATCGGTTTTCCCTTAATTATGCTCCTTTCCCTTAAATACTATCATATTTTAAGGGAAAAACAATCATATTGTGTGCATATTCCCTTAAATATTTACATAATTAAGGGTAGCTCTTCTGATCTCTATTATTCATAACTATTTCTATCTTCCCCGATTTCCCGGTTTTTTCTACTCTTTCCGCATATACATCTCCTATCATCACCGCAATATACTTTATGGGTTAATTCGAGAATACTAACTAGGTTTAGAATGAATAAATTCAGACTTTTATCATTAAACTAACTAGGAGGTAATTTAAGTGAAAATGGCAATTTCTTCGATTGATTTACAAACTGCAATGGGCAAACGCATTGCCGGCTTGCGCAAAGCACGCGGCATGGGACAATTAGAGCTGTGCGGTGAATTGGATGTATCTGTCAAACACCTGAGTGAATGTGAACGCGGCGTTTCGACGTTTTCTCTGGAGCGCCTGTTAGATATCTGCGAGATCTTTGATGTCTCTCTTGATTATCTGGTACGTGGACTGCCGACAGATGATCCCCAGTTGAATTTTCCACAGACAATGGTTGATATCTTCCGCTCCGGAGATGCAGATGAGATCGCTTTACTGACAGAGTATCTGAATATGTATAATAGGCTTCGCTCCCATCCAGACCCGGAAAAGGGAAATGAACGATCCCACAACAGACTTCATACACCAAAAGCTACCTGATCTGCACTATGATACTTTCACAGTCCTTCGCCAGGTGGCTTTCTTTTTTATCAGAGTAACAAACGTTTTTTGAAAACACAATGACGGCATAGTTGAATTTACAAAACTTTTATCACCTCACACGTCACAAGGCGCTTGAAATCACATGGTTTTTTGCTATAGTTATACTATGCTATTAAATATATCAGTCGGAGGTATTTACATATGAATTCAATTCAGGACTGCTACACATTAAACAACGGCATGAAGCTGCCTTGTTTGGGCTTTGGGACATATCAGACGATCAACGGAGACGGAAAAGCGGTCATTCTCGATGCGATCCGCGCAGGCTACCGTTTCTTTGATGCTGCTTCTTTATATGAGACAGAGCGTGCACTCGGCGCTGCGATCAAAGAGAGCGGTCTGCCGCGCGAGGATTTTATCATTGAGACAAAATTGTGGATCGATGAGATGGGTTATGAGAATGCGAAAAAGGCTCTGGCAGCCTCTCTCGAACGGCTGCAGATGGACTATGTAGATCTGTATATGATCCACTGGCCGCGTCAGACCGGAGCAGATGATGAGAACTGGAAGGAACTGGATCTGGAGACATGGCGCGCACTGGAAGAAATGGTCGATGAAGGCAAAGTGCGTGCACTCGGCTGCAGCAATTTTCTGCCGCATCACCTGCAAAATCTTTTAGATCACTGCCGCATCAAACCGGTTGTCGATCAGCTCGAACTGCATCCGGGCTATTCGCAGGAGGCTGCCGTCGCATTCTGCAAAGCGAACGATATCGTTCCGATGGCGTGGAGCCCGCTTGGCAGAGGCCGCGAAAATGCCCTCGCCGGTAACGCGATCCTTGATCGGCTTGCGAAAAAATATGACCGCTCGATCGCACAGATCTGCTTGCGTTTTCTCGTACAAAAGGGGATTCTCCCGATCCCGAAGGCATCTTCTTATGAACACATGACGGCGAATGCACAGATCTTTGATTTTGTGTTGTCCGATGATGATCTGTGGATGCTCAGCTGCATGCCGCAGACAACCTGGCTCGGCGAACACCCCGATTTTATGATTCCGAGCAAAAAAAGTAATCCAGATCAGTAAATAAAAAACTTGTAATAATTCCGGATGAAAAAGTGGAAGGCCGATGCCTTCCACTTTTTCATTTTCATTTCTTTATTCTGATACATCCTCCGGTTCGATCAGCACCTGATCCGCATCATCCAGTCCAGTATGCGAATCGTTTGGTTCATCCGTCTCACCGTCTCCCGGTATCGTCGGTACATCCGGCTCCTCGGACTCGTCCTCCCTGCCGGTGTCTCCGGTGATATCGACCGGATCTATATCAGGAGTCTCATGAATCGGACATTTGCCTGTACTCAGGTTCGCCGGAAGCAGATAAGGAGCATCCTCCGTGCCTGACGAACCGCCGCTGATATAAGCGCGGCTGCTCAGCTGATTCTCCGGGCAGTACGGTCCTGCCGGTTTACCGGATGCCGCGCAGATTGTTACCAACACATGTTTATCACATGATTCGGTCGGCTCTGTGCCAGCTGCAAAATATTCGGTCGTTACCTGTGATCCGCGCGGATCACTGTCACAGACGCCCGCCACTGCCAGTTTTCCTGATTTCTTACATACCTGGACAGTCACAATACCCGCCGGTTTTTCAAAGTCTTTATCTTCCAATCCCTCATGAAGCCGCTGCATGACAGAACGCCAGATCAACTTCGGATAACTGGTTGTCCCACTGGCCTGCGGCGCATTATCGTCATAACCACCCCATACCACACAGCTGTAATACGGAGAATAACCCGCAAACAATGCATCCCTGTTTTTTGTTGTCGTTCCACTCTTGCCTGCGAGTGTCATTCCATCAAAATTACACAGCTTACCGGTTCCGACTGTGATGACATCTTTCATCGCATCGGTCAGCAGCCATGCAGTCGTCTCCTTGAGCACGCTGCGGGTCTGCGGTGTGTTATCGATCAGGACATTGCCGTCATGATCGAGGATCTTCGTATAGAATCTGGGCTTGGTGTAGGTTCCACCATTTGCAATCGTCGCATACGCTGCGGTCAGCTCCAGATTCGTCACACCGTCCGTCACTCCTCCGAGTGCCAGCGACTGTACACGGTCGCTGTCTTTTAACGTTGTAAATCCGAAGTCCTGCAAATAAGAAAATCCGTTGTCCACACCGATGTCAGTCAGACACTTGACCGTCACTACATTGATCGAATACGTGATTGCGGTGCGCAGACTCGTGAATCCGCGATAGCGGTTATCATAATTGCGCAGGGATGTGCCGTTTGCGTAGGCATACGGCGCATCGTCCTCCACAGTCGCGAGCGTCATGCCTGCGCCGTCCAGCGCCGGTGCATATGCTGCCAGCACCTTGAAGGTAGATCCCGGCTGACGGGTAGAGTCTGTCGCGCGGTTCAGTGTACGGTTGGCTACCTTATCACCACGGCCACCCACAATCGCCTTGACCTCTCCGGTACTCTGGTCGATGATCGTTAATGCTGCCTGGGGCTGCAACGTATAATGCACATATTCGCCGCCCTCAACAATCTTATCACCCGGCTCCATAATCTCCTGCTTATATGCCTCGATCGCCGCAGCTGCATCATCTTCAGTCGCGAAATTGATCGTATAATCGGCATTTGACGCCTGATAATATGCCAGCATCGTATGCTCATCATAGTTGGCAATGCTGCCATCTGATTTCTGGACACTCAATCGGTAGCTGAAGGATACCTTCGGCTGTGTCGGATAGTTTGCGCTATTATTGACCTCTTCATCACAGATCTTCTGGATCTTCGGATCCTGCGTAGACATGATCGTCAGGCCGCTGTTATAGAGTGCGCGGTATGCCTCCGCCTTCGTATAACCCTTGATCGTCTGCAGATCCTCGAGTACCTGGTTCGTCACTTCGTCTACAAAATACGAATTGATCTGGCTGCTCTCCTCGGTTTTTTTGATATTGACCTTTTTGATCCGCTTATACACTTTATCTGCGAGTGCTTCTTCCTTCTGCTCGAGTGTAATGTAGCCCTGTTCTTCCATTTTATTCAGGACTTCTTTCCGGCGCTCTGCGTTTGCCTCCGGATGACTGATCGGATTGAGTCCCTCGGGACTCTTGGTGATGCCCGCGATCACGGCGCACTCAGACAATGTCAGCTCTGACACATCCTTATTAAAATAACGCATTGCCGCAGCCTGTACACCTAATGAATTCTGACCCAGATTGACCGTATTCAGATAGTTTTCCAGTATCCAGTCCTTGTTATTTACTTTCTTCTCCAGCTGAACTGCCAGATACTGCTCCTGCAGCTTCCGCACAACCTTGGCAAATCCTTTGTCAGTCGTCCATGTGGTGAACACATTATTTTTCAACAGCTGCTGTGTGATCGTAGATGCACCCTGTGAAAAATGTCCACCGGACAGGATGCCCTTGACTCCGGCACGGATGATACCTTTCATATCAATACCGTTGTGCTCATAAAAACGCGCATCTTCGATCGCTACAAATGCATGCTGCAGATCCAGTGGTATCTCATCAATCGTAACATAGACACGGTTGGAACCTGATGCGACCAATGTCGCAGTCGTATTACCCTCCGTATCTAACACGGTAGATAAATAGCCGGTCGGAGTCACATCCATGGCCTCGATCGTCGGTGCGGAATCTATGATTCCTTTATAGATACCGAATCCGGTGAATCCCACGCCTACAACTAACGCAAATGCAGCCACCAGTAAAAGTTTATAACCTAGCACTTTGAACTTTCGTAAAACCTTGGGAGACTTTGCAGCGAGTCTTTTTGCCTGCTTTTTTGCCCCCTCTTTTCCATAGTTCATAGTCGTCCTCCTGCATGTTTGTCACTGCCCACTCCTGAATCGAATCCTTACACAGGTAGGCATTTTCTGAACTGAAAATGCCGTATGATACAGTGGTGGTTGCAGATTTTGCCGATTTGGAATGCGAAGCATCGGCAAAATCCATTACTGGAACGAGGTACGAGTGAACAGTAATATTAATTCAGTATACCATTATTTTCTGCACTTGTAAACTTTGGCATAACATGCTATACTCGTAGGCATGAAAAATACAGGTTATAAGACCGTCTATCAGGGCGGTGTCGGAGAAATCGAAGAAAAGAAATCGCGTTTTATCGCCTCGGTAGAACCGGTATCCTCGGAGGATGAAGCGATCGCCTTTTTTAATAGGAAGAAAAAGGAATACTGGGATGCCAGACACAACTGTACGGCATTTACCATCGGTCCCAAACACGAAAATACTCGTTGCAATGACGATGGCGAACCGTCCGGTACAGCCGGACGACCGATGTTAGATGTACTGCTGCGCGAGGACATCCATAACGTGGCAGTAGTCGTGACCCGTTATTTTGGCGGCACATTGCTCGGTACCGGCGGGCTCGTGCGTGCCTATCAGAAATCTGTACAGGAGGGACTCGCCAACTCCGTGATCATCACCCGCCAACAGGGTGCTAAGATGACGATTCGGACAGATTATACCAACCTCGGCAAGATCCAATATCTGCTCGCAGGCGCAGGCATCACGATCCTCGATACGGAATATACGGATGGTGTCTGCATTCACACCATGATTCCTGATGAACAGCTCACTTCCCTGCAAAATGAGATCACACAGGGCACGAACGGCCAGGCTGTCATGGAACTCGGCGACAAGACCGAATATGCCATTTTAGATGGAAACGTCATGATCTTTTAGACAAGTGATCTTCTTAAATACAGGAAAAACCCCCGACTTTCGTCGGGGGTTTTTCCCTATACTCTAAAGGGGATTAGATAAATACTAATCTAACGATTAGCCACAACTAGTAAGTGAGGTACTATACCTCGAAAATCAGGTCGCCGTATGACGGCATCGGCCATAAGTCTTTATCTACAATCATCTCCAGTTTGTCAACCGGTGCACGGAGCTCATCCATGGCAGCCTTTACGACATCTCTGTAGTAGGTAGCCTGCTCTACACCTTCTGCCAGTTCTGTGCCTTTCTCGGCCACATCAATCAGCTTGGCAAGTGCTACCTTTACTTCTGAGAGATAATCAGAAGTCTCAGAAAGAAGCTCGGTCTGTACAGACACATCTGCGGCACCTGCTGCCTTAACAGCGTTGATAGAGTCCGCCAGATTGGTGGTATACTTAATGACGGCAGGGATGATCTGCTTGCTTGCAATATCGATCATTGCCTTTGCCTCGATATTGATCGTCTTTGCATAGGTCTCATACTCGATCTCTACACGTGACTCCAGCTCAACCTTTGTAAATACGTGATATTTCTCAAATAATGTAACTGCCTTGTCAGTTGCATATGCCGGAATAGCCTCTACCATAGATTTGATGTTCGGCAATCCGCGTTTTTCTGCCTCAGCTACCCACTCATCGGAATATCCGTTGCCGTTAAACACGATACGCTGATGCTCGGTTGCATATTTCTTGATCAGATCATGTACCGCATCCTCAAAGTCATCTGCTTTCTCCAGTACATCACAAGCCTCAGCAAATGCATCTGCCACGATTGTGTTCAATACAACGTTCGGCTGTGCGATGGAAGCCTGGGAACCTACCATACGGAACTCGAACTTGTTGCCGGTGAATGCAAACGGCGAAGTACGGTTTCTGTCTGTCGCATCACGCATGAAATCAGGTAATGTCTTGACACCGGTCTCGAGCTTTTCGCCCTTTAAGCTGTGTGTTGCGTTACCGGTGCTGATCAACTGGGTCAATACATCCTCAAGCTGCTCTCCGAGGAAAATTGACAGGATTGCAGGCGGTGCCTCGTTTGCTCCTAATCTGTGATCGTTTCCGACATCTGCCGCAGATGCACGGAGCAGATCTGCATGCTCATCGACTGCTTTCAGGATACAGGTCAGTACGAGCAGGAACTGGATGTTCTCATGCGGTGTTGAACCGGGATCTAACAGGTTGATGCCATCATCTGTCGTGATGGACCAGTTGTTATGTTTACCGGAACCGTTCACACCTGCAAACGGCTTCTCATGTAACAGGCACTGCAGTCCATGGCGTCCTGCGACTTTCTTTAACGTCTCCATGATCAACTGGTTGTGGTCTGTCGCGACATTACACTCTGCATAGATCGGAGCCAGCTCATGCTGTGCCGGCGCAACCTCGTTATGCTGTGTCTTGGCAGATACTCCAAGTTTCCACAATTCTTTATTTACATCTCTCATATATGCGCCGATGCGCTCGCGGATCGCACCAAAATAATGGTCATCCATCTCCTGTCCCTTCGGAGGCATTGCTCCGAACAAGGTGCGTCCGGTGAAGATTAAGTCTTTTCTCTTTAAATATTTCTGGCGGTCTACGATGAAGTATTCCTGCTCTGCACCGACTGACGGTATCGCTCTTTTGGAAGTTGTATTTCCGAATAACCGAAGCAGACGAATCGACTGCTCATTAACCGCTTCCATAGATCTCAGTAACGGTGTCTTCTGGTCAAGCGCCTCTCCTGTGTAGGAACAGAAGGCAGTCGGTATACACAGTGTAGCACCTGCTGCATCATGTCTTACGAATGCCGGTGACGTACAATCCCATGCGGTATATCCTCTCGCCTCAAAAGTAGCTCTCAGTCCGCCTGAAGGGAATGAAGATGCATCCGGTTCTCCCTTGATCAGCTCTTTTCCCGAAAAACTCATGAGCACTTTACCGTTCTCCATCGGAGCGGTAATAAATGAATCATGCTTCTCTGCTGTCACTCCGGTCAACGGCTGGAACCAGTGTGTATAATGTGTAGCACCCTGCTCGATCGCCCATTCCTTCATCTCATGTGCGACTACATCTGCTGTTGCCAGATCCAGATCATGTCCGCCCTCAATGACCTCACGCAGACGCTTATAGGTCTTTTTCGGAAGACGCTCCTGCATCACTGCATCGTTGAATACATTTTCGCCAAAGATCTCTGATACGCTGAATTTTTCCGTTTCACTCATAACGTTCATCCCTGCAACCCTTCAGTCTGTGCTGACTGAATAGTCACTTATCCTTTCCCTTTTATAGTTTAAAATAGCGAACGGGGGTGCACCTCATATGGAACACCCTCGTTCGCTTCTCTGCCAACTAAAATACTCCTATTTCTGTAAAAAAGCAATAGATAATTTTAGTTTTTTTGAATTCTTAATTATATTAAGCTTTTCCAACAGATCCGAAGAGCTCCATCTTTTCCTTAACAGTAGCCTTGATTGCCTCTGTTCCGGGAGCTAAGAGCTTACGGGGATCAAATCCTTTGCCTTCGAGATCCTTGCCTGCCTCGATATATTTACGTGTAGCATCTGCGAAAGATAACTGGCACTCTGTATTTACATTGATCTTGGATACACCCAGATCAATCGCTTTCTTGATCATATCTGAAGGGATACCTGTACCACCGTGTAATACGAGCGGCATGATACCTGTCTTCTGCTGGATAGCGTCCAGAGTCTCAAAGCTGAGTCCTGCCCAGTTTGCAGGATATTTGCCATGGATGTTTCCGATACCTGCTGCCAGCATATCAACGCCCAGATCAGCGACTGCCTTGCACTCGTCCGGATCAGCGCACTCGCCCATTCCGATGACACCGTCTTCCTCGCCACCGATGGATCCAACCTCAGCCTCGATAGACATGCCCATTGCATGTGCTACGTTTACGAGTTCTGTAGTCTTTGCGATGTTCTCCTCGATCGGATAATGTGATCCGTCAAACATGATAGATGTGAAACCTGCTTTGATACACTTGTAGCATCCTTCGTAGGTACCGTGGTCTAAATGTAATGCAACGGGTACTGTGATTCCGAGTTCCTCATCCATAGCCTTTACCATAGCGGCAACGGTCTTGAATCCGGTCATGTACTTTCCTGCGCCCTCGGATACACCAAGAATTACAGGTGAGTTTAACTCCTGTGCAGTTAACAGAATAGCCTTTGTCCACTCAAGGTTGTTAATGTTGAACTGGCCTACTGCATAATGTCCGGCTTTTGCTTTCTCTAACATCTCTTTTGCAGATACTAACATATGAATTCCTCCATTTTCTGTATAGATTGTGAGTATGTGGGTTTTCAACCCATATCTTTGTTAAATATAACACGAACGCCTGTAAATGTAAAGTACAAGCGTCCGAATCCAGCCATTTCTGTCACTGATCCGCGGGTACACGGATCGTCAGTGCGCGGTGCAGATTTTTCAGGTGGATCTGCGTCCGGTCACCGCCAAATTCGCCATCCAGTGTCCACGGGATCACCTGATACGGTGAAATCTGCAGTTCCTTTGTCTTAAATGTGTAGATCATATCCGATTCCGGGCGCAGCTTTGTGAGTGCAGCTACGATCTCGTTGCGCTCAACGATATTTTTCGGTGTTTTGACCAGCATCACTTCGAATAAACCGTCATTGAGCGCCACATTGTCTCCGGTCATGCCCTTGATACCGCCGACCGACAGTGAATTTGTGATCATTCCGTATATAAAATCATCTTCGATACAGCCGCCCTCGTATTCTACGCGCATGCGGTAACTCGGATGATTGCCGATGCTTTTGACTCCTTCGAGTATATAGGCAGCATGGCCTATCATATTTTTCAGTTCCTGACTTGTCTGATACGACACTTCCGTAAACAGTCCGAATGCGGCTACATAGATAAAATACTCATCCTCAAACAGGCCGACATCGCAGGGGAAGTCTTGTCCACCCACAGCTACCTCGGCTGCTTTTCCCATATTTTTCGGAAGTTGCAGCGATGCCGCAAAATCGTTGGTACTGCCAGCCGGAATATAACCGAGCGGCACATGTATATTGCCCTTCATCAGTCCGGATACCGTCTCATCGAGTGTACCATCCCCACCGCAGCAGACGACCAGATCATAGTCTCCTGCATGCTCTGCCGCGACCTGTGTTGCATCACCGGCTGCCTGTGTCGGATGCACTGTCACCTCGTAGCCTGCCTGCACCATAGTCTCCAGAATATCTGACAACTGTGTTTTTACTTTACCGACTCCTGAATGTGGATTGTATATAAATAATAACCTCTGACTGCCCATTGTTCGATCACCTTCCTAGTTTTTTCGCCAGTTCACCGAGCTTGCGCAGTCGATGGTTGACTCCGGATTTCCCTACCGGCGGATCACATAGCTCCCCGAGATCCTTGAGCGACGTATCCGGATATTCCAGCCGGAGCAATGCCATCTCCCGCAATGCCGGCGGCAGCTCGTCCAACCCGATCCGGCTCTGGATATAACGGATATCTTCGACCTGTCTGCACGCAGCACCGACGACTTTATTGATGTTGGCGGTCTCGCAGTTGACGATGCGGTTGACCGAGCCACGCATTTCTTTTAGGATGCGCACATTTTCCAGATTCATGAGTGCAACATAAGCACCCATGACATTCAATGCATCGACGATCTGTGCGCCCTCCTTCAGATATGTAATATAATATTTTTTCCGTTGTACAACCTTCGCATCCAGTTCAAACGATTCTAACAACTCCTGTATCAGCGCTGCCTGCTCCGGATTCTGGCAGACAATCTCAAAATGATAGGATTTCTCCGGATCACTGATCGATCCGGATGCCAGAAATGCACCGCGCAAAAAAGCCCGTTTGCAGCAGCTGCGCTTCAATAACTGTTCACGGTGCTGCATCATCTGCTCCGCTATGCGTGCATGCAATTCTTCCGGTGTCAACACACCAAACAGCTTTTTGGCTAACGCGGTTCTCTTTTCGGCCAGATGCGTATGATCCGGCGCCAGCGTCTCAAGCGCTGCCAGTTCTGCCAACTGACAATGACGTTTGCTATCAGTTTGCCTTGCCAGTTCTGCTTTTACCTCACTTGAAAATGACATCGCGCTCTCCTGTTATTTGCCACGTTGGGCATCCTTTTCTATATCCCTGTGTTCCACGCGCAGACCATAGTCCTCCTGCTTACCCAGACGCTCATACAATCCCTGTGCTACGGTGACAGAGCGGTGCTTGCCTCCGGTACAGCCGATCGCGATCACGAGCTGGTTTTTACCTTCAGCCACATAATTCGGCACGAGAAAGCGGATCATATCCTCCAGCTTTTCCATAAATACCGTATACTGGTCACCTTCCATCACATAATTTTGAATCCGTTCATCCAGTCCGGTCAATGGACGCAATCCTTCTACATAGTACGGATTCGGCAAAAAACGCACATCAAACACCAGATCTGCATCCGTCGGTATTCCATATTTAAACCCAAAGGAAAGTACTGTGATATACAGATTTTTATATGTCTGGTTCTCAACAAACATCTTTTTCAGTTCTGCCTGCAGCTCTCTCGTCAGCAGCTGACTCGTGTCCAGAATATAGTCCGCGCGCCGTTTGATCGGCTGCAATCGTTCTCTCTCCCGTTCGATCGCCTGCTCGACTCTTCCGCCCTCCGCGAGCGGATGTGTGCGCCGCGTCTCCTTATAGCGTTTGATGATGACCGCGTCCTCACTCTCCAGAAACAGCATCTCAAAGCTCTTGCCGCGCTCCTGCAGACGATCCAGGACAGCCGTCAGATCCCCGATGTTCTGTCCGCTGCGGATGTCAACATTGATCGCAACCTTATCCAGCTCGGGGTCATTCTCGGCCAGATCGACAAAGCTCTCTACGAGCGAGATCGGCAGATTACCGACGCAGTAATATCCCATGTCTTCGATCATCTTGAGTGCTGTACTCTTACCAGATCCCGACATACCGGTTAAAATAACACAACGCATACAAAACCCCTCCCTGTCTATTTCTTACCAGATTTAGCTAAAATCCCAACAGCCGTACCTCCGGCTCCAGATCTACGCCACTATGCTCCCTCACACGCCGCTGTACTTCCTGCATGAGTTCCAGTATCTGTGCTGCGGTAGCTGCTCCGCGGTTAATGACAAATCCACAATGTTTTTCAGAGACCTGCGCATCTCCCACACGGAAACCTCTCAGTCCTGCATCTTCAATCAGTTTTCCTGCAAAATACCCTTCCGGGCGCTTGAATGTACTGCCCGCACTCGGATATTCGAGCGGCTGCTTCTCCACACGCTTTTTCCGCAATTCTTCCATGCGCGCACGGATCACTGCCGTACTGTCCTGTGTCAGATTCAAGCGCGCCTCTAATACGATATCCTGTTCATCCATCATACGGCTGTGGCGGTAGGACAGCTCCAGTTCGTCCGCAGGACGTACACGGATCTCTCCACGCTGCGTCAGCACGCGGACTCCGGATAAAATATCCTTCATCTCACCGCCATACGCACCGGCATTCATCACGACTGCGCCACCCAGAGATCCCGGAATACCGGCCGCAAATTCCATACCCGCAAGTCCTTCTTTTGCCGCAAATGCTGCCGTTTCGGATAATAAACTGCCTGCTGAAACAGCAAGGTCTTCTTCGTCTATCACCCGTATCCCGGATGCGGCTTTTCCGATCTCCATCACGACACCACGCAATCCCCCATCCGCAATCAGCAGATTACTGCCGTTGCCAATCACGGTGAGTGGCAGATCATAGCGTCTGCATAATTCCACCACCTGTGGGATCTGTGCAATCTGCGGTGTCACCAGATATTCAGCCGGACCGCCAACACGGAATGTGGTATGACGGCTCAGCGGTTCTTCCCTGCGGATCTGATCCGCTTCTAAAACAGTTGCCAGCTCCTGCTCAAATTGTTGTCTGTCCTGCATTATGCTTCCCTCAAAAATGCCACGTAGCCCTTATAAGCCTCATACAGATCTACCTTGCTGATGATCTCCCACGGAGCATGCATGTTCAATACGGCTACTCCGCTATCGATGACTTCCATGCCATAATTAGCCATAATATAAGCGATCGTTCCACCGCCGCCCTGGTCTACCTTGCCCAGCTCTGATGTCTGGAATGCAACTCCATGATCATCAAAGATCCGGCGCAGTCTGGCGATATACTCCGCATTGGCATCATTGGATCCCGACTTTCCACGTGATCCCGTATATTTATTAAATACAATACCCCTGCCAAAATATGCTGCATTTTTCTTCTCCGATACGGACGGATAATTCGGGTCATATGCAGCACTCACATCAGATGACAGCATTTTCGAATGCTGCAGCGCACGCCGCAGTGCGAGGTCTGAATAAGCACCACACCGGTCGAGCAGCTCTGCAACCATATTCTCAAAAAATCTCGAATGCATACCGGTTGCACCGACACTGCCGATCTCCTCTTTATCCACGAGCAGGCACACACTCGTGCGCTCCGGTGTCTCCATCTGTAATATTGCCTCGAAGGAAGGATATGCACAGACACGGTCATCATGTCCATAACCCATGATCATGCTGCGATCCAGTCCATAATCTCTGGCTGCTCCCGCAGGTACAACCTCGATCTCTGCGGATAAGAAGTCCTCCTCCTCAATCTCGTACTGCTGCTTCAAAAGCTCTAAAATCTGCGTTTTTACACGCTCCTTTGCACTCTTCTCCTCATCTGTCTGGTCTGCGGGCAGATTACCGATCAAAACATCGAGGTTTTCTCCCTCTACGACCTTATTGCCTTTCTTTTCAAGCTGTTCACCGGCCAGATGGATGAGCAGATCGCTCACTCCTACGACAGGATCGGAGGCCTGTTCACCGATGTTGATCTCTACGACTGTGCCGTCCTTTTTCGCTACGACTCCGTGCATCGCTAACGGCAGTGTGACCCACTGATATTTCTTGACACCACCATAATAATGCGTGTCAAGCAGCACCATGTCATTATCCTCATACATCGGATTCTGCTTGAGGTCGAGACGCGGTGAATCGATGTGTGCACCGAGGATGTTCATTCCCTCGCTGATCGGTGCGCTTCCGATCACAAACAGCGCGAGTGATTTGCCCATATGATCCGCATAGACTTTATCGCCCGGCTTTAAGGTGCTTCCTTTAGCGACTGCCTCCTCCAAACTGATAAATCCGGCTTCTTTCGCCTGCGCTACAAATGTTCTGACGCATTCGCGCTCTGTTTTATTCTCTGACAAAAATACGCGGTAGTTTTCCGCAAAATCATAGACTTCCTGCTTTTTGTTCCCGGGATAGGCATCCCATGCGTTGTTTCGTTCCATTTTATACACTCCTTAACTATTACATATTTAAACTATTTCTAAATCTGGTCGCGGCTCCCACAAGCAGAACCACGACATCGTATTGCTCGGCTGCGGGAACTGCTGTGCCCGCGACCTCTATTCATCATCGTCTGGATTTGATCCTTTCGCGATATTCGCCTGTACCCGGCGATACAGCTCCTGTGCGGCATTATATCCCATCTTTTTCTGTCTGTGGTTGACCGCTGCTGTCTCACAGATGACGGCAAGATTTCGTCCGGGGCGGATCGGCAGGGAGTGGCAGACGACTTTATTGCCTAAAAACTCGGTGTACTCCTGCTCCATGCCAAGACGGTCATACTCCTTATCCTTGTGCCAGTCCTCGAGCTTGATCACGAGATCGATCTGCTGCTTATCCTTTACACACTCTACGCCATACAGCGACTTTACATCGATGATACCGATACCTCTCAGCTCGATAAAATGCCTGGTGATCGCCGGAGATGTGCCGATCAATGTCCGGTCATCAATACGCTTGATCTCTACCGCATCATCAGTCACAAGCCGGTGTCCACGGCGGATCAGCTCGAGCGCAGCCTCACTTTTTCCGATGCCGCTCTCACCCATGATCAGCAAGCCCTCGCCGTATACATCTACTAACACACCGTGGATCGTGATACACGGTGCCAGTTCTTCATTTAAAGTACGGATCAGCTCCGCTGTCAGTGCAGAAGTCGCGCGTTCCGTTCCGAGTACCGCTACATTATGTCTCGTTGCCGCTTCCAGAAAATCCTCATCCGGCTGGAAACCACGGCAAAATACGACACATGGAATGTCGAAACTCATGAACTTGTCATAAGCCTCTCTCTTGCGTTCCTTCGCCACCTGCTGTAAATATGCAAACTCAACCATTCCAATGATCTGCACGCGCCCCTCTGCAAAATGCTCAAAATAGCCATGCAGCTGCAGCGCAGGGCGGTTGATCTCGGTAATACATACCTTTTTCTGCTTGAGGTTTACCTGCTCCGTAAAGTTATTCAGATCTAATAATCTCGCCAATTTTGCGACTGATACCTCTTTTTTTGTCATTGTGTGTTCCCCCTATAACATAATGTCATCACTCAATCACTTCGTGATTCGTAACTATACCTAACATTATAATAAGTTACCATATAAAAATCTGCAAGCTGATTTTACGTTACTGTTCACGGAAAAAATCATAGACTGCCTGCGCCGACCGCTCATTCATGCTGTCTGCTGCCGCCAGTTCCTCCACCGAAGCGGCACGGATCGCCTCGAGTGACTGGAATGTCCGCATGAGTGCTTTTCTGCGTGCAGGTCCGATACCCGGTATATCATCCAGTACAGAATGCACCTGTTCTTTACTGCGGAGCGACCGGTGATACTCGATCGCAAAGCGGTGCGCTTCATCCTGAATACGTGTAATGAGCCGAAAAGCCTCACTATGCCGGTCAATCGGCACCTCCACATTATTATAGTATAACCCACGTGTCCGGTGATTATCATCCTTTACCATACCGCACACCGGAATATTGAGATGAAGTTCATCGAGCACCTGCAATGCGATATTGACCTGGCCACGACCTCCATCCATCAATATCAGATCCGGAAACTTTGTAAAGCTGCCGTATTCATCCTCCAGTTCACGTTCCCGTCGTTCCTCGCGCTCCTTCAAACCATGTGCAAAACGCCTCGTAAGCACCTCATGCATCGATGCATAATCATCCGGTCCCGCAACTGTCCGCAGCTTAAACTTACGGTAATCGCTGCGGTTTGGCCTGCCCTTTTCATATACGACCATCGACCCGACAGATTCAAAGCCATTCGTATTGGATATATCATATGCCTCCAACCGGTGGAGCTGTTCGCGGGGCAGCGACAGCAGATCTGCCAGTTCCTTGACCGCGCCGATCGTCCGACCCTCCTCGCGCTTGATCTTCTCCCGATCCTGTGTCAATACAATCATCGCGTTTTTCTCTGCCAGCTCGACCAGTTTTTCCTTGGAGCCACGCTTGGGCACACGCAGATAGACACGCTGTCCCTTGCGCTTACTGAGCCATTCCTCGATGACTTCAAGGTCGTCAATATCTGTCTGCAGCATGAGTTCCCGCGGAATATATGGTGTGCCCGCATAGAACTGCTTGATAAAAGAAGTCAGTATCTGCGCCGGCGTATCCTCATTGACGATTCTCAGATAAAAATGATCCCTGCCGATCATCCGTCCATCACGGACAAAAAAGATCTGTACGACGGCATCCCTGTCATCACATGCCAAGGCTAAAATATCGCGATCCTCCCCATCTGCATGCGTGATCTTCTGCTTCTGGGCAATCTGCTTCACACTGCCAAGCAGATCCCGGTATTCGGCAGCCTTCTCAAAATCCAGCGCCCCCGCTGCTGCCTCCATCTTCTCCTGCAGCATACGCAGTACCGGCTGATACCGCCCATTCAGGAAATCCATCACACCCTCAATCTGCTTGCGGTATTCTTCCTGCGATACATAGCCCTGACAAGGTGCCTGGCACTGATGGATATGATAGTTCAGACAGGCCCGCTCCGCACCAATATCTCGTGGCAGACATCGGTTACACGTTCGGATCTGGTAGAGCTTGTGGATCAACCCAATCGTATCCTTCACCGCACCTGCACTCGTATAAGGTCCGAAATATGCCGATTTATCTTTCTTTAGCTGACGCGAAAAAAGGACCCTGGGGAACATCTCCCCCAGCGTCACTTTTATATATGGATACGTCTTGTCGTCCGTAAGCATCGTATTATATTTTGGTCTGTGCTCTTTGATCAGATTACACTCAAGCACCAGCGCTTCCAGCTCAGAATCCGTCACAATATACTCAAAGCGGTCGATCTGCTGCACCATGCGGTCTTTTTTGATGCCCTCATGGTGACTCGCCTGAAAATATTGCCGCACGCGATGGCGCAGCGAGATCGCTTTGCCAACATAGATGATCGCATCTTTTTTATCGTGCATGATATAGACTCCGGGTTTGTTCGGAAGCTTTGCTAATTCCTCTGCAAAATCAAACGCCATTGTCCTCGTCCTTTTTCTCCTCGAGCGGTCTTATCACAACCGATTTTTCCTCTGAGCTGTCACCGGATGTCTGCTCTGCGCTCTCGGACTGCTCCGCATCGGGATCGGGCAGATCCTTCATTTCACGGAAAATCTTCATGAACTCTTTACCGGTGATCGTCTCTTTCTCATACAGGTGATCAGAGATCCGGTCAAGAATCTCGCGGTTCTCCACAAGCAGCCTGGTCGCCTCGTCATAGGCATCCTTGATCATCTTCTGTACGACCTTATCGATCTGTGCCGCAGTCTCCTCACCGCAGTTGAGTACCGGACGACCGTCCAGATAATGATTTTCGACTGATTCAAGGCTCATCATGCCGAATTCCTCCGACATACCGTACTGCGTTACCATCGCACGCGCAATCCGTGTCGCCATCTCAATATCATTTGAAGCTCCGCTCGTCGCAGACTGGAATACCAGCTCCTCCGCCGCACGACCTGCCATATAGGTGCGGATCTTCGCCAGCAATTCGTCCTTCGTCTGTAAGAACTTCTCCTCCTCAGGCGTCTGTAACGTATAACCGAGCGCTCCCATCGTCCGGGGAACGATCGTGATCTTCTGCACAGGCTCGGTATTTTTCTGTAAAGCGGCTACCATCGCATGACCGACCTCATGGTAAGAAACAATCTTGCGTTCCTGATCACTCATCGTGCGGTCTTTCTTCTCTTTACCACCCACAGCTACGATCTCAAATGCCTCAAACAGATCACCCTGGTTGACAAATGCCCTGCCATGCTTGACTGCATTGATCGCTGCTTCGTTAATAATATTTGCCAGGTCTGACCCGACCAGACCTGCTGAAGCCAGTGCAATCGCATCCAGATCGACCGTCTCATCCATCTTGACATCCTTGGAATGTACTTTCAATGTCTCCAGACGACCCTTTTGATCCGGCTTATCTACGATGATCCGGCGGTCAAAACGACCCGGACGCAGCAATGCCTTATCCAGCACTTCCGGACGGTTTGTCGCTGCTAAGATCAACAGACCCTTGGATGTATCAAATCCATCCATCTCTGCCAATAGCTGGTTCAATGTCTGCTCGCGCTCATCGTTACCACCATATCTGGTGTCGCGGCTCTTTCCGATCGCATCGATCTCATCGATAAAAATGATACAGGGAGCCTGTTTCTGCGCCTCCTTGAACAGGTCACGCACACGTGAAGCTCCGACTCCGACAAACATCTCTACGAAATCAGATCCAGCCAATGAGAAGAACGGTACACCAGCCTCTCCTGCAACAGCCTTTGCCAATAATGTTTTACCGGTTCCGGGAGGGCCTACAAGGAGCGCTCCCTTGGGCAGTTTTGCACCAATCTGCGTATATTTTTTCGGATTATGCAGAAAATCCACTACTTCCTGCAACGATTCCTTCGCCTCATCCTGTCCGGCGACATCCTTGAAGGTCACACCGGTCTTTTTCTCTACATATACTTTCGCTGTATTTTTGCCAACGCCCATCGCGCCGCCACCCATACGTTTCATGAGGAATCCGAGCAATACCCACAGAATCACAAGCGGGAGCAGGAAGCTCACGATATTGTAGATCCATCCGGCAGTGTTATCCGGGATCTCACCCTTGATATCTACACCGGCCTCCTTCAATGTCGAGATCAGATCATCATCACCGACATAGCCGGTATAATAGGTGATCGGTATGATCTCGTTCGCACTCTTTTTCGGTGTGATGTCAATCTGCTGGGAATCAAGGTCAACACTCTCGACCTTACCATCTGCAACCATCTGCAGGAACTCCGTATATGAGATCTCCTGCGCAGTCATCTGCGTCTGCCACTTGCTGACCAGGCTCATGAACAACAATGCCACCAGTGTGATCAGAATAAAGATCATGATCATCTGGCCGTTGCGGTTGTTGCGCGGCCCGCCGCCATTGCCACGGTTATTATTTCCACCGTTTTGATTGTTATTTTTGTTATTCGGATTGCTGCCTCCGCCTCCGAAATTGCCATTTTCCATACTCTTGTTACCAACTTTCTTTCTCTTGTCGTACTTCCTACCATTATAAAAGCAAACTCGCTTGATTTCAATATGTACTTTTCCGTTTTTTATAAACATTTTCTAAAGAAAATATTAATTATATTAAGTGAATTCCTCATTGCCCGGATGTATAATATTTTGATGTATAATATTGAAAGAATATAGAATTCTATTACTTATCTATCACTTATGGAGGAAGCTACTATGTCCGTAAAATATGTATTTGTCACTGGTGGTGTTGTTTCCGGTCTCGGAAAGGGAATCACTGCCGCTTCTCTCGGCCGTCTGCTCAAGGCACGCGGCTACACTGTAACGATGCAGAAATTTGATCCTTACATCAATATTGATCCCGGCACCATGAATCCGATCCAGCACGGCGAAGTGTTTGTCACCGATGACGGTACAGAGACAGATCTCGATCTCGGGCACTATGAACGTTTTATTGATGAAAGTTTAACCAAAAATTCGAATGTTACTACCGGTAAAATTTACTGGTCTGTCCTGCAAAAAGAGCGGCGTGGCGATTACGGCGGCGGCACGGTGCAGGTGATCCCCCATATTACCAATGAGATCAAGAGCCGTTTTTACCGCAATTATACATCCGACGATACACATATCGCCATTATCGAAGTCGGCGGTACCGTCGGTGATATCGAAAGCCAGCCGTTTTTAGAAGCAATCCGTCAGTTCCAGCATGAAGTCGGCCGTGAAAATGCAATGCTGATTCATGTCACACTGATTCCCTATATCCGTGCTTCCGGCGAGTTAAAGACCAAGCCGACACAGGCTTCCGTCAAAGAACTGCAGGGTATGGGTATCCAGCCGGATGTGATCGTCTGCCGCAGCGAACAGCCACTCGACCAGGGATTAAAGGATAAAATCGCGCTGTTCTGTAACGTTCCGAGCAGCCACGTACTCCAGAATCTGGATGTAGAATATCTATATGAAGCGCCACTGGCCATGGAACGCGAGAATCTGGCAAAAGTAGCCTGCGAATGCCTCCGGCTTGATTGTCCGGAGCCGGATCTGAAAGACTGGGAGGATATGGTCGATGCGCTGCGTCATCCGAATAAAGAGGTGACGGTCGCACTCGTCGGGAAATATACACAGCTGCATGATGCTTATATCTCTGTTGTAGAAGCACTCAAGCACGGCGGTATCGCGGGCCGTTGCACCGTAAATATCAAATGGGTCGATTCCGAGCTCGTAACAGATGAGACCGTAGACAGCCTGCTCTCAGATGTCAGCGGCATCCTCGTGCCAGGCGGTTTCGGTACCCGTGGTGTCGAGGGCATGATCACCGCATGCCAATATGCACGTGAGCATGCGATCCCTTATCTGGGTCTGTGTCTGGGTATGCAGGTCGCAATCATCGAATTCGCCCGTCATGTCTGCGGATTGCATGACGCTCACAGTATCGAGCTCGACCCGCAGACGACACATCCGGTCATCGCTCTCATGCCGGATCAGGATGAGGACGGCGACATCGGCGGTACGTTACGTCTCGGCTCCTATCCGTGTGAGCTGGACGAGAACTCCAAAGCATATGGGCTCTACGGTGATAAAACAATCCATGAGCGTCATCGTCACCGCTACGAGGTCAACAACGATTACCGTGCTGTGCTGACGGAAAACGGCATGCTGCTCGCCGGTCTCTCCCCGGACGGACACATTGTTGAGATGATCGAGGAGCCGGCACATCCGTGGTTTATAGCCACGCAGGCTCACCCGGAGCTCAAATCACGTCCGAACCGCCCGCATCCGCTGTTCCGCGGATTTGTGGAGGCTGCAATTAACTATCGGAAATAAATATGACAGCAAAAATAAGAACCGGAGGCTCGATAGAGTCCCGGTTCTTATTTTTGACCTTATAGATTTTAGCCGTAAGCGTCGATTTTATTCGGTCTGGTCGTTTCTATACTCCACCCATAATGGGTATCCTCAAAGCGTGAATCTGTCAATGCAGCAATGGCAGCTGCTGACACATAATACTTGCCATCGATCTTGTAGCAGGGAATTCCAACTACCTCGCCATCCCACACAAAGCTGGTGGTGGAAACGATCACTTTATGTTTTTTGCCGTTGCCTTTCTTCAAAGCCGAGGTCTTCCCCTTATACGGAGTCATGCTGTCAACGATAATTGCATCATGCTTCTTATCATATGTCACATTAAAGGATTTATTTGTTTTTGACAGCAGATATGCGATATCATCTAACTTATAGTAGTAATAGTAACCGTCTACCTTATAAGCCTCTAAGTACCCTCCACCACTATTTTTATTACAATAGATCCAGAGCTGCTTCGTTTCCGCGGTAACCTTCTTTGAATATTTATTGCCGGGGTAATAGTTCATTGTTTCATGCCCCAGATCCATGGTGTAGCATACTTTTCCATCATATAATATCTTGTATATCGTCGTCTTTTCCTTATAATCCGGGAAATCCTCTGAATAATAGCTATATTTATTGATTCCATACACGGTAGCAATGTCGCCATCCTCCATATGATAAGAACCATTGATTGCTTTTATTTTCTGCAATGCCTTATAATTAGTCGGATTCATATGGTACTTTTTCAGGATTTTCAGAGCCTCCGCTGAATATGCGGTGTTGCCCAGCGCGGACCACGGTGCGTCGAGGACGAGCTTTCCCTTCGGTTTTCCCAGCTTCTTGATGTCTGCGAGCGAATAATAATCTTCAAATCCGCCCAGATACTTTGTAGGGATGTAGCACTTCTTTGAATTAAACCACACCTGTGAATAACCGTTGCCGGCGTTTTTCTTAACCACCTGAAGCTTGGCATCTTTTTTCACAGTTCCCTCTACAGAGGAAGATGCCTGTGCCTGTGAGGTGATGTCAACCGGATCACCGGCTGTGACCACCGCGTTATACTGCATCACAGGCTTGTTTTCGTCTGACATCCGCAGGTTTACATATTTCGCATTGACATAGTAGAGTCCCTGCTTATAATAAATCTGATAATGTCCATTGATCGGCGTCGTCTTTGTCACCTGAAACAGCTGGTTCGTCTCAATCAGTCCTGCTGCCACATAATTATCACTCGCCGGTGTTGTCTTTACATAAACATTGCAGGTCGCTGTTCCCGATGCCGTGATCTTCGGTATCTCTAACTGCTGATTTCTCGCATCGGTGATGTAAACATATTTGCGCGGCATAAAATATACACCCGGTTTCCAGCTGGCGTACTGCTCTGTTCCGAGTCCGCCACAGGTACTGGTGAGTCCCTGTCCGACATCGATTCCACCCGGACTCCAGATAGCGACCCAGTTGGCATCGTATGCAATGACTTTGAATTCACTCGTTTCTGCGCAATAAAAGGCGAGATTTGCCTGCCCCTCCGGATGTGTTCCCAGATAGCGGTAGGCAGTCTGGTTCAGTTCCTCAATTCTTTTCTTATGATAGTCGATCGGCGGTTCACCAGGATAGAAATATGCCTTTGCTACCGTCGTATGTACCACAGCCTTCCCCCAGTAACTGCTCTGAAGGCTGGGTGGCATCTCGCGGGGAATCCATTCCTTCGGAACCTCGCGCGCATATGTTGCATATACCTTACCCTTGGTGTTTTCCTCACTTCCATACAGATAGTTCGACAGGAAATCCATGTCTAACGGAAATGGATACAGATCGGCATTCGGATCTTCTGTCAGATAGGCAACGGATGCAGCAAATGCGTCTGCCGGAACCAGTGTGACCAACATGGCGATGATCAACGTGAATATGACAGATCTTTTTAAACCGGTCATTCCTCTGTGACCTTTCACTCTCATAAAATCCCTCCCTTGTGTTATTTTCGCCTTGTAGAATCTACAGGCTTCTGTTACACTCATTATATGTTGTACCCTAGGGTACGAGTCAAGTAAATAGCGAATGGAGCTTCCTATGAAAAAACACGACGATCATCTGTTTCAAATGGGCGAGATCACAAAGATTCTCGGTGTGACCAGAAAGACCATTCTGGTCTATGAAAATATGGGACTGCTGACGCCTGCTGTCAGAGACGAACATAGCGGGTATCGGTATTATACGGCAGACAATATGACTCAGATCCGGTCAATCCGGTCTCTGCAGGCACTTGGTCTGACACTGACAGAAATAGCAGAATATTATTATGATACCGGCAATCTGGATCACCACCTGGAACGGCTGATGAATCTGCGCGCCGCGTTAGACCGTAATATCCAGATGCTGCAGATCCGCTCTGCAAAACAGGGGGATCTGAGTGTACACCGGGTGCTTCTCCCACAGCAGATATGCTTTTGCCGCAGATACCGGTGCAAAGATATTGTGGATGCATCAAACAGGCTGCGCGATACCTATATTGCAGCAGCGAGAACAGGCATGATGTCTATGCTTGCCCGAATGTTTACGATTCGTATGGGTGGTGACAGCAATGATCTGGATCTCATGTGCTGCATACCTGTCAATGATACCTTCGATGGCATGGAGCGGACAGAATTTGACGAAACGCCTGCACTATGCATCTACTACCGTGGATCATATGAGGGGATCGGAGCTGCAATTTCTGCTTTAGATGAATATGTCCGGCTGCACCATGTGGAAACAACCGGACATTATCGCTGCATCTATTTAGAAGGGCCACCGAACCGTGGTTCCCACAGTAATGATTATATTACACAGGTAGCCATACCCATCAGAAATGATTCCCTGTAGCTACATCTGATTCACTCTTTTCAATAACGGATTGCGTATGTACTGTACGATCAGCGGAATCACCATAAAACACCACGTAATCGGCTCGGAAACGATGATCCCCCAGTATCCGAACGGCTCCACGAGCAGATTCACGAGTATCATCTTGCCTATACACTCGATACTGCTGGATACAATCGGGGTCACATGATCCCCGATGCCCTGCATCGTATTACGCAGTACGATAATGATCGCCGTCACCCAGTAGAGCAATGTATCAAACTTCAGATATGACCATGCCGCTGAGACTACGGCCTCACTCCTTGTCCCTGTGATCAGCCGGATCAATGCCGGCGCGATCGTATAGCTGCACAGCAATACGACACCACACCAGATAAATACGATCGTAAGTGCTGCACGCACGCCTTCTTTGACACGGTCAATCCGCCCGGCACCGAAATTCTGACCGGAATATGTCGCCATCGTTGTTCCGATCACGCCAAATGCCAGCATGAACAGTTCCGTCAGCTTACGCGCCGCCGTATGTGCGACGATGATGTCATTTCCGAGTGTATTGATACCCGTCTGCAATGCAACCGAACCGATATTCACCAGACATCCCATAAATCCCATGGATAATCCACAGCCGAGCAGATGGTTTGCCAGTTCTTTTGAGAATCCGAAGCTTTCCCTGTAAATATGAAGGATCTCATATCTTTTATAAATAAATAACAGACACAATATCGTTGCAAACAGCTGCGCTGCGACAGTCGCCACTGCTGCTCCGCGCACACCCATATCAAGTACACAGATACAGAACAGGTCTCCGAAAATATTTAAAACCACGGAAACCGCCAGAAAAATGAGCGGTGTCACAGAATCTCCGATCGCCCGCAGCATAGCCGCGCACAGATTGTACAGCATCGATACCGTCATCCCCGCAAAGATCACTACAATATACTCATATGATAATGCATAGATATCACTGCCAATGTGCAGCACAGCGAATATCCGGTGCAAAAACACGATGCTGAGTACCGTCAGGGTCAGACTGACTCCCAACGACAGCACACTCGATGCTGCTACCGAACGTCTGAGCCCCTGCTCATCGCCTGCGCCGAAAAACCGCGCCACAATCACGGCAAAACCATTGGTGAGTCCCTGCAGGAAACCGATCACCAGCGTGCTCAGAGAAGTCGTCGCCCCGACTGCTGCCAATGCAGTATCTCCCAGCACGGAACCTACGACACGGGTATCTACCAGACTGTAGGTCAGCTGCAGTACGTTTCCTATCAGAATGGGCAGCATAAATAATAAGATCTGCTTCATCGGATTGCCCTTTGTCAAATCTCTCACTCTATATTAACCTCTATTCCACCTTTATTTATCTTCTGTCAGACATATAGCAGGTTCAACAGCGCTGCCATCACACAGCCTGTCACGCACCCGATCAACACCTGCATCGGCGTATGGCCGACAAACTCCTTCAGCCGCTGCTCCGGCAGACTGGGGTTGTCCTTTGAAAACAGCCGTACCATCTCATTGAGCAGCTTTGCCTGCTTACCGGTCTCCAGCCGCACTCCCATGGCATCCCTCATCGTAATGAGCGCCACGATCACACAGACCGCAAACGGAAAGGAATCCACACCGTATACGATACCTGCCGTCACCGCCATACAGCTCACCGTCGAAGAATGTGCTGATGGCATGCCTCCATCTCCCCAAAAACGGGTGATATCCAGCTTGTGGTTGATGATTGCATAGAGCAGCGTCTTACAGAACTGTGCCGCAAACCATCCGGCGATTCCTCCTATCAGAACCTGATTGCTAAGCAGCTTTAGAAAAAAAGTATTGATTGTCATTGAGACCGTCCTTTTTGTTTTCTTTCACTTTGTTACCGTTTTTTATTCTAGCACAGAGATTGTAGCGATACAAGGCATGATACGTTAGAATTGTTTAAGATTTATTTTAGATTTCTTTTATTTTTCGGACACAGTTTTGTCACATTTGCTAGATATACTATGTCTATCAACAGAGATGTTGATAGCAACAATTCCCTATATAGATGTAACATTTTCATAACTAAACTCCTCGAAAAAACGATCGCTTCGGCGGTCGTTTTTTCATACATTTTTTTACCCATTTTTCCTAAAGTGTGCTACACTGTATCTGAACCGTAACTGTCTGATATGTCTCAGTTACGTGAAATATCTGATTACGAGGATGCGTTATGCCCAAATCATATGGTCAAAAACTGAAAATCCTGTATCTGGCGCAGCTTCTGTATGAGCGCACGGATGAACAGCACCCCATTTCGACTGCTGAGATCATCTCCTACCTGAACACCCAGGGTATCCGTGTCGAGCGAAAAACGGTCTATGATGATATCCATACCCTGCAGCGGTTCGGACTCGATATCATTGCAGCACGCAGCGAGCCGAAGGGATATTATCTCGCCAGCCGCAGATTTGAGCTGGCAGAGCTCAAGCTGCTTGTAGATGCCGTACAGGCCTCCCGCTTTGTGACTGCAAAGAAATCCCGTGCACTGATCGCCAAGCTGGAGACACTCACAAGCCATGCCGAGGCAGGTCAGTTACACCGTCAGGTAGTTGTCGCGCAGCGCGGTAAATCCGTCAATGAGCAGATCTATTACAGTGTAGATACGATCTACACTGCAATGGCATCGGAATGCATGATCCGTTTTCTCTACTGTGAATGGTCTGCTTCCAAACAACTCGTTCCGCGCAGATCAGGCGCCTTCTACGAGGTCAGCCCCTGGCTTTTGACCTGGGAAAATGAGAACTATTATCTGATTGCTTACGATCACGCAGCATCCATATTAAAATACTACCGTGTAGATAAAATGCTCAGTCTCAGCATCCTGGAGCAGCCCCGTCTAGGACGGGATGTCTTCGAGGCACTGGATATCGCCGGTTTTGCAAAAAAGACGTTCGGCATGTTTGCCGGTGATGAGACTGTTGTTACGCTGCGCTGTGACAATTCCCTGGCCGGCGTTATGGTTGACCGGTTTGGAACCGATGTCCCAATGCGCCCCATATCCGAACAGGAATTACAGGTGCGTGCGAGTGTAGCTGTCAGCCACCAGTTTTTTGGCTGGCTTTCCGGTTTTGGCAGCCGCATACGCATTGTCTCACCAGCGTCGGTCTGTGAGCAATACCGTAGATATCTGCAGGATATTCTATCTCTATATATAGCCGATATAGCCGATATAACCGGTAATTATCCGGAGGAGGATGTACCATGAAACGACCTGAAGAATTAAGCAATTACAAATCATGTACCATGTGTGGCAGGGCACTGCCAATTAATTACGAAAAAGATTATTGCCCCGCTTGCGAGGATGATGTACTGTTTCGGGAAATCCGTGAATATATCCGTACACACGATGTCACGGAATTTGAACTGGCAGAGATCTTCCATATTCCACAAAGCAAAGTGCGCAAATGGATCAAAGAGGGACGTATCGAATATGTGACAGGTGAAAATAAGATGATGAACACCCGTTGTCAGCGATGTGGTGTGCCGGTATCTTTTGGCACGCTGTGTCCGAACTGTATGCACATCATGAACGGAGGTAAAGAAGTCTCCTATATATCTGCGAATAAGAAAACAGATAGCAGCCGGATGCGCTATCTGTCAGACAATGATTCTAATAGTTAAATATAACGAACATGCAGGGGGGCTGTCACACGAACGTGTGACAGCCCCCCTGCTATAAATATACACTTCTAAATATTCGTCAATGTCTTTCCAATACTAATGGTATATGTCATGTTGATCTTTTTGTCACCGGCGATCTGATAAGTGCCAGTCACAGTCACTGATTTGATATTGATCTGGTCTCCAGCCTTGACCGCAACCTTAGAACCCGGCTGTGTCTCCCCTGTGACAACACACTCTGTAATCGTACCATTCTCAGGAATCAGGCAATTCTGTGCCAGCTCCAGTGCCGTTGTGCAGCTCTTTGATGCGGTCACACGCTCAATCGTGATCTCCGGCTCATCCTGCTTATCTGTCAGCGTCAGTGTAGATGCCAGCGTCACATATGCCTTATCTGCCGATGAGTAGTACTGTAAGGTAATGTTATACGTTCCAGTTGACGCCTTGCGGCATGCATCGGAGGTGATATCAAGTGTCTTTAACGATAACCGGTTAGCTGCCCCGATTGTCTGCTTTGCAGTCGTTCCCGCTACCGTCAGATCTGAACCATAGTATTCGCTGCCTTTTGTCACTGTTGCAGATGTAAACATCGCATAATTGGTAAATACACCACCCTTGTACTGTGCCAGACGCACATTGACATAACGGCTGCCGTTCACATCTGTAGTCAATGACAGGTCATCACTATGCTTATCCATCTCAATCGCATAGGTTGTCGCTGCATTGGAAGGTACGCTGGATACGCTGACGATCACAACAGAAAATGCTACGGATGCTTTTTCTCCACCGGAAGTCAATGTCAGCGTATAATTATAAGTACCCGGTATCGCATTGGATGCATTGAGCACGATACGGTCATTTGCTGCGTCATAGCTTGCAACGCTTGTGTTGATCAGGCTGGTCGTTGTATTCGTCACAGTACCTGTCTCACCTGTCAATACCAGACGCTCACTATACTGATCGAGCGCAGTCACATCAATATACTGGCGGTACTCTGAACTATATACGTTTGACATTGTCACGCTGTTGGTGCTTAGATTTAATGACGTCAGCTTCGGTGCATCTGCTACCGTAACATCATAGCTGTAAGCATATTCCTGATCTGCATAGACTGCCGTGATGATCACGTTGACCTGTCCACTCCGAATCGGTGTTACCTTTCCATCTTTTGAGATGATCAGTGAATCCGGATCGGAGGATTCATATTTTATGGATGTATATTTAATCTCACTCTTGTCTGTATCCAGTGCGCGGAAATGCGCATAATAGGTCTTTCCGATCGCCACGCGTCTGTTATCCTTGTAGCTGTTCGCTGAATAATCAGGCGTTGTTGTTGCAGCCGTCATTGTAAAATTAGTGTCGACAGATGTCGATGCTGCCTCACAGGTGATGACACCGGTTCCTACCAGTACAAGCCCGGCCTCTGTCTTGCTCGTATACTTCACAGTCACTGTAGCAGTCTTGCCAATGGTAGTCATATACAGCTTTTTAGAGTCTGTGAGATAACCGTTTGTGACCTCCGCATCATAATCTAATGTGCCTGGATATGCAGCCGCTACATTGACTCCATTCTCATCATACAATGCATATTCAATCGCAGTTTCCTTATCTACAGTCACTTTCTGTGTCAGGATCTCCAGCTTGACAGGAATGCCGACACTTGCTTTGAAATCCTTTGATGTCAGAGAATCGCTGACTGTATAGGATACACCGTCACGCAGATTTGTGAGCAGTGTGATCTTTGCTGTCTTGCCATCTGCGGAAAATGCCATGTTTTTTATCACCGATGATGCACCGGCTGTATCCTTGACAGAAAAATCATCTTTCGTCACATTACTGTGCATATCTCCAGAATAATTGACTTCTATCTTATTGGCATCCGTCTGTTTTACAGATACTATGTAATCTGCGACTTCTACTGTCACGGATGCTGATTTTACCACGCTGCTTCCTATCTTGGCGTTCATCTTGATGGTATAGGTACCGGTCTTCATCGGTTTAAATACACCGGTGCTGCTCATATAAGATGAATAATCTACCTGATCCTGGCCTGTCACCGTCCACTCGTTCGTACAGGTCGCATTCACTGGTGTCAGCTGATAACCAAACTGATAACTGCTGCCGACATAGAGCACATCATCCACTTCATCCGGTGTCGTCAAGGTCACTTTTGTAGGCTTGACCTTAATTCTGGCATTCGCTGACACTGTACACAGGGATGATTTGCCGGACAGCACCTCTGCCTGCAGCGTCACCTTCTTATTCTTCGCAGCCATCGCATTGTTTGTCTTTACGGTGAACGTGTTGCTGGCGGTCTTACCGGTCACTTTTGTGGTCGCTTTCTTCCACTTGACATAAGATTTTCCGGGACCTGTGACTGTCCACTTGACCGTCTGCCCCTTTTTCAGGTTCGTGAGGGTATATTTATATTTACCCTTTGTGCTGCCATTCTGGTACAGATTGGCATAAGTTTTTTTGAACTTTGGAACTGCTGTCGCTGCCTTTGCCGGCACAGCAGGCATCGCGGTAAATACCAGTGCAAAAATACACAGCGCTGCCAGCAGTTTTTTTACTTTCTGATACATTGTTTGTTCCTCCTTCTTTACAAACAGTTCTGAGCCATTCGCAAAATCGCTGTTTCACAGCTTTCCTTTTGCTCATTTTAGGTTCTGGACTGTCTATATTTTACCACAATCAAGAGGGCAACCGCAAGGGCTGCCCTCTGAAACTATCTCTTAACACCAGAATCCTCCGGCTGTTTTTCCTGTTCTTTTTCCAATTCTTTTTCCAGTTCTTTTTGCGGCTGTTTTACTTCCCATTTTTTACGCTTTTCTCTCCCCTGCCGTCTGCTCACCTTACGGATGACCACAACGACTACCAGAACGATCACTGCCAGCAGCAGGATCACCGGCAGATTGACAATGAACCAGATTGAAAAGCCCCGGAATCCCTGTCCCAGCGCATAGAATGTATCTGACAATCCCTGACGGATCTCTTCCCCGTAGCTGAGTTTATCTGAGACATTTGTCTCACGTTCTACTTCGTTGATATCCAGATACAATGTCGCATAGTCAATCCGGTTATCATAGACACGAAGCTGTGACTCATAGCTCTCTAACTGATAGCGCACATCGGTCAGCTGCTCCTGCAATTTTAACACATCTGACAGCTTTGTCGCACGCTCCAACAGTCCCATCAACGTCTCCTGCTCGACCTTGAGTGCCTTGATATGGCTCTGTAAGTCTACATAGCTGAGTGTCACATTTTCCGTCGAACATCCGGCATAGGTCACATTGGAATTCTCCTTGACCATCGCTAAAAACTGATCCATTTTATCAGCCGGTATGCGGATCACCATATTCGTGTATCTGGTCATATTCAGATTTGTATTGCCATTTGTCTCTGAACTCTCCAGATAACCGCCATATTCGCTGATCCGCTTCTGCACCGTATCCATAAATGTATCAAACTGCTTCGTCTCAACCGAATAATTATAAGTATAGATGATCTTCTCGTCTGTCTGTGGTGCTTCCGATGTCCCCGGATCGTTCTCACTGGTCATTCCGCTCTCTTCCGTTGCCGCATCTTCGACCGTCGTGTCCTCTTTGACATCGTAGCTTCCCCCATCAGCTGTAGCTGCTGGTGCCGCCTGATCTGCCATGGTCGCAGATGTGCTGCCACAGCCAGCCAGACCAAATGTCAGCATCAGTACCAGCAGCATCGCGAGCCCGGCGCGCTTTTTATGGCTGCGTTGCGGATTGATTCCATCTGTCATGCTTGTTTTCGGAACTTTTTCCTTCATTTTTTCCATCATTTTTCTCATAATATGTCCCCCTTTCCTGATACTCCAAACCCTCCTACTGCACTTCCACCTGCAGCTGTAACATCTGCCGGTACTGGTTGACCTGACGCACCAGCCGATAAGTTCCGGACTGCGTCATATTCAGATCTGACAGCAGATACCACTGTTCTTCCTGTTCACCACCCCGGAATACACCGTTTCGCCGATCCGAAGTATAATAGACACGTGTCCACTCACCGTCTGTCTGCTCATAATAGACCTCATAAATATCACTCACCCGCAGCTGCCGGATTCCGGTCTCCTCTGTCAAATTTTCGTTCGTGATCGTCTCCAGAATGATCGAACCATCATCGCAGAGCTGTCCATAGTTCCAGTCGACCCATTCATCCGCCTTCGCACTCTCTAGCAGCAATTGTGTCTGCCAGTCAGGGGCTGCCACTTTTTCATCCGCGCCATCCTCTGGCAGTGCAGCAGCATACGATCCATTGTCTGCGCCATCGATTTCTTCATCATACGACTCTTGCATACGATCCGCAGCACCCGTCTGATCTGTTGTAGTGTCCCAGGTCTCTTCTTCCTCACTCTCGGCTGCTGCACCATCAGCCACTGCCATCTCTCCCTCCGCCGGTGCATTCTTCGCTCCCGTATGGAACAGACCACCTGATGCTGCCACTGCAGCCAGTCCGATCACACAGACAAATGCTGCTGCCCATGCACCGTAACGTCTCCATCGCCTTGCGGGATATACCGCCGCTTTGTCGGATTCTGCCACATCTGTACCCCGCGTGGTCTGTTTTTCCAGTTTGCGCATCTCCCTCTCAAAAGATCCTGAAAAATGATGCTGCGCCCGGAGCTCCCCCTGCGAAGGAACCGATTCGAGATCCCGATCCATTGCATCTGCCAGTGCCTCGGCCAGCAACCGCTCGCCATTTATATTCAGACTCATACATTACCTCCCTGATTCTGCCAAAGCACTTGCTTTAATTTGTTTCTCGCCCGGTAAGTCCGTACATTCACTGTCTTTTCTGCCAGTCCGAGTACCTTTGCGGTCTCTTTCTCTGATAATTCATGCAGATAACGGCATTCCAAGACTACCCGGTAGTTTTCATCCAGGCTGCGGATCGCATCCACAAGTTGTTCATAAGCCTCCACCTTCAGATATGTATCCAGCGTATCGTCTGCCCCTCTGGTATCACCCAGCGCATCTTCATATTCGGTAAACTCTGCCCTCTGCTCTTTTCGCAGCAGGTCAATCGCACGACTCTTTGTGATCGTCACGAGAAACCGCTTCGTCCTCGGACTATGCGGATCTTCTACCTGATCCAGATGCTTTGTTAGTGTCAAAAACGCTTCCTGCACAGCATCCTCTGCCAGATCTTTATCTTTTAAGATGTCTTTTGCCACATACCACATCAGATAGCGGTATTTTTCATACAGAAATGCAAACTTGCTCTGCTCTTCCTCTGTATCCAGCATGGATAAAAATAGTAACATGTTGTTGTCTCCTCTGCGCGCCTGCCACGGTCGTCACCACAGCTTTCTGAGGTACTTACATCTAACCAAACGTAAACTGCCGGGTGTATACTACACTTTTATCTTAAAATCTTGAAAAGATTTTTATCGTTGATAAAATTGCTCATCTCATAGCACACCAATATCTCGTCCCAGCCCTGCTCCGTCAGCGCTGACACCGATTCATTATAATAACGCAGGTCAATCATGGTGATCTGTGCATAACTGCCGATCAGATACGGTACCATGCTGTTTGCGTAGGAATCTTTGAACACAAGGAGCTTGCGGTCTGTCTGTGCCGAAGGATTTGTGATCGTCAGAGATCCATAATTACCACCAAAATAAACCGCATATTTATCCTTGCTATCCAGCTTGCTCAGGTCGTAGATCCCACTGAGCTGCGGCATCTCATGTGTTCCGTTCCCGCTGAGTGCATCCGCAGGTGCCCCGCTTGTCTCGATGCGGATCTCCGGTGGCAGCTGCATTGGCAGTTCGAGTTCATCCGGCTTCTCACCCGGCAGACCAGCTACTTTTGAATATAAAGTACCATAAAACCGGTCACTCTTTACCTGCACATCATAGGTCTCCTGCGCCGCAGGCGTGATACCATGCGCCTGCAGATAAGCCGCGGCTCCCACATATGCGCCGTCCGTTGTCCAATGGTGGTCTGTCTTAAAATACAGCGGACGCAGACTGTCATGCGCAGTACGCACCAGATCATCCCGGAGTGTCATCCACCGCACGGAATCTGCCTCACACAGTTCATCCCCCAACTGCTCATACGGCGCGGGGTCGTACAGCACAGCCCTTGTCGGCAGCTGCTCCGATAATACGATTCCTGCTGTCGGCACAAGCATCACTGATACCTCTGTGTCCGCATTTTCCCTCAATGCCGTGATAAATCCAATATTTTTCCTGTAGTTTTCTTCCGATAGATCGCTGTCTACGACCTTTTCAAATAAATATCCGTCTTTTCCGATATAGACACCGTTCAGCTCTCTATGATACAGCAGATACTGGCTCGTCGTGGCCGTCCGCATCCACAGATCACGCCCCGGAAACTGGTCATTCGCCGCTCCGGTCAGATCCTGCTGCACCTCACCGGAAAAGATACCATCTGCGGTGATCTGCGGTCTGGTTGTCAGATACCGGTTTTCCTGTGCAGAATAGGTCTGCTGCGGCAGTGCAAAGATACAGATGCCGCCGACCGCCAGTGCGCCGATCACTCCACAGATATATAATAAACTGCGCTTGTCATCTTTCTTTTCCATACGATATTCTTTCTCCTCTCACTACTTGCTGGCATTCAAATATTACGAGATACTTTCACGAGGTCGCTGCTCCCACAAGCATATCTGCAATCTTTTTTAACCATGCTGCGAGCACAACTGTATCGTAATCATCTGCTCCGGTTGCCCAGCGGTGTCTCGCTGTCTCTTCAGCCTTGGCTCGATGTGTCTTTCGCTTTGCTCACACACATAGCCTGCGGCTTTCAGCTATGACAAAAGAAACGCTATCATTTCGCTCGCACTTCGCCGGACAAACGTCGCAGATGCCACGAACATTTGCACCCGCAGCCTCCAACCTAGCGTTGCATACTGTTTGAGAAAGCATATAAGCACTTACATTTTCTCCGTAAAAGTAGCAGCGCGAGCAAAGTCATGTCTGATTTTGCTGCCTTTGCACGATGGAGATGAGACTTATAACTCGTGGAAGCCTATGCTGAACACGAGTTAGGTTTTTCTAAGGCTCATCGGAATGGTTCGTGCAATGAAAGCAAAACAGATATGCTTGCAGGAGCTGCGGCCCCCTTAAAACCGGAAATATAGAAACGGGTTATAGCTTCCACTCACGAGAAATGCCAGTGACAGCACCAGCAGCACAATCGAATAGCCCATAAGCCATGCACCTCTCCGCTCCTGTTTTATCAGCTGTTTTGCGATACGCATAGGAATCGTCGTAGCCGCCAGCACCAGAATCATCAGAAACGGTGCCATGACATCCCACTCGTAGAGCGACAGCGCATTGCCCACCGGCACACCGATGCCAAACAGCGCCTTGCCATAACTGCCGAGCAGTGTCAGATCATCGCAGGCAAAGATCACCCAGCCGACAATGACAAAAAACATAGTATACAAGTGCTGTATCCATGCCGGGATACGCGTAAGAATACGCCGTAACACAAATTTTTCCAACACAAGCAGCACGAAATAATACAATCCCCACAGAATAAAGTTCCATCCGGCGCCATGCCACAGACCTGTGAGAAACCATACGACAAACAGGTTGCACACCTGACGCGCGAGCCCTTTTCGATTGCCACCGAGTGGTACATACACATATTCACGGAACCATGTACCGAGCGTCATATGCCATCTGCGCCAGAACTCCGTGATACTCTTTGACTCATACGGATGGTCAAAGTTCTCCGGAAAATGGAATCCGAACATCTCTCCGAGACCGATCGCCATGTCTGAATATCCGGAAAAGTCAAAATAGATCTGGAACGTAAATGCCAGTGCCCCCAGCCATGCCATCGCCATACTCATGTCCGCACTGCCAAGACCCTTTATATAGTCCCATAGCACGCCAATCTGGTTGGCGAGCAGCACTTTTTTACCGAGTCCGACCAGAAAACGCTGCAGGCCATGCGTAACATCCGCGACCGTTTCCCTGCGCACATCTACCTCCCGCTGCACATCCTGATAACGCACGATCGGTCCGGCGATCAACTGTGGAAACAGACAAACGTACATACCAAACGAGATGATATTTTTCTGCGCCGGTGTCTCTCCACGATATACATCAATCGTGTACGACATCGTCTGGAAGGTGTAAAATGAAATGCCGATCGGCAATGCCAGCTGTAAAAGTCCAAGCTGTGTACCTGCCAGTCGGTTGATCGTTTCCAGAACAAAGTCTGTATATTTAAAATAGCATAAAATACCGAGATTTCCTACCACAGACAGCACGAGTACCGCTCGTCCCCACGTATCGTGCTTCCCTTTGTCCGTAGCATAGGCGATCGCCCTTCCATTGAAATAATCAAAGACCGTAGAAAAAAGCATGATGAGAATATAACGCGGTTCCCCCCATGCATAGAAAAAAAGGCTTGCCAGAAGCAGCCACAGATTTCGCAGCTGCCTCGGCAATCCATAATATATCACTACTACGACCGGTAAAAATACACATAAGAAAAATATGCTGCTAAATACCATCGTCCCTACCTCAATCCTGCTCTTTTATTCAGCATCGAATGCCTGCTGAACGAGTCCGCTCTTTGGTGAAATAATCATCGTTACATAGCGTCCCTTCTGCTTGATCACTGCATGATCGATCAGAGTAAGCTGATCCGGTGCATAAGATTCCAGTGCACCTCTGCGATCCTCCAGATGCTTCTGCAGTGTATTCATGAGTGCTGCCGCATCCTGTGCATCCTTCAGTTCTATGACCGCGATCTCCTCAGAGCCGCCCTCCTTGGCATAGGAATAAAAATACGATGCCACTCTGTCATACTCAAAATCAGAAAAAGAACCGAAATTCAATTCTGCCTGATCATCTTTATCTGTCACAGTCACCATCTCCGGCAGCGTCGTATCTGCCTCCAGCATCGATTTGCTCAGTGCATCCATATCGATAGCTGCCTGCGTGTCGCTACCATCCGCTGCCTGCTTGCCGCCACAACCGGTCAGACATCCTGCCAACAGGAGCATGCTGCAGATCAGCAGCACGCTTCGTGTGATTTTTTGAGATAATTTCTTCATATCGTTCACCTTTTATCCTAATATGACCTGATTAGTTACCTGCCTCAAATATTGCGGTCGTAGTATCTGCGCCACCGATGACTTCCTCTGTCATCTCACCGGTAGTATTCGCTGTCGTCTCATCCAGAGGAACTGTCTCTCCACCAACGCCGCCATCAATGCCGTCACCGGCACCTGCACCACCGCCGGCATCATTCGGATCCATGACCTGGCTGCCAAACAACTCATTGATCTTGTTTGTCATCTCTGTTACCTTCTTCGGATCAGCATCGCCAATCGAAGACCCACTGTTTCCTGAGTAATCACTCACATAGATCGCCAGTACATATCCACCTGCTCCGTCATCTACCCAGGAAGCACTCAGATCCTTGTTATCGCCACCCTCTACGGAATACATTGCCTGCTGCATGATCTGAATCATCTGATCAGCCAGCGACAGATCCTTGTCTGTCAGCTTCTTCGGGAACTTATAAAACAGGCTGCCACTCTCGCCCGGTTTTATAATATCGCGTACCTTTGCAGGAATCTCAAACAGGTCTTTCACTTCTACCGCGCTCTGTACAGCATAGGAATACTTTGTTCCCTTTGCCTCTGGCAATGCTGAATCATCCCACTCATGTCCGTTACGTGCCTGCTCATCTGTCATATTGAAGTTGCGGTATTTGGAGCCATTCACATCAGAATAGATATCCAGCTGATACCATTCGCCGTCATCCAGCTTTACCATATCCCAGGAATGATAGTCATTATGTACGATATGCACTTCCATACCTTCCATATTGGCGAGCAGACGGAACGTTGTCGCATAACCGACACACACAGCATTGTGATTAAGCAATACGTCGCGCGGTGTAAAGGACTCAGCATTCTGTCCCGGCATACTGATGATATGTCCACTGCCCTGACCGATGTTATCTACCATCCAGTCGTAGATCGCCAGTTCCTTTTCGTAGGCACTCATTCCGTCTGTGATGATCTCATCGAGAACTGCTTTTGCCATATCGTAGGTTTCCTTGTCCTCGTCACTGAGTCCTGACGGATCATTGTTCAAATAGGCATCGGAGATCTGTGTGGTGCTGCGGATCTCATACTTATCCATGACCTTGTAACCATCCTCCTGATACGTGCTCTCCTGTGCTGCTTCCTCAGCCTGACGCGCGCGCTCATCATCGATAAACTTGCTCACCTTTTCATTCTGGGCTGCCTGCGTGTTCATCATCCACGCACTCATTCCGATCGATGTGCCGACGCCTCCGACCAGCAGAACCGCAATCAGCGCATATGCCACATGTCTTGCGAGTCCGTTCTTTTTACCGGATGCTCTCTTTCCGGATGTCCCAGACTCTGCCTGTGTGGATGCTGTTACCTGTTCGGCCACGTTTTTTTTCTCTTTTTCCTGCTCTAATACTTCCTTCTTCTCTTCCATGTCTGTTTCCTCTCTTCTCACGCGAAATAATAATGATCCTCCCGGTCGCAGTTCCCCGGATGCCTCTTTTCATACATACAGACTCCTTTTCTCTGTTGTCGTTACAAAAAAATTCTGTATATATACTATAACGATTAAAACTTCAGAAATAACTACATTTAAATAAAAAATTTTATAAAAATTTTTCACATAACCCGACTACAGCCATCGTCATCCCATCCTTTGCCTGCTTCGGCAGCCGCACATACCGCTCAAACCGGCTGCCACGCGGCAGCCAGCCCTCATCCACCGCAGCACATAGTGCACTCCTCTCGCAGACATTGTCCACACCTACCGTGCGGCGCACAAAATCAGAACCTGCAAATATTCCCTGCTGTGCGCACAGCTTTTCGGCCGGATACGTCAAAAAAGGCACCTGCAGCCGCTCTGCCAGTGCAAGCAAACCCGGTTCTGCCTGTTTCACATCAATCGATGCCACAGCCCGAATCCGGTACAACGACCATCCCTGCTGTTCAAACACATATTCCACAAATTCATAGAGCTGTTCCGGCGGCGTCTGGCTCCGGCAGCCCATTCCCACCACGAGATCCTGTGGTACGAGATGCAGCGTATGGGCAAACGGCGCTCCAACCGGCTGCGGTGAAACAACAAAACCGCACTCAGGCGTAAGCGCACCGATCGGCTCCCCATCCAGCAATGCACCTGACAGATGCTTGATCTCATCCTTTTCTACAATCGACAGATGCCGCTGTTTTGCGTAGGTATCGACCGAAAACTGATCCCGCAGATCCGTCGCTGTTGTGATGACCGGCAAGGCGCCCAACAATACCGCCAGCTGCTGTGCATACGCATTTGCACCGCCCACATGCCCGCTGAGTATCGGAATGACATACCGTGCCTGCTCATCCACCACGATCACAGCAGGATCTGTCAGCTTACTCTCCAGATAGGGTGCTGCCGCACGCACAGCGATGCCTGCGGCACCGACAAATACCAGCGTCTCCGCCTGTGCAAAGAGTGTTCCGACTACCTGTGCCAGATTTTCAAACCCCTCAAATCCGTCTGTCTGCAATCGTTCCGGCACAAAACAGCGGACCGCTTCCGGCGGCAGTCCCAATGCCTGCACAATGCGTCCCGCTGTCTGCCTGCCCATCTCGGTAAATGCAAATAATATATTTTTCGCTTCCACAGTCACTCCTCCAACTGCCCGATCGCGTGATTATCTGGTGACCTTCATCTTCTTTGCCTTAGAATACGGTGTATAATAATAATTGCCATAGGCATCAGTCCGATATCCCCTCACACGGACATAATACGTCTTTCCGATAACCAGCTTTTTGATTCTGGCAGCTGCCGTCCCGATCTTCGCCGACTTCTGATTGCTAAAATCACGCTTTGATGCATAGCTGATCTCATAGCCGTCGTAGCTGCCATCTGCCCGAAACAGCACACGCAGCTGTTTTCCCTGAAGATTTTTCACTGACTGGACGCTCACGCTGCCATCCGCAATACGCACCGGAAAGATCTCATATGCGCTTGGCAGGCTGCCATCCTTCATCGTCACAGCCGTCACGATATAATCTCCGGCATCCCTCAGTTCGATTGGATCCACATATACATCCTCCACTCCGGGTTCTGTGCCATCGAGTGTATAATATACACTGCCTGCCGCACTGTCCATCGTGATCGTCAGCCCATCCGCCGTATCCGTGATCTGTACCAGTGGCTGCTCCAGCCCATAAAACGATTTCAGACTTTCCGGGAATGCCGCATCCGCCGTCGGCATCAGACCGGCATATAGCGACTTGGCAACATGGCTGTCTGCCTGATCCGTCCGCCGCATCTGATGCTCCGATATATGGAAATATGCATTCCGGTCATAGGAATCATCCCATGTTGTGTCGACAATATACCAATGCGTACCGTATCGCACGAGATTCCACGCATGGTCATCACTCGTCACAGCGATACAGTCTATCCCAAAATAATTGCACAACAGCTCATACAGCTTCGTATAACCTGCGCACACCGTCTTGCCGGTCGTGAGTGCACCGTAGATTGTCTGTGTATAGTACGGATCTGCTGTATCTGCCACCGCATAATCTGCCGTCTGATAATCCACTTCATCACAGATCAGCTCATGGATCTGCAGCTCGGTATCATAGACCGTACCGGCCGCATTGATCTGACGCTGCATCGCAGCCACTTTCGCAAATACCTGCTTTGTCGCACGCGCACGGGCGCTGCCTGCTGCAAATGCATCATAGATACCTAATGCCACTTCCCCAGTCTTTACATAACGGGTGTTCGACAAAAAGTAATACTGCGGATTGGCATAGATGAATAATTCATACACCGTTTTGACCTGATCACTACTCAGACCCTGTGTACTGATCATCTTCGTACCTCTGCCCTCTGCTTTTTTCCCATTCCGATTGACCTCATATGTTGCAGCAGCGAGCGAATCTGAACCGAGCAGCTGTCCGCAGACCGCATCCATGCGCTCATACAGCAGCCGCTCCTGCTGCGTCAGCTTGCTGTAATAATAGTCATTGCTGTAGCAATCCCAATCATACTGCCACAGCTGTTCACGCACACTGCGCAATGTATTTGCAGTCCCATCCGCCTGAGATCCACTGCTTCCATCCGAGATGACCCGGATCACCGCAGCTTCCTCAAACTCCATCCTTCCTGTCACCGCAGATACCTCCGGGGTAGTCACCGGCTCCGTATTTGCATAGACAGTCTGCGGCGGCAATACCGTTCCGGTCAGTGCTGCCGTGAGCAGTCCCGCACAGATCTGTTTCCAGTGATTTTTCATTTGCTTTTTATTTTTCATTTGATTTTTATTTTTCATTTGATTTTTATTTTTCATTTCTGCCACCTTCTTTCCTGCACTCATAGTTCCATGTTCAGCAGACGCTCGCACAATGCCAGTTCTGCTTCTGTTGACAGGCTATTCTCAAACTGAACGTGTCCTCTCTCCTTCGATGGATTGAGCAGTCCCGCCTCTGCCAGTCTCCGGCGCATCTCCCGCGCTGTGCCTTCTCCACCATCAAAGATAGTCACCGATTCGCCTACGATCTGCTGTATGATCTTTCTGGCAAACGGATAGTGTGTGCAGCCGAGCACCACAGAATCTAACTGTTTTGACAAATAAGGTGCCAACAGCTTCTGCAGAAACCCCCGCAATCTGTCACTCTCGAGATCTCCCGCTTCTACAAACTCCATCAGACCTGGACAAGCCAGCGGATAGATCTCTGCCTGATCCTCATAGCGTGCCATGAGCTGCCTGAACTTCTCCTGCTGCACGGTCATAGGCGTCGCCATGACGAGCACATGCGGATGCTCCTTTTGCAAGGCCGCCGGTTTGAGTGCCGGTTCAATCCCTACAATCGGCAATTCCGGATACATGCCACGCATGAGTCGCACGGCTGCACTCGTTGCCGTGTTGCAGGCCACTACCAGCCCTTTGGCACCCTGCGCGAGCAATACACCCGCATTATGGAAGGATAACTCCCTCACCTGTTCCAGTGATTTTGTCCCATAGGGTGCATTCCTGGAATCTCCCAGATAAATGTAATCCTCATTCGGCATGACCTTGATCAGTTCACGCAGGACGCTGATACCGCCCACGCCGGAATCAAACACACCGACCGGCTGTCTGACCCGCTCCTTTGTCTGTTGATCAGTATTCTCCATAACACACATCCAAATCTACATTAATATATCTGCCATAAGCATCCAGAATACCATCGATCTGACCAGTGCTCGAATACTGCCACATCTGCACTGTACCACCTCCGGTATAACGATGCCCGAGGCTCTGGCTGCAGTATCTTGCAATCCAGATATCGACGTCATTCTCCTCCAGCTTCTTCTGGTCAATATAATTGGTCAGCCAGTTCAGATTCGCATACACAATAAAATCGTATCCTGCATCTTCTACGATCTTCTTATATTCCAGAATCAGCTTGGTGCGCTGATCCTTATTCATATTTTTCAACTGCGCATTATCTTCCAGGTCGAGCGCGATCGGATAGGTCAGTTCCTTATTATCCAGCATCTCCAACAGGCTCTGCGCTTCCTTTTTTCCTTCCGCTACAGACTTTGCAGTCGAATAACAGTAGATACCGACCGGGATTCCCTGCTCGGTTGCCCCACTGTAAAAGTTCTCAAACTGGATATCCTTCGATGAACCATGCGCGAGACGCAGCATCGCAAATTTGATACCGGATGCCTTCACTGTCTTCCAGTCGATGTCCTGCTGCCATTTTGATACATCAATTCCGTTCACCGGGCAATCTGTGACTGTGACAGTCACACTTGTACTGACGACACCTACCGTCACCTGTATCTGTGTCTTTCCAGCAGCGACACCTGTCACCTTACCATCAGCATTAACCGTCGCAATTTCCGTGTTCTCACTCACGAATCCGATCTTTCCCGGCAAAGTGCTCTGCTCCTTTAACGTAGCAGACACACCGGGTCCTAAAAACAGCGTGCGCGTGTTTACCTTGATCTGCCCGATGCTGACAGCCGCCGATGTACTTTTGCCACCGATCGACGTACCGCGTGCTGCGACCACGTAATAAGAATACTTCTCCCCAGCCGATATCCCGGCATCCGTATACGAGGTTTTCTTCACCTTATCAGCCAGCAATGTATAGGAAGTACTGCTGCCAACCGCACGGTATACGCGGTAATAGGTCGCTCCTTTCGGAGCGGTCCACTGCAGGTCAATGCCTCCCTCCGCCTGCGCTGCAGTCAGCCCGGTCGGCGCTGACGGCGCAGTCCAGCCGGATTTTGCCGGTGATTTTGCCTGATATTTCATCACGTCATCCACCAGGCGGCCTGCTGCCACCTTATAATAATATCTGCTGCCGGGCTCCATACCTATATCGGTGTAACTTGTCAATGCGGTAGTTGTCACTTTCTTGTAGCCCTTGCCCTTTTTTGTACTGCGGTAAACCGCATATTCCTGCGCGCCATCGACACTGCTCCACTGCACAGTCATACCGTTCGTGCCACCCCCAACAGCAGTCACCTGCGGAATATCGGACGGTACTTCGATCATCTGCGCTGCGGATACTGTTCCACGCACACGTTTGCCGTTTTCATTCAGACGCATTGCTACGACCTTATAGTAATGCGTAGCTCCGGTTGTCACTGTATCCGTATACACGGTATCCGTCACATCTGCAATCTTTTTATATCCGCCAGTCTCTGTCGCACTGCGGTAGATCCGGTATTCACTTGCCCCTTCCACCGCTGTCCAGGATATCTGCAGCTGTCCAAATCCCAAGTTCTCCAGCGTAATCTGGGCAGGTGCTTCCATCTTTTTTGTCTTTGCGGCATCCTCCGTTGTGACACCTTCCGGCTGTGCATACACGGTCTGCACCGGAGCACAGATCAAAACTGCAGCCAGACATGCTCCGGCTACGAAAAATCTTCTTTTGTTATTCATGCTTTCTCCTAACTATTTTAATTTGCTCACTTGCATCTACATCTGTCGGACGGCATAATCATCCAGATATAGTGTATCTGAAAAGGCCGTGAAAGTCAACGAGCCCCACTCCTGTACTACATCTGATGACGCACAACCAGATATTCATTATCCAGCTGGTAATATGGGCAGTTATCAAACGTTCCGGTCAGGAAACGCACCATATCATCCTCATCCAGATTCATATCACACACATAGCATTCATCCTCATCATCATACACAAAATTCACGCACGAATCACAATTTGACACTTCCTTCATTTTCTTCATCCTTTCGTAACTGTTCAGTACCCTCACAGTTACATCCTTTCTAAAATAAAATGCAAAGAACCCCGAGACCGGTCTGCCCGGCTTCGGGGTCTTGACCTGCCTCGGCAGGTATTTTTTAATTGTAATTATTGTAGCTGTTATCCGCATAGCCGGTGCCGGTATAGCTGTCTGTCTCTACATAAGATCCACGGACTTTGGTACGCAGGGTTCTATACAGCTCCGCATTTGTAAACTGGATATACGGCTCTACCCAGAAAATACCGGCAATATTAAGCGTAATCACTGCAAGCAGCGCCCACAGAATAAATGACAGATCGAGTACAAACGTATCCCATTTCTCGCCATCCATCATCTGCATGGATAACTGCTTTGCCTCTGAAAAACTCATATCCGGATCTTCTGCCAGAATGTACGGAATCATCCGGTAGGAATAAGACTTCACGATTCCCGGTATGATGAGCAGCAATGACCATAAAAAGATATACAGATTCGTCAAAAACTGTGCACCTACGACATTCATATATCCGTTTCTGAAGCAATATCCCATATTAGACAGATCCGCATTGCCCTCGCTCGCATCGAGGAAATATTTGTTGCATCCCACCGCTAACGGATTAAATACAAAAATACTGAGCAATAACACCAACAACGCTGCTACCACGAGGATCGCCAGCCCCAATCCGATGATCGCCATTGCCCGGCCGGTAAATCTGCCACTGATTCCATCTATAAAATCATTGCCGGTAATACTGACCGACTCCCCGGAATCAGAACTGCTGCCGGTTGTACTGAATCCACCTGTAATCAATGATAAGATAAATGCCACCAATACAGACTTCCAGTAAAACGCCTTCAGGCTAAACTTTGCGCGCTCCTTTAATTCTCTTCTCGTCCACTGCATAACTGAACTCCCCCTTCATTTATTGATTAAATAGTTACCATTACTCTATAACAGTGCCACTCTTTACTTCATGCGTTTGATAAACGCTGCGCCGTATGTTCCGTGTCCCAGATGGCATCCGAGACTGAGCGGGATCGGTGACATGCTGCACCGCACACCGAAATGATCCTCCAGCTGCGTCTTCCAGGCAAGCGCATCCTCTCTGGACATACTCGCCGCTGCTGCCAGATAAAACTCACTCAGATCGGTAGTGTGAAATTTGTTCTCCAGACACTCCTCCAGACACTGGATGATCTTCTTGCGTGCCAGCTTGTCGCCACGAACCTTTCCGACTGCCTCTACCTTCTCACCTGCCAGTGATAAAATCGGCTTGATGTTCAACAGATTGCCGAACACCGCAGAAGACGCCGAAATACGTCCACCCTGTCTGAGATACTTCAGATCCTCTACTGTAAGGAAAATCTGGCAATCATCCTTCGCGTAGGTCAGTTCCTTTAAGATCTGCGCTGCCGACTCTCCTGCCAACGCGCGCTTACGTGCCTCGAGCACCGCTGCTTTCTGTGTCACAGTCACACGGCCGATATCTGCTACCAGCACTTTTCCATCATAATCCTGTGCCATCGCCTGTGCAGTCGCGCAGGATCCACTGAGTCCGCTGGACATCGGGATGTAGAGCAATTCATCATGCTCCTCCAACACCCGGTCCCACAGCTCCATCACGTCAGCCGGTGACGGCTGGGAACTGTAGATCTTTGATCCTGCCTGCTGGCGGAGATAGAACTCCTCGTGTGACATCGTGCAGCCTTCAAAATACAACTCATCATCGACGTAAAATGGCATCGGCAGCACATAGACACCGTATTTTTTCGCTTTTTCCTGTGAAATGCCGCAATTTGAATCGGTTACAATCGCTGTTTTCATCCGTTATCTCCTTATTTCCCGCATTTTTGGGTATGAAAAAAGCGGGTGATGGGAATCGAACCCACGTATCCAGCTTGGAAGGCTGGTGTTCTACCATTGAACTACACCCGCAAATAACGATATTTTGTTACATTCGTCTCACGAACGTTGATTATTATATCATCGTTATTTGGGGTTGTCAATAGTTTTTGTACATCTAATTTATTTATCTAATAATTACTTTTCTCGCCTTGCTGTAAGCACTGTAATATTTTCTGCCATTTGCCTGAATATAGCTCCGGATCTTATAATAATAGGTTCCGCGTGCCAGATTGACATTCTGACATTTTGTATTTGTATTTTTCGTCAGTGTACCGAGACGGCTAAAGCCTGAAGAAGCACTTCTGGAACGATACACCTCATAACCACTCACATACTTATCTCTCTTCCATGACAATACAGCCGCAGATCCATTTGCCTTTGCTGATATCCAGCCCGGCTTGCCAGGCCGAATCACAAAGCTCGCTTTCTTTGATCCGCTGTAATCACCCAGTCCATAGACCACGACTGTAGCCTTGCCTGGTTTTATATTATTCCGGTAGTCTATCTCATAATCTATATTTTCCTCAAGTGTCTCTCCATAGAGCTTTACCGTCGCCCGCGGCATCTTTTCCTCGCCATTATAAATCGGTGTAGCAGACACCTTTACACTCGCAGATGACAGGCTCGGCTGTGCGATCTTGAATGTCACGGTTCTGCTGCCGGTACAGGTACCCATACCGGTGATGGTGACACTCGCGGTTCCGGGGCTGCGGTTATCCTGATAACTGAGCGTGTAATCTACATTTTTCACAAGCACTGTAGAACCGATCTGCACTGTCACAGACGGGCAGATATCTCTTCCCGTATAGCGCTGTGTATCAATACTGCCGATGACCGCATTGCTGATATTCTTTGACAAAATGCGGAATGTCGTTGTTCTCGTGCCGGTGTAATTGCCCCTGCCAGTGATCGTAACCGTTGCCGTACCTGCATTTCGGTTGTTGCTGTAGCTTACATTATAGTCAACATTCTGTATTAAGGTAACATTATTTACAGCCACTGTGAGTGACGGCTTGATATCATATCCGGTGTAGAGCTGATCTGGGATCGCCGTGATCGTCGCATTGCTCAGATTCGGCCCGGTAATACGGAAATTCACCGTCTTCGTTCCACTGTATCTGCCGATACCTGTAATCACGACTGTCGCTGTACCTATATTGACATTATTCGTATATGACACGGTATAATCCGTACCTTCACGCAGCCAGCCGTTATTCGAATATACCGTAAGCGAAGGACAAATCGCATAACCCGTATACGTCTGATCCGGAATCGTCGTAATCGTTGCATTTGCCACCGACGGTGTCACGATCCGGAACGATGCCGTCTTGGATGATCCTGCATAGTTTCCAAGACCATTCACCGTAACAACCGCTGTACCCACATTTGTGTTATTCGTATAAGTCAGGTTATAATCACGGTTCAAAACCAACGTCGATCCACCGAGCGTCACAGTCACAGTCGGTGTGATCGCATAACCGGTATAATTCTGGTCAGGAATCGCAGAAATCGTCGCATTTGCGATGGTTGGCTGAGTGACAGTGACTGTCGCCGTTGCTGTCTGGCCGCCACAACTGATGGTAACGGTTGTGGTTCCGGCTTTTAATGCATTAAGTGATTTGCCATTCCACGATACAACGGATGGATCTGTGGCTGTCACGTTAACATCCCCATCAAGTGGACAAGCCTCTCCCGACGGATAATGTCCGCTGACCTGAATGGATGCACGGCATTTACTGAGGTCATATGTATCCCCAACATTCATAGTCAGAGCCGTCGGTACATTGGTTATCTGACGATCAGTAATACTAGCTGCATCTAATGATACCTGCTTAGTAAGCGACTTGTATGAATTTACATTAGGAACCAGCGATGCAGATGATGCAAAAAGTGCTACCCAGTAATCATGTCCATTATACACACCATGACTAATACCTACTGCCTTACAGTTGGAGTTTGTATGCATATATGCATCAATAGTTGTATCCTTGCTCCATGCAGCATACACTGTCGCCGGATCGGATGTTCTACAATAAACTGCTTCTCCAGCGAGTTTTCCGCTCGTTACATCGGAATTACTTTTTGTATAATCGAGTGCGATTTCAGCTACTCGCTGACTTGCCAGACTCTCCAACGTGTAATCATAAGTCAGCGCAGATGAAGATACCGTCTGCCGTCCCGCATTCATCAACTGGTATAGCCTCTGCGTCTGCGTACCCTCATACGTGACATTAATTTCGACTATCTCCGGTGCCGCTGCTTTCGTCTCCTCCACCGGCATCACCGGCAGCATCGTCACAATCAGCACGAGCGCCAACAGACAGCTCCACCAGACATGTTTTTTTCGATTGTTCTTTTTCATATTGATCTTCCCTCTCATTCCCTGATTGTGCATATTGATCCATCGGATCATCTGCAGATTAACCAGCTGCCAACGGTAAAATAGATCCTATGCCTGTGCCTGCTGCAATTTGTTGATCGCAGCCTCAATGCGGGCGATCGTCTCATCTTTGCCGAGCACTTCCATCAGCTCCGTCGCTCCACCCGGAGTCATCTGCTTGCCGGATACCGCCGTGCGGATCGGCCACATCACATAACCATTTTTCACACCTTTTTCTGCGACATAAGCGCTGAGCATCGCATAGAGTGCATCATTGCTGTAGTCTGTCTGCTCTTTCAGCCGCGGCAGAATATCCGTCAATACTTCCAGTGAGGTCTGCGCATTCGTTTTCATCTTCTTATGTGTATACATGGCCACGTCATAATCCGGTACCGCCTCAAAGAAATCAATATGTTCCTTAATATCAGGCAGGATCTCGATACGCGTCTTTACCATATGTGCAATCTTTCTCAGGTCATAGTCCTTCGTGATCACTTCCCGGATCACAGGCTCTGCCATCTCATAAAAACGATCCTCATCCATCGCTTTAAAGTATTCACCATTCATCCATTTGAGCTTGACCATGTCAAATACAGCCGGAGATTTGCTGATATGCTTATAGTCAAATGCCTCTACCAGTTCATCCAGTGTGAAGATCTCGCGGTTATCACTGGGGCTCCAGCCGAGCAGTGCCACAAAGTTCACGACAGCTTCTGATAAAAATCCCTGCTCGATCAGATCCTCGTAAGAGCTGTGCCCACTACGCTTGGACAGCTTCTGGTGTTCCTCATTGACGATCAGCGGGCAATGGATGTACTTCGGCTCCTCCCATCCAAATGCCTGATACAGAATCGTGTATTTCGGTGCAGATGACAGATATTCACATCCACGGATCACATGTGTGATACCCATCAGGTGGTCATCGACAACATTTGCAAAATTATACGTCGGATATCCGTCAGATTTGATCAGGATCATATCATCCAACTCCTCATTCGGCGCAGAGATATCTCCGTAGATCTCATCATGGAATGTCGTTGTACCCTCGGTCGGCATATTTGCACGGATGACAAACGGCTTTCCAGCTGCCAGATTCGCCTCTACTTCTTCCTTGGACAGATGCAGACAATGTTTGTCATACATCATGATCTCCTTGCCTGCTACTTCACGGCGCAGGGAGTCGATACGTTCCTTATCGCAGAAACAGTAATATGCTGCACCTTTGTCGATGAGTTTCTTCGCATATTCCATATACAGCCCGCTCTTGCAGCGCTCGCTCTGTACATACGGTCCGACACCACCATCCTTGTCCGGTCCCTCATCATGCTTGAGTCCGGTCTTTTCCAGTGTTCGGTAAATAATGTCCAATGCCTCTTCATAGAAACGTTCCTGATCAGTATCCTCTATTCTTAAAATAAAATCGCCGCCCTCATGCTTTGCGATCAGATAGGTGTACAATGCTGTACGCAGATTACCTACGTGCATTCTTCCGGTCGGGCTGGGGGCAAATCTGGTTCTTACTTTGCTCATGATGTCTCTCCTTTTCATTTCTGGTGTGTTCAGCGCGGGCACAATGACCCACTTTCGCTCATTATACATCCAGCGGCACAAATACACAAGACTATCTTCATCCACAAAGTTTTTTCTATCTGCCAGCAAAATCCGTTACTGGAACGAGGTACGAGTGAACAGTAACAAAAAGCGCCGCATCGTACATATTAATCTGTATCAACACGGCGCCATTATTCAGGTTCGCTTTTCCTGTTCACCTTATGCTTCTCCTCTCAACATGTTCAACAATATAGGCGTTTGCGAAACGCCACAAGCCGCATAAATACGGCATTTTTTTGTTACCAAATTAAAATAACTCCTCACCGGA
>CAKRIZ010000010.1 GCA_934351445.1 uncultured Eubacterium sp.
CCGGTGAGGAGTTATTTTAATTTGGTAACAAAAAAATGCCGTATTTATGCGGCTTGTGGCGTTTCGCAAACGCCTAATATAATATTATATTGGAGGGGTGAGAGCAGTATGTTGGAAACGGAAGAAGAATTGCAAAAGAGACAGTATGAGCGTATGACGACGCAGCCGATTGGAAGTCTGCTATTTATGTTGTCAGTTCCTACAGTTATCAGTATGATGGTCACAAATATTTATAATCTGGTTGATACGGCATTTGTAGGAACGCTCGGAACGAGCCAGAGTGGAGCGACAGGCATTGTATTTAGTTATATGGCAATCTTGCAGGCGATAGGATTTATGTGTGGTCAGGGATCGGGTAGCATTATGTCACGAAAACTCGGTGAAAAAAACCTGAGCGAGGCAACGAAGTATAGCTCGACCGGATTTTTCCTGTCATTTTCATTGGGGTTACTTATGGCAGTGGGCAGCCTGATATTTCTGCAACCACTGCTGTATGTACTCGGAAGTACAGAGACGATTGCACCGTATGCCGGAACCTATATCTTTTTTATTATACTGGCAGCACCGTTTTTTACATCCAGCCTGACGATGAACAACCTGCTGCGTTATGAGGGAAAGGCAAAGCTTGGAACGGTTGGTATGATGACCGGAGCTGTGCTCAACATTCTCGGCGATATGGTGTTGATGTTTGTCTGCAAACTGGGCATCGCGGGAGCCGGTATTGCGACCGCAGGATCACAGTTTATCAGTTTTTGTATTTTGCTGAGCATGTTTTTGCGTGGAAAGACACAGACTCATATTTCAGTCAAATGTGTTGCGCGGGATATACAGACTGCATGGAATATTATCGGAACCGGTTTTCCAAGTCTGTTGCGGCAGATGTTAAACAGTGTAGCGGCAATGTTGTTGAATAAAGCATCCGGCGCCTATGGGGATGAAGCGGTAGCGGCGATGAGCATTGTATCGCGCATCAGTTTCTTTCCGATGGCTGTGGCGATCGGAATCGGACAGGGCTTTCAACCCATCAGCAGCTTCAATTTTGGTGCTGGTAAGAAAAACCGGGTTCGAAAAGCATTCTGGGCGGCATTGGCAGGCTCAGAGGCCGTGCTGTTCCTTATTTCAGTCCCGATCTATCTATTTGCAGGATCGGTGGTTGGGCAGCTGCGAAACGATCCGGGTGTCATAGAGATTGGTATCCGGGCGCTGCGTCTGATGTGTATCGGGCAGTTGTTTGTGCCACTTACGATGATGGTCGAAATGGGATTTCAGAGTATCGGAGAGAAGCTGTTGGCGAGCCTTGGCTCCTGCCTGAGAAGCGGAATCGTATTTATTCCGATGCTACAGATCCTAAAACAGGTGCGTGGACTGGCAGGTGTGCAGGAGGCGCAGCCGGTGTCATTTGTAATTACATTTATCGTGTGTCTGTTTTTGTGCAGAATCTATCTGAAACGTGTGCAGGAGTAAGTGGTGAAAATTGAATAAAGGCTTTGCACCTTTTTGCATGCGCTTGGTATTTATCATTCCCTTATGCACGCGGCGGAGCTGCTTTCTGCGGCGCGAATGGCTGATATACGGAGCGAATGGTAAATCCAAAGTGCCGGAAGTCTGATACAATGAGTGCAAACGAGTCAACATGCCTGCATGATTGACGAGTGACGAATGTGGATCATGCACCGCAAAGTTTTTGCACAGGAAATAAGGAGGACGAAGCATGAAGAAACGACTGGCAAGTATTGCGCTGGCATTGACGCTCAGTATCGGCATGATGCCGACGGCAGCGTGGGCGGAGGATGACGGAATCAGTGTACAGAACATCCAAGGGATCGCTGAGAAGGAAACCATGATTTCCGCAGATTGGATTGTGGGCACAGATAGTAATGGAGTTGCACAGACGGTAACGAGGACAACTACTGCTGACTATATTATCACAGTAGATAAAACTAAAACTGTATGGAACAAGAATGCTTATTATTTCGTTGAAGGTAATGTAACGATCAACGGTGATGTGATGGTCGAGGAGAACGTATACCTTTGCCTTTACGATGGCGCGACATTGACGATCAATGGCAGCGTGAAGATTAGTGGCGCCAGGGGACTTACCATCTATGGACAGTCAACTGGAGAAGCTGCAGGTCAGATGATTGTGAATAATCCAGACGGCAATGCGTTTGAACGCTCAAGTGGTTCTTACGGTACGGCGTCGATATGTATGTATAGCGGCAGACTGGAGGCTACCGGCAAGGAGCGAGCACTGGGGGAAAATGTATATTTGCATAAGGCATCAAGTACGAATTCGATACCGATCCTATGCAAAGTTGATGGACAGAAGGTAAGGGCAACAGCTTCCAAAACCCATTCAAACGAACCCTATTGGATCCAAAATGATGATTTTTCTCCCAAATCCTTTATGCTGCAATGGTGTGACCACAATAATGAGGAGTGGGAGTATGTCTATGTCAATGATAACAATCATTATAAAGTCCGTGATTGGTGTAACTGGCGTGATGGTGGGGCGAATGGCGTGGAATCGCACAATCAGGGAAAAAAACCGACGGCTGACGGAAAAGGACATAGCGGAAAGTGTCTATGCGGCTATGGCAGCGATGAGGTGGAAGCGCATACGTGGGATACAGATAAGATCACATGTACCGTCTGCAAATTCAAAAAAGTAGCCCATACAAGCAACGGAAATCTCTATGACGACGTAGAAAAAGCACTGGCGGCAGAGCCTGCCGGTGGTAAGGTCACGCTGGAAGCGGATGTGACTGCTCCCATCACAATTTCTTCTGCAGTGACACTCGACCTGAATGGTAAGACTGTCACGTCCCTGACAGTCAACGATGCGACGGCGAAGATCAAGGATTCGATAGGCATAGGAACGATCACGACGCTGAATGCTGGCACTGGAGTGACACTCGGCAGTCTGTGTGAGGACGGCTATGGATTTCGGTCGACTGATGGCAATTGGGCGGCAGAGTCGGCAGATACAGCATCCAATGTCAAGGTAGAGAAGGCACCGATCAAGAGCGTTACGATCAACGGCGAGAAGGCTGGTCTTGTTGTTACAAAGACCTACGGTGCGTCGGGTGTGGAGCTGACAGGTAAGATCGACTATGGTAGTGGTAGTGGCACTGCAACTCAGAAATGGTATCAGGTGAACAATGACACGGTGACGGAGATTCCGGATGCAGAGAGTCTTGCCTATGGATTGCCCGCAGATCTGGAGGCGGGAACACACACCTACCGACTGACGGTAACAATAGACGGCTACAGCAAGAGCTGTGATGCCACGGTGAGAGTGAACCCGGCGGATATTCAGGGTGCACAGATCGTCGTGAGCAATAAGGATGATCTGGTGTTTACACCCGGTGCAGACGGAAACGGCACTCCCCTCACAGCGCAGATCGCTGTTAAATGGGGTTCTACGGACTTGACAGAGGGCAAGGATTACACGGTTACCGGAAACCAGGCAACGAATGCGGGTACTCACACGCTGACGATCTCTGGCATAGGCAATTATACGGGGACAGAGACAGCCGAATGGGAGATTAAGCAACATACGGTTACAGTACCGACTATTCCTGATATCATCAAAACCTATAACGGCACGACCGATCTGCCGGCTGATTTCAAATTAGACAGTTTTGAAAGTGAGAGTACCCGTAACCCCGTATCGATTACTGCGGGTACGGATTATACGATGACCACCGCACACTATAGCGATGCAGATGTCGGCAAGGAAAAGACGGTCCGATTGACGCTTACGATGCGCAACCCGAATTATGTGTTTGAGGGCAGAAAGACAATCAGAGACTTGATTGTCGACAAGACATTTTATTCGAATACGAAAGTAGTGATCAATCAGGCTGCGATGCCGGCATTTGACAAGACGATGTCACTGAACGTAGTCAACAATCAGGCAGTGCGCTATCAGGTAAAGCTTCCGGCACTTCCACAGCTGTCAGGAGATTGTAATTACGGCGGTATCACTTATAAGATTAAGGATGATACGCTGGATAAAAGATATTACAGGGCTGATAGTGCGTCCGTAGTTAAAAATGGTGTTCTGACACTGCCGATCCAGGCGGTTGCGGCAGATACAGAGGGCAGTATCGGTACGATCCGTGTGCTTGTGAGGACAAGGAATTATCAGGATGCGGTGCTGACGGTCAATGTCAGTGCGGTAAATAAGATCGTCCCGCAGAAACAGTCGATCGACGTTTCTACGATCACTTACGGCGAGCCGTTAAGTAAAGCCGGTTTTAAGGCGTTTACGTTTGTGGAGCCTGGCACATCGAATCTGGTTGCGGGTACACTGGCATGGAAGGAGCCTGACAAGCGGTTAGAGGCGGGCGCACAGGAAGCAGACTGGGTATTTACACCGACAGACGGTGCGAAGTACGCCGGTGCGACCGGTACGGTGACGGTGACGGTTGATCGTGCAAAAGTGACCGGTGCGCCGAAGTACACGGCGATCACACAGAGTGGCAAAACGGTGTCAGATGCGGCACTCACGGTTGTGGGCGGCACATTTTCTAGGACAGGTAGTGTGAAATGGGTTGATAATGCTGGAAACGCGCTGCCCGCAGATACTGAGGTAAAACAGGGTACTGCCTACAAGTGGCTGTTTACACCGGCAGATACGAAAAACTACCACACACTGAGTGGGGAGATCGTCCTCTGGGCGGCTGCTTCTAACGGTGGCAGTGGCGGCAGTGGTGGCAGTAACAGCGGTGGCGGTTCATCTGCTCCGGCAGAGGGTAGTGCTGTCGTGACCGTGGAGAATAAAGCCGGTGCAGCCACAGAGGTCATCACAAAGACGACGGTAAAGGATGCCAAAACCGAGACAACGAAGAATGTACAGGGACAGGACGTCGCAAAGACGACGGCAGTCGTATCTGAAAAGATCGCAGAGCAGCTGGTGGATCAGGCGGTTAAGAATAAGTCCGATACCATTGAGATCACGGTTTCTCCAGATGGCAAAAATAGTGATGCGGTGGCAGACAGCGTGAAATCGACTGAACTCACACTGCCGAAATCAACGGTGACATCGATCGCAAAGGACACGGATGCAGACCTTGTGATCAGGACCGGACACGGTGAGGTCGTTTTAGACAACAAGACGTTACAGACGATGGCTTCCAAAGCGGGCGGCGATGCGGTTCAGATCGTTGTCAGCGAGAATACGCAGTTGTCAGATGCGCAGAAATCCGCTGCGGATGTCATCGGCAGCAACGGCAGACTGTTTGATCTGGCGGCCAAGGTCGGTGACAGTCAGCTGCACGACTTTGAGGGCGGCAAGGCACATATCACTCTGCCCGTACCGAAGGCGCTGAAAGGCAAGGAGATCTGTGTCGTATATATCAATGATGAGGGACTTTGTGAGATCATCAATCACAGTATGGAAATCATCGGCGGTGACAGCTACGTGAAATTCACGGCTTCACACTTCTCGACGTTTGCGGTTGTAGAGAATACGGCAGCACAGGATCAGGCACAGTGGAAAGCACGGCTTAATCAGGCGGGATTCCAGGCAGTTACGGCAAAGACAGAAAAGAAAAATGTCAGGATCCGCCTTGCTGTGAAGAAAGACAAGAAGCTGATAGCAGATCTGGGGGCGATGGGCTATACCGTAAAATATCGGTTCTACCGCTCGCAGAAAAAGTCCACAGGCTACAAAGCACTGGCAACGAAAAAGAACAATACGTTTGTCAGCACCAAGGGCACAAGGGGTAAGAAATACTACTACAAGGTTAAAGTGCTGGTATACGATAACGACAAACTGCTTGCACAGACCAAACTCGGACAGTGCAGCGCTGGTGCGAAAAAGTGGAATAAATAGATTTGCATTTTAAGACGTATAACCGCCTGTCTCTTATGAGGCAGGCGGCTTTTTATGATAGGAAATTCTTATTACGTAGCCAACACCTTATGCGGCCTGTTTGCTGTCATTCTTCTCAAACAGCTTCTTGACACCCTGGATCGCTACGATGATACCAAGGAGCAGAAGTAATACTGCGAAGATGAGCTGCAGTGTATTACCGAGGTCAAGACCTGTGGTAGTCAGCGCAGAGACAAGTTTTACGATCGTCATGGTCAATGCGGTAAATGTGACTGCCATCATGAAGAACATCGGAATCCACAGCATAGCGCCCTGACGATGGGTCTTTTTCAAGAATACTGCACATGCAACGAGCGCGAGTACAGACAACAACTGGTTAGCGGATCCAAACAGCGGCCAGATCTCAGCATAGCCGACTTTTGCGAGCAGGAATGCGAGTACCAGAGTCAGGATTGTGGCAAAATATTTGTTTGTCAGCACTTTGGTGACAGGGCTCATGTTTGACTCGTCGGTATCGCTGTCGAGGAAGAACTCCTGGAAAGACAGACGGCCGATACGTGCAACAGAGTCGAGCGAAGTCAGTGCAAATGCAGATACTGCCAGGTTGATCAGTGTAAATACAAGCTGATAAGGCAGACCGGCTGCAGTTAAGAAGTTTGCGATTGCACCTGCGAAGATCTGCGGCTGTGTGGTCAGACCCTGTGCGGCAGCTTCGCCATCAGCGAAAGAAGCAACTGCGATCAGGGCGATGACAGCGAGCATACTCTCCATCAGCATTGCACCGTAAGATACGGGCAGCATGTTTTTCTCGTTTTTGATCTGCTTGGAGGCAGTACCGGAGGATACCAGTGAGTGGAATCCGGATACAGCACCACAGGCGATCGTTACGAATAAGATCGGGAATAAGTACTGTCCGTCAACGTTGAATCCGTTGAAGGCAGACAGGTTACATTTCGGATTCGATACGAAGATACCGACAACAGCGCCGACGATCATAAAGATCAGCAGGTAGCTGTTCAGGTAATCACGCGGCTGCAACAGTGCCCATACCGGAGTGACGCATGCGATCAGTATGTAGATAAAGATGATGACATGCCAGGTAGTTCTGCCAAGGTAGACCGGGCAGTTCAGACCGATGGCTACGGCTGCTACGAGCATAGCGATAGCGATACCTGTGTTGACCCATTTATTTAATTTTGCATATTTTAAAATAAATCCAAGAGCAACAGCTTCTACTATAAATAAGATAGAAGTAGTAGCTACAGCACCGTTTGCTGCGACCTTAGTCACTGCGTTTGTAGCTTCGTCTACAGAAAATCCGTTAAATGTTCCGGCAACGACGTCAGCGAAAGCTGCTACAACCAGGATACAGAACAGCCAGCAGAATGCTAAGAACAGCTTTTTGCCGAGCTTTCCAATATATTCTTCAATGATGTAACCGATGGTACGTCCTTTGTTTTTCACAGATGCATACATAGATGCAAAGTCCTGTACAGCGCCGAAGAATACGCCACCGATCAGTACCCATAATAATACGGGGAGCCATCCGAAGATCGCTGCCTGGATTGGTCCGTTGATCGGACCGGCACCTGCGATGGATGCAAACTGGTGTCCAAAGACGACGTTTGTATCAGCGGGTACATAATCTACACCGTCTTCCAATTCATAAGCGGGAGTTTTTGCCTTCGGGTCAATGCCCCATTTGTTCTGAAGATATCGTCCGTAGAGGAGATAAGCGCCTCCTAATACTACAAGACCGATGACCATCATTAAGATTCCATTCATAATCTAGCCTCTTTTCTTTTCGTTTGGTATGTTTGGATTCAATTCAGAGCAACTCATAAAAGCACTGCCACGCAGATTGCCTTAGTTCTGAATTGAGAATAAATATATAAAAAAACGCCCCTGTAGTTCGTCTGAACTACAGAGACGGAATTTTCCGCGGTACCACTCTGTGTTGCTGTGATCGGATATACACAGCCACTCGATACTGTCAACTAACAGTTGCTCTGATAACGTGGAGCAGACGTCGGCGCCTACTGGATTCAGCGTGAAGCTCGTGGGTGATGTCAGTCAGGAGCATCTGCCGTCTCGCACCATATGACGGCTCTCTGTGAGATGTCTTATCTGTACCAATGTATCCCATTCGTTGCTTTTGGGCGGTTGATTTATTTGATACAAGTAGTTTTATCACTTGAAAAAAGAAAAATCAAGAAACGAGATATACATAATTCATGAAAAATTTAGAAATATTTTATACATATTTCACAATGCGGACGGCATCATGCGGTGGCAGATCCTGCCATGTGATGAAAAACGCTTGCATTGGCATGGTATAGGATTTATACTAAAATTTAAGTATATATTATGCTAAGAATGAAAGAGCGTGATCACAAAAATCATGTGTGATACATAGTAAAAGGGAAAAACATGATTGTATTATTGATACCGGCATTGGAGACGGCTGATTTTTAGCACTAGAATCGTAGGGGGACGAATCAGATGCAAAATGGGAAAAAAGACAGAACAAATGGTATGAGACGTAGAATGGCAGCTTTGCCAGCTCTTTGCCTGACCGGAACACTGGTGTTGTCTGGTGGTTGGAGTCAGACGGCTATGGCATCGGCGGTGACGGAACATGCGGCTGACGCACCGGAAGAACAGCCGGATGGCACGGATTCTGGCGCTGCATCACAAAAAGCAGACGACTCAGGACAGACAGACGAGTCACAGGTAGCAGACGAGTCACAGGCAGCAGACGAGTCACAGGCAGCAGATGGTGCAGGCGGGACAGACCAGCCGCAGGATGCACAGACCCCGGAGACTGATGAATCACAGAATCCGCAGACCCCGGAAACGGATGAATTACAGAACCCGCAGACGGACGAGGCAGCGGATGGTCAGGAAGAGATGACTGACGAGGATGAGGCAGAAGATCCGGCACTGCCGGAGCAGCAGGAAGAAGAGGAAGAAAAGGAAGAACAGCCTGCCGCACGCTATGAGGGTATCACGATTGACGGTGATTTCTCTGACTGGGATGCAGTTGCCAAGGTGAGTGTAAATGAGAATAAAGGCTGGGATACGATCGATGAAGCTGCTATGGTATGGGATGGTGATTACATATATCTGTACTTTATGGCAGCAGGTGATGCGAATGGTGCAGGAAACTGGACTTCTGTCTGTGGAGCAGGACCTCATAATAACGGTCAGTATGTGATCACAACCGATCTGGGACGTATGCTGCTCATTCAGTTGAAGCAGGATGGTACAGTAGGCGGTATTGATGGAGCACAGGTAGCTATCAACAATAAAGAGTGGTTCGGAGCGCCGCATATGTGGGAGGTGGCAATCCCTTCTGATGAACTGCCGCAATATAACAATACGATCTCATTTGGATTATATCAGGGGCAGACGTTTGTGAGTGATGTGGCTAATCTGCAGGGGAATCCGGATGCCGGTGACAAGATGTTTGAAGGAATCACCTATGATGGTCTGTATGGGGACTGGGACTATTATCCGCATCAGTTGATTCAATATGCAACATCGGGAACGCAGGAACATGTAGACGATGCTGAGGCAGCGATGTATTCGTCAAACGGTAAGCTGTATGCTCATGTTGTCACGAACATGCCTGCACATCTGCAGGAAGCGGGCGGTGAGTTTACTGCTGCGGTAACGATCCGTATTAATAGCGATAAGAACTTTTATCCGCAGTTTGTAGCAGTAGATGCGGCTGGAAATATTAATTATAATGCACAAATACTCGGATTAGCGTCTGGTACATATGAATTTTATATGATCGACTCCCAAGGCTGGAAGACGGCAACCAATATCTCACAGTTTGGCGAATCAGATGACAGCAATGAATATGGTAATCCGTACCATAATGCAGTTTTTGGACGGATGTATGTGACGGTCTCCCCGTCTGAGGATCATATGGAGTATGAGGTAGATCTGACTACACTGGCAGCAAAGTTTGGCATGGAGCCTGATAATATCGAGACACTGCATGGTCAGTGGGGACGCATCGGACAGCAGTGGGTGACTACCGCAGGTACTCCGACCGGCGCCGGCATGGGGCTGTTCTTATGTCTGTCCACGACGGGCATTGCTTATCTGGCACAGCGCAAGAGAAAGAAACAGGTTTAAATCATGAAGTATCTGATAGGAATCATTGCCGTGTTCGTGTGGCTGTATCTGTTACACGTGACAGACCGTGCAAAACTGCCGTTCTGGCATTACATACTGGGGGCAATGGGATTATTTTTACTGATGATGTTTTATGTCCGTCCGGTTCTGACAGAACCGCTGGCGCAGGCAGTCGCTGCGCTCGCAGGTCTGGTTGGGAAAATTACCGGAACATTTTCCCCGTTTTTCAAGTACGGCATTTTGTTTGTACAGTCGGATGTGGGTGCGATTACGCTGCAGATTGATTTTGAGTGTTCCGGAATCATAGAGATTATGGCTTTTTTGGCACTGCTTGTATTTTTCCGTGTGTATACGGTTGCAGAGCGTGTGATCGTATCGATATGTGGTATTTTGTATATTATGCTGGCAAATGCACTGCGTATCATACTGATCTGTGAGATGATCCATTTTGGTGGATTGGATCTGTATTACATGTCGCATGCAGTGGTGGGCAGACTGGTGTTCTATGTACTGTCTGTGTTACTGTATTTTTATGTGTTTACAAAGCCACAGATTGTACGAATGAGATTAGGAAAGTTCAGCTATGGAAATCATTGAACGATTTGCAAACTCGTTTGTGTTCTGGGCAGCATGGATTGTGATCCCATTGATCATGGAGATCATACCGGCATTTGGAAGTTTTTTGATCCTGCTCAGACGCATCCTGTTTGCAAAAGAAATACCAAAACCGATTATCTATCCGGAGATATCGATCATTGTCCCGGTCTACAACTCGCAGGATACGCTGGAGGCATGTATCCGTTCCATTAATGACTGTGATTATCCGAACAAGCAGATCCGTATCTTTCTGGTCAATAATCGTGGTACGGATCATAGTTTTGAAGTGTATACCAAGTGTCAGAAGGAATATCCGGATCTGATCATGCAGTGGCTGAATGCGGAGCAGGGTAAATCGCGTGCACTCAATCTGGCATTGTATAACAGTGAGGGAAAATATATTATTCATATCGACAGTGATGGCGTGTTGGAGAAACGGGCATTGACCTATATGGTCGATAAATTTGAGAACGATACGTCTATCAACTGTATGACGGGTGCGATTCTGATTGAACCGCGGCTTGTGGATCAGTATCCATGGGGATTCTCCCGTCTGTTTCGTAAAATGGAATTTATGGAATACGCGCAGGCGTTTCTTGCGGGAAGAAATTATGCATCTGATCTGAATTCGATCTACACAGTGTCAGGTGCCTTTTCTGCGTTTCGTAAATCTGCGATTTTAAAGTCACGGCTATATAATACGGAGACGCTGGCGGAGGATACGCAGATCACGTTCCAGATGCGCTATCTGCAGGGTGAGCGGATCTATATGAGTGAGAAGTCGATCTTTTTTGTAGATCCGATCGAAAATGCAGATAAATTATATACGCAGCGGCAGCGCTGGCAGCGCGGCAGCCTAGAAGTGGCAAAGATGTTTGGTGGGAAAAAGATGCGGTCTTATCAGATGTTTACGGATGTGTCCGTTAAGACGCTCATGTATGACCATACATTTGCATTCCCGCGTATTATCTGGTATCTGGCATTGCTCTGCCTGACATTTGTCGGATATTCCGGAAAGACCGTTTTGATGGCAGCAGCTATTTTGTTTGGACTGTATACGATCTGCGGGTATATGTATTATTTCTCAACGATCGGTTTTCTGCGGGATTTCCCGGAAGTGAAGCGCTATTACCGCAGGCAATGGTGGGTCGTGCCGTTGCTGCCGTTTTTTAACTTCGTCGTGTTCTTTATCCGGTTTGCCGGTATCATCAACAGTATCAATACAAACAGTGCATGGAAGACAAGAACATTGACAGAGGAACGGACGGCATTTCGGGATATTATCGCACACGATTTGTCTGCGGTGCGTAACAGGATCGAAAAAATCAGAAGTTTTGTCAATTCAGATGAACCGGAAACATTGGGGGAATTTGAAGTGGAACAGGGAAATAAAACAAACAATAAAAAAACAAACAATAAAGAACAAAAAGAATTGAAGCGGGTCAATGCGTGGCTGGTGTTAGTTGTTGTACTCGTATTTACGGAGATCACGGCAGCTATTGGCTGGAAGCAGCTTCAAAAATATGAAGAAGGTATACTCAGTGTCTATGCGACACAGCAGGATGGATATGTACAACTGGTACTTGATCAGATTAACCTGAAGGAGAACAGGGACGATTCTGAGATGATCGAGGATATTTTGCATACACTGGACAGCTCGAACAGCCATTATTGGACAATGTCCCAGCAGGATGACATCGTGTTTGTCAAGGATGTGCTGGAGACCAACCGTTATAAGGGATTTTCTACACGGACCTATTATTCAACCAAGAGTGCGGACGCATTTATCAATAATCTGCAGGTCAATAAGGTCACACATGCTGTCATAGAGATGAATGGACGGGAGTATGTGGCATCAGGCGTGCTGTTTTCTTATAATCATATGAATTATCATCTGTGTTTGCTTACCGGAAAAGATGTGATTCTGGATCAGAATGATTATATGAGTGCAAAGATCTGTCTGATATTGCTGGTTGTCCTTATGCTGCTGTTCATCATATCCGGAGGCATGGTCATTGTAGTTCTGGCAGAAAAATGGTACCGGAAATTCTGTGCCAGTGATGCGGAGAACCGGGAGATGGTAGCCAGGATTGAGCAGATCAGTCAGGAAAAAACGAAAAAGGACCGTCAGTTTGAGACAAAATACAATGCGTTTGAGGCAGATGCGCTCATGAACCTGCTCATGCGTGTGGAAGAGAAGAAGGATGTCTGGCCGCTCGAGCTGCTGCTCGTCAGATGTCCGGCAGGAGCGGACCGTGATGAGTTTTTTGCACAATTGCAGATCAAGTTCAATGAGAAGACCGTCCGTGTCATAATTGATGACACGTATATTTTATTGCTGAGTCTGCGGGCAGGGCAGATCTCAGAAGAAGACCGGAAGGCGCAGGTAGCAGCTCTGGGAGCCGGATATGTGACCAGGGAGTACCTGACAGAGAAACCGGAGCAGTATCTGGAAGCAGTGTTTGCCAATATGTGTAAAGAGGTGTTGAAGCATGGACAGTAATTTATTACGTGAGTACCGATTCAAATTTTATCTGAATGCGAGTCATAGTATCATTATTAATGGCAGGCGTGGTGAGATTCATCCGCATACGTGGGAGATTACACTGGATATTGTCGTGGAACGGAGCGATTTCATGGAGTTCAATGCCTATGAAAAGGCGGCATCCGGATTCTTTGCGCAGTATCAGGATCGGATATTGAACGATGTCGAGCCGTTTGATGTGGTCATACCTACATTGGAAAATATTGTCGAGTATTTTGGAGAGCGGCTGCGCCGGATTATGCGGGAGGTCGAGGGAGAATTGGTCAGAATTGAAGGCAGTGAGACGCCGACGCGAAGCTATGTAGTGACTTATAATAAGGATGAACAGTACATGGCTGATATCCGGCAGAAAACGGATAAGACGCTGGATCGTGTGATCGATGAGATGCTGGAGAGCGTATTACATGAAGACTAAGACATTCGAAGAGAGATCATATTTCAAAAGTATAGGCGGTATGTTGGGCTGCTTACTGGTGATAGGAATCTATGCGGCAATCTCATTTGTGGTCATGTATCTGGTGTCGCGCAGTGGTGTCTATCCGTCCGGCTCAGATACGATGTGCCATATTTATAAGGGATCGGTGCTGTATCAGGCGTTAAAAAACGGTAACTGGTATCCGTTGTTTGACCCGATGTGGTATAACGGCGTGGAGATGATGCGCTACTGGGCGCCGATGCCGGTATATTTTCTCGCAATGTGCCAGGCGCTCGCAGGTGGCGATTGCTTTGGCGGCTATCTGGTATTCTTAGGGATTGTCTCTTTTTTAGGGGCATTGTCCTGGTTTGTGATCGGACGGCGCCACGGCAGACCGGTACTGGGTGCGGTCTTTGGCGCATTGTGGTTTTTTATGCCTAATAATCTGCTCGCTGTGTTTGTGGAGGGTAATCTGCCACGTGCATTATGCATGGTTGTATTGCCGCTGTTTGTGGAAAATGTGCATGATTATCTGCTGGAGCAGCGTTGGAGCAGTCTGCCGAAGCTCACACTCTGTTTTGTATTTATGACCATGTGCCATACCGGCTATGCCGGAATGATCGCACTGGCGCTGCTGATATTTGCAGCAGTATACGGCATACTGTACCGAAAAAGTCTGCGGTCTATCGTGCATGTGCTGCTGGCGGTCATTCTGGGATTTCTGCTGACCGGAATCTGGCTGTATGCATCATTGAAGGGTGGAATTACGTCGACAGACAGTTCACAGGTCATGAGCCAGTTCTTCCAGGAGGCATGGCTGTCACTCGATCCGCTGCGCCGGTTGACACAGGGATTTGATGTGTTTTACTTTGGACTGGCTGCATTTATACTCGTTATATTTGGTATCCTATTTGCAAAAAAACGTTCCATGGCGGGCTTTTGGACAGCTTTTATCATTTTTATATGCACGACGACGATGATGTATGATGTACTCGTACTGCTTCCGGGCAGCCAGTATCTGTGGATGCTGCGCTTTATATCGATCGCATTGTGCTTTGCGCTGTACAGCCTGCTCATCTGGAACACATTGAAAAAACCGTTTTTGGTAGTGATTCTATTGCTGCTCGTATTGGATACGGTACCTTCGCTGCAGCTGATCTATGGAACGATGGATGGTACTACACCGGCGCAGCGTCTGGAGCAGCTGGAAGAAGGAACGCTCATCGCAGAGGCAAAATCGATTACCAGTCAGCGTCTGGCACTCATAGATCTGAGCACGTTGGGAGCTACGGCTGCATATTGCATATCTGACCCGGAGGATGGTGTCATGGCGACCTTTGGCGCAGGATGGCAGTCGGCTGCAACCGCGATGAACATCTCCAGATTGAATGAGTCTTATGAGAATATGAATTATCTATATATGTTCGACCGCATGGTGGAGTTGGGCAGTGACACCGCACTGGTACCGGTTAGTAATTTTACTAACCAGACCGATGATCTGCTTCAATTGGACGAGGCTGCTAAACGCGTCGGATATGAGCGGATAGACAGCAATGAAGGCTATTATCTGTATCATATGGACACACCGGGGAGTTTTGGCGTGTGCACCACCTATGATGCGATCGGAATCGGTACATCTGCTTCTCTGATCTCGATGGCATTTCCGTCGGTCGAGGAGACATCCTCCACGAATCTGAATGATTATACCTACGAAGAACTGTCACGATATCATACGGTCTATCTGTCCGGATTTACTTATGACCAGAAAAAGGAAGCAGAAGATATGATCCTGAAGCTGACGGAGAATGGCACGCGGGTTGTGATTCTCGCAGACGGCATACCGGTCGATACTGCAACCGGTATCCAGAGTTTTCTCGGGACAGACAGCCACAACATCAATTTTAAGAACGGTTATCCGGAATTGGATACGATCGATGGTGTACTGCATCCGGATCTGTTCCCTTCGGGCTATACAGACTGGAAGACTGTCTATATCAATGGGCTCGATGATGTGTGGGGGACAGCAACAGATCTGGATCAGTCTCTGGGTTTTTATGGGACAAAATATAATGAGAATCTGATTTTTATCGGATTTAACCTGACCTATCATTATGCATTGACAAAGGACCAGCAGGTGGGTGTATTGCTGGCACATGCATTGGATCTGGATGCGAATGCGCTGCCGGAGCGTACACTCGTGCCACTGGATGTCACGTATGGTGCTGACCGGATCACGATTGTATCAGATATGGACGATGTCAATACGACGATCTCTGACCACGATATTTTTACGGGCAATCAGCCGATTGAGGAGAAAAATCATCTGATCCATGTATCGAAGGGAACGACTGTGATTACGATGTCGTATCCGTATTTGAAAGAAGGGGCGCTGATCAGTCTCATAGCAGCCATTTTGACGGTATGTCTGTGGGCTGCTACCTGGAAACGTGCGCAGAAACGCAAAAAAGAGACAGAATAAAAGGATTAGATGATTAGATATAGAAGGGATAGGTATCAGAATGATAAAAAATGTAGTCATGGATATGGGAAATGTATTGTTATATTTTACACCGCAAAAGACACTCGAGAGGTACTGCCGTTCAGAGGAAGAAAAACAGTTGATCATGAAGGAACTGTTCGGCAGTGATATATGGATCATGGGTGACCGTGGAGAGATCGTCAATGACCAGCGTTACGGACTGGTCAAAGAGAAGCTGCCGCAATCCATGCATGGGACACTGCGGCTCATCGTAGACCACTGGCAGGACGATCTCGTACAGATTCCGGGTGCCGAAGATTTTGTAAAAAAATGCAAATCTGCCGGTTACCGGATGTATGTGCTGTCGAATGCATGCCAGCTCTTTTATGAATATTTTCCAAGACGCTTTGATGCGAAGCTGTTTGATGGAATCATGGTCTCATCGACAGTCAGGCTCATCAAACCAGACCCTCGCATCTATGAACTGCTGTGCCGTACCTATGACCTGAAGCCGGAGGAATGTGTGTTTATCGATGACCGCGCGGATAACGTGGAAGCCGCGCAAGGTGTCGGCATGAGGGGCATTGTGTTCCCGGGGAGTTATGAGGGAATTCATTTCTGAGCTGTGGGAGGCTTATGATGAAATTAAAAGCAATTTTTATTGATATAGATAACACATTGCTCAGCTTTGACGAGTATGTGAAGCAGACAATGGAACAAGGGTTCGCGCATTTCGGACTAAAGGCGTATGAGCTGTGGATGTATGATACATTTACACAGGTGAATAATGGGCTGTGGAGACAGATCGAAGATGGGACGCTCACGTTTGCGGAACTGACGAAGATTCGGTGGAATCGGGTGTTCGAGGCGCTGGGGATTGATTTTGATGGACCGGTGTTTGAGAAATATTTTCGCGGGGCATTATACGACAGTGCGATCCCGGAGGATGGAGCTTATGAACTGCTGGATGCACTAAAAGAAGATTATATTTTATGTGCGGCGAGCAATGGACCATATGAACAGCAACTGCACCGGCTGGAGATCGCAGGGATGCGGGATGCATTTGATGCTGTTTTTATATCTGAAAAGGTAGGAGCATCAAAACCATCAGAAAAGTTTTTTGATTATGCATTTGCAGAATTGAATGCTGGGCGTGAGGAACAGATCACACCGCAGGAGTGCATGATGATCGGTGATTCGCTCACATCGGATATCCGGGGTGGACAGATGTACGGGATGCAGACCTGTCTGTACCGGCGAAGTAAGGATATGGTCGTCCCGGACGGTGTGCTTGTGGCAGATTCGCTGAGGGAGGTCGTGCAGCGGGTGCGTGATGCAGACCAATAAATACGTGAATCGCAGGTCATTGGTATAGGCCTTTGCGAAACATTTAAATTGAAATGAACAGGAGAGGAATACATCATGGATACACAGATACAGGCGGTATTATTTGATATGGATGGCGTGATCTTTGATTCGGAGATCAAGGTCATCGAATGCTGGAAGGATATCGCAGAAAAATATGGGTTTGGAGATATCGAGACACCGTGTTATGAGGCACTCGGCACGACGCGTGAAATCGCGAGGGAGATCATGCTGGCGCACTATGGGACAGGTTTCCCTTATGATGCATATAAGGACGAGATGGCAGCACTGTTTCACGCGCGCTACGGAGAGGGCAGGCTTCCGAAAAAGAAAGGCGTAGAGGAACTGTTGCAATTTTTGCATATGCATAATCTGAAAGTTGCACTTGCTTCTTCTACGAGAAGGGAAGTCGTGACACAGGAGCTGCGTGATGGCGGACTGCTCGATTATTTTGATGCGGTGATCTGCGGTGATATGGTCGCACGCAGTAAGCCGGAGCCGGATATCTTTTTAAAGGCCTGTGAGGTGCTCGGCGTGGCACCGGAGCATGCGGTCGGCATCGAGGATTCTTACAATGGCATGCGCGCGTTGGCAGCGGCCGGTATCACGGCAATCATGGTGCCGGATCTCAAACAGCCAACCGATGAGATTCGTGCATTGGCAGCCGAGGTACTGCCGGATCTGCTCGCTGTGAAGGCATATTTACACAAAATCATATAAAAAATATAAAATTTCCTGCAACAAAATGGATTCTTTTTTACACTTATCTTATGTAAAGCAGATGAAGATTCTAGCATTGGTGCTGCAACGAGACACACGCAGTCACCGTCATCCGGAGGATAGCTATGGAACGAGAGAACATGGTACGCGCGGCAAAGGCAGGAGACGCGGCGGCATTTACAGAACTGTACAGGGATGTGTATCAGGAAATGTATCGGTTTGCATATTATCTGCTGCATCATGCGGAGGACGCAAAGGATGCAGTCAGCGATGCGGTCATGGATGCATGGACAGCGATCGGGTCATTGAGAGAGGATGGTTCATTCAAACAGTGGATCTTCTCAATACTGGCGAACAAGTGCAAGGCAAAGATGCGCGAATATGTGCGACGTCCGGCAGAATTGACCGAAGCGGTCGCAGATACACTGGCTGCGCCGGATCATATGCCGAGTGCGGAGCATCTACAGATCCGTGAGGAGTTCCAGAAGCTGGATGATACAGACCGGCTGATTATAGGACTTCATCTGTTTGCGGGTTACCGGACGCGGGAACTGGCAGAGGCGTTACATATGAATGAAAACACTGTGCGTTCGAGGGAGCATCGCGCTCTGAAACGCATGGGCGAAGCGCTGGAAAGAGTGTAAGGAGGGTCCGCATATGGAGGAAAATCGGTTATTGGAGGCAATGTGGCGGGAGGCACAGCAGGTGGAGATACCGCCGGAGCTTGCGCCGGAGCAGATGAAGGAGCACATCTGCAGCCAGCCCGGGACGAAGGAAAACAGGCGTAAAAACAAGAAGGAAGGTAAGCACAAAAATCACGCAAAGCACGTATTCCACTGGCACGGTTATGCCGGCCGCGTAGCGGCGGCAGCAGTGGTGCTCGCCGTATCGTTTGGTACATTTACACTGGCAGGACGCCAGACGGCAGCAACAGATGACAGCACAGATCGTGTGACGGTCTCTGATGACAGCGGTCAGACCGGGACAGCTGCTGACAGCATACCCGGAGAGGATAACCCCACGGGAGCATCGGATGCCAATCAGGAGCAGCGTGAGGAGGAACAGCTGGTCTCAGCGAAGGAGCTGGGCAGCTATCATCAGGCAGAGGGATATAAAGAAGTCGGACGTATGTTTGAACTGTCGCAGGACGGCTATGCGAATGGTACGATGACAGCAGGAGCGAATCTGTTTGAGGGAGCAGCAGATGACAGTGCGGGTGCGTACAGAGCTAGCGACACACAAAAGAAATATGTGGAACAGGATCTTGCATCAGCCAGTGCTGATACAGCCGCGAGTGCTGATTTTTCCACGACGAATCTACAGGTGGAAGGTGTAGATGAGAGTGATATCGTAAAGACGGATGGACATTATATCTATATTGCAGCCGACAGACAGGTACGGATTGTCGATGCGGCTGACGGACAGATCAGACAGCTCGGTAGTATCACACCGAAGCTGGAGGGCAATCTCGATACGATCCGTGAGATGTATGTGTCTGGTAACCGGCTGATATTGATTGTGCAGACGGAGGATACAGAGCAGACGGGAGAGGATACATCCGATGTGGCGGATGACGAGGAACAGACGTTAGAGGATATGTCCTGTGCGCTGGTAGATATCGAATACTGTTCGGGAAATCAGATGCACACAAAGGTTCTGACCTATGACATCAGCATTCCGGCGGGCGCTCAGCTTATAGGTACGTTTGAGCAGGATGGATCGTACAATACCTCACGCAAAATCGGTGACAGGATGTATCTGTTTACAAATTATTATGCAGATGCATATCAACTGTATGCAAAGATGCTGGAGACAACGGATGATGCAGATGTGCAGCAAAAGCAATATACGCAGCAGAAGCGCGTGTATCCGGACGAGGAGGGAGTACAGAAGATACTGCCGAAGATTCAGGGACAGACCATACCATACGACAGTATTTATCTGCCGGATGAAAAATGTCAGGGTGGAGTTCTGATCGCTTCGTTTGATGTCGATGCGCCGGGAACGGTATGTGACCAGAAGCTGATCTTCAGCGGATATTCGACGATGTATGTGACACAGGACAATGTCATATTATACAGGTCAGAGTATTCAGAGACGGTCAACAATATAACGACTGCACTGACGAAATTCAGGATCAGTGGCGGACAGATCGTTGCTGATTGTGCGGAATCAGTAAAAGGAGAGATCAGAGACACATTTGCGTTGCATGAGAATGGGGATGGATATCTGTATGTGCTGACGACGGATGATACAACCAACTGGCTGTATGTGCTAGATGACCGTCTGAAGATCAAAGGCGAGATCGATCATATTGCAGATGGTGAGAGTGTCTATGCGGCACGCTTTGTCGATGATATCGGCTATTTCGTCACCTATCGCAACATGGATCCGTTATTTACTGTTGATTTCAGCGATCCCGCGAATCCGACACTGATCGGCGAACTCGAGATACCGGGATTCTCGGATTATTTACAGTTTTGGGATGATACGCACCTGATCGGGGTCGGCGAGGAACGGAAGGCAGAGGATAGTGAATTTATAGGTATGAAGCTGTCCTTATATGACATTTCCGATCCAACGAAGGTCAAAGAGAGCGATAAGGTTGTACTCAAAGATGCAGCCGGAGCGCCGGCCGCGTATAATTACAAGGCACTGCTGGCAGACAGTACGAAAAATGTGATTGCCTTTCTGACTGATGATAAAGGGGAACAGAATAATATTTCTGAACGGATCTACCGCGTGGCTGATGGCAGGCTGCGGGAGCAGTGTACGGAGCGGATTGTGGAGAGCGGGGATTACAGCTGCTATTCGGACGCTTTCCGAAATGTGTATATTGGGAACTATCTCTATCTGGTATGTACAGATGAGATCATCGTCTACGATATGACAGACAAATTCGCACGTATCGGGGCATATGATTTACAGTGATTCTTAAAATTTTATAAAAAAATATACACAGCATAGGAGTCGTGATATAATGAGTGCAAACGAGTCAACATGCTTGCATGATTGACGAGTGACGAATGCCGATCATGTGCTGGTTTTGCACATGATATAATACTAATCGGGCAGAAGAAGACTTTCTGCCCGATCTTTCGTTGTATATAGCAGTACACCAGCAGTAACTGTGATGCTACGGAACAGTTACCGCTATCAAATAAAAAACAGAGGTGGAATGGATGAAAACAAGATATGATCGTATTGCACTCGTCCTGCTGAGCGCAGCACTTGCATTTACTGCAGTGACACCGGCAGCGGCGGATGTGGCGTCCGGTGCAGCGGCAGCGGGCACTGTGGCTGCAGAAAAGACGAATCCGACTTATGATGCGGCACTGGCACGCCGTGTGCTTGTCGCACAGGGTGTGTTAAAACAGAGCCAGACGACAACCACAGGACTGAAAAAGAAAGTCAGCAGACAGGAGTTTGCAAAGATGCTGGTACAGTTGTCACCTTATAAGGATAAGGTAGGGACAACGGTTCAGACATCGATGTATTCCGATGTGAAGCGCACGAGTGCCTATGCACCGTATATCCGCATCGCTGTGGAAAACGGCTGGATGAAAGGCAATCTGAGTGGAAAATTCCGCCCGAAGCAGGCAGTCACACTGCAGGAATCCGTAGCGGCTGTGCTGGCTGTATTGGGATATGAGGACAGTGATTTCAAGGGCAGTCTCGCGAGTGCCAAGATGTCTTTTTACAAAGCGCAGAAACTGGATACGAATATCCGTAAAAAGGCATCCGCAGCCATGACTTATAGGGATATGAGCTGTCTGCTCTATAATATGCAGGTGACAGCGGACAAGAACGGGACAATCTATGCGCGTTCACTGAATTATACGCTGGATGCGAACGGCGATATTTCTTATCTGCCGCTCGTCTATGATGAACTGGATGGACCGGTGATCGCGGGAAGTGACTGGAAAAAGCAGATTCCGTTCAAGACCGGCAGTGCAACGATCTATATTGATGGTTCCAAAAGCGCGGCAGACAATATACATACCTATGATGTACTCTATTATTCGAAAAAACTAAATAGTATTTTTGTATATCAGGATCGTGTCACCGGACGTCTGAACGGAGTATCGCCGGACCGCTATACACCGAATGCAGTGACAGTTGCAGGCACGAGTTATACACTGGCAGATCAGCAGATCGCATATGATGTATCTGCGATGGGCAGCTATTCGGTCGGAGATTATATCACGCTGCTGCTCGGAAAAGATGGCAAAGTTGTGGGTATCGGCAATGCTGCGACACTCAATTCCTTTATTGGAGGCATTGTGTTATCCAAGACAGAGAAGGTCAGCGATGATAAAAATGATACAACTGTGAAAAAATATATTACGATGCTGGATACGCTTGGTGAGACACATGAGTATGAAGTCGAGGATCTGACGAAGTTCTCTGAGCGGACGCCTGTAGAGGTTGCATTCGATAATGGCAGGCCGGTAGTCAATAAAGTGACGATTGATCGGCTGAACGGTATCGTGAGTGCGGATGCGGGCCGGTTTTCAAGCTATCAGCTCTCTGAGAGTATCCGGATACTGGAATATGATAACAGCGGTACTTACAGCCGGATCGAGCGCAACCGTCTGGCAGGACTGACGATCAATGCAAGCAATATCCTGTATTATCATGTGAATGCGAACAAAGAGATCACAGATCTGATTGTGCGCGGTGTGACAGGGGATAACTATAAATACGGTATTCTGACGGCTGCGAGCGAGGTGTCCAGCCCGGAGACGATGACTTTCATGGGTAACTACAGCTATCAGATCGGCGATCAGAGCGGCTATGCGACGAGCAATGGACAGATCTTTGCAATGCAGGGATATACGGGACCGGCACAGTTCGCCTTTGCGGCAGACGGATCAGTGACAGGTATCAAGACGCTTGGCAGCATTACGGTGACTTCCATCACACAGACAGAAGTATCAAACGGCAGAAACGCATATGTGCTGGCAGATGATGCAGGCGTATATCTGAAGAAAGGTTCTTCCTATTATGCAACAGAACTGTCAAAGGTCATGAGCCTGACCAATTATGATCTGACGGCATATTATGACGGAACAACAGGTGGCAGAGTGCGTGTGATCGTAGCAAAGGCAAAATAAGCAGCAGGTAGATAAAAATGAAGGAAAACATATTTAATTTTTTAAAAAGACATAAAAAAGGGCTGATCATCCTTGTGATTCTCGCTATCGTGATCTTTGCCATTGTACCCAGAGTCCTGGCGAAAAAGGCAGATGCAATGAAAGACGGACTGTATCAGTCGCAGACCCCTGTGACACAGGATCTGCAGGTGACGTTGACCGGAACAGGGACGATCGAACCGAATGACCAGTATTCGATCACTCCCATGGTGCAGGGCGAGATCGTAAAGGCGCCGTTTGAGGAAGGCGATATTGTTGAGAAGGGTCAGATGCTGTACCAGTTCTCTACGGAAAATGTAGAGAGTACGATCAAATCTGCGCAGCTGAGTGTCGAACAGGCAAAACAAAGCTACAATGATGCAGTAGACAGCAAACAGCAGACCAAAGACAATCTCTCACTCATATCCGATCAGGAAGGATATATCAAAAAACTGTATGTGTCAGCAGGTGAAAAGATCACAGCGGGCAGTAAAGTAGCAGATGTCTATGATAATACGACGATGACGCTGGAGGTGCCGTTCAATGCATCGGATGTGAAAAAAAGCTGGATCGGAAACCGTGCAAATGTATATGTAGGTGATGAGGACGAGCGGATACGTGGTACTGTGACGGCGATTGATCCGACGACGACGACACTGGCTGGAAATATGGTCGTCCGGTATGTGACGATTGAAGTGATCAATCCGGGCGGAATCGCAGCCGGAATGAGTGGTTCTGCGAGCATTGGCAGCACGGATTGCAATACTGCAGGCACATTTTCGGTCAAATCCGAAGGGACACTCATCGCAGATGGCAGTGGTACGATAGAGACTTTAAAGATCAAAGAGGGCGGCTATCTCAAAAAGGGCGCTGTCTATCTGGTATTAGAGGATGCGACGGTCGGTGATAGTGTCAAGAGTTCCGAGCTGAACATAGAGAGTGCGAAGAACCAGTTGTCGAGTGCAGAAAAGAGTCTGGATGATTACCGTGTGACGGCACCGATCTCAGGGACTGTCATTACGAAAAATGCCAAAGCAGGGGACAATATCAATGCGACCTATGCCAATCCGCTCGCAGTGATCTATGATCTCTCGAAAGTGAAGTTCCGCATGAAGGTCGATGAGCTGGATGTATTAAAGATTCAGGTCGGACAGGAGGTAAAGGTCACTGCGGATGCACTGCCGGAGGTAGAGATGACCGGACATATTACGAATATCAGTCTGGAGGCAATCACAAACGGTGGTGTGACCGAATATCCGGTGACGGTCGAGATGGATGATGTCGGCTCACTCCTGCCAGGTATGAATGTATCAGCTACGATTGTTTTGGATGAGCAGAAGAACGCGTTGTGTATACCGGTAGATTCCCTGATGCGGGGTAATCTGGTCTATGTGAAAAACGCACAGGATCAGCAGACCAGTGAGGAAGAGCTCGCAGACGGTGTGCCGGATGGTTTCCATAAGGTAGATGTCACAGTCGGCATCAGCAGTGATTCACAGGTACAGATTCTATCAGGTCTCAATGAGACGGATGAGGTCTATGTGCCGCGTACCGAGATCACGGATATGTCACAGTACGTGACGGGTGTCGGTGGCGTGGAATATTATGAGGAAGACGACAGTGAGGAATAGGACAGCTACAGTAGAAAACAGGCAAAGCGGCGCACATCCGCAGCTCCATCCGCATCTCATAGAGCTGCAGGAGATCTATAAGATATATCAGATGGGTGATACGCAGGTGCGTGCCAATGACGGCATCTCATTTTCGGTCGATACGGGTGAGATGGTCGCGATCGTCGGTAAATCCGGCAGTGGCAAGTCCACGATCATGAATATGATCGGAGCGCTGGATGTGCCCACAGAGGGAAAATATTACCTGAATGGGATTGATGTGGGTTCCATGACAGATAATGAGCTGGCGGTGATCCGGAACAAACAGATCGGATTTATTTTTCAGCAGTATAATCTGCTGCCCAAACTGAATCTGGCAAAAAATGTCGAACTGCCGCTGCTCTATGCCGGAGTCGGAGAGATGGAACGTCATGAGCGGGCGATCGCATCACTGACAAAGGTCGGATTGGGGGATGTATGGAAAAAATATCCCAATCAACTCTCCGGTGGTCAGCAGCAGCGTGTATCGATTGCCAGGGCACTGGTAGGAAAACCGTCGCTGATTCTCGCAGACGAACCGACCGGGGCACTCGATTCCCGGACCAGCCGTGAAGTACTGGATTTTTTAAAGGAACTGAATGCGGAGGGGAATACGATCGTGATTATCACACATGATAATTCCATTGCGGTTGAGGCAAAACGGGTGATTCAGATTCATGATGGTAAAGTAGTCTTTGACGGAGCTGCGCACGAATATAAGGAGAAAATAAACGTAAAATGAAGACATCACAGGCATTTTTTATGGCATTTTCCAGTCTCGTCAGCAATAAAATGCGGTCGTTTCTCACGATGCTTGGAATGATCATCGGTGTCGGTGCGGTCATAGCGATGATCTCGCTGATGGATGGTATGATCGGATATACGATGGATTCCTTTTCAGATATGGGTGCGGATACAATTACCGTGAGCCTGATGGGAAATGGATCAAAACAATTGACAGATACACAGATGTATGAATTTGTGGACGAACATCCCGAATCCTTCTTGGCACTGTCACCGAGTACATCCTTGACCGCGTCTGTGCGCCGTGGTGAGAAGTCTATAAAAAACGAGACGGTCACAGGTGAGAGTGAGAGTTGTGCAGACATCAAGGCATTGAAACTGACGAGCGGAAGATTTCTCGCCTACGCGGATATGATTTCACGCAGTAAAGTGTGCGTGATCGGCACTTACGTGTGGAAGGAACTGTTTGACGGTGAAGATCCGGTCGGACAGAAGATCAAGATCGGTGCAGATAGCTATGAAGTGATCGGTCTGCTCGAAGAGAAGGGGGACTCTGCAAAATATTCGCAGGATGATGTGATCTATGCGCCTTACACGCTCATTGGCAGGGCGGCAGGCAGTGCATATCCGTCCGGTTATACCCTGCGCATGACAGATGCCGACCATTCGACGGCAGCGCAGCAGGTCTTAGAGGATTACCTGTATGATTTTTTCCGCAATAAGGACAATTATATGGTGACAAACATGGCGAGCCTGCTCGATATCATGGGCAATATGATCGGTATCATGAAAAATATCCTGATCGGAATCGCAGGGATCTCGCTGCTCGTGGCAGGTATCGGTATCATGAATATCATGCTCGTATCCGTCAGTGAGCGGACGAGGGAGATCGGTATCCGCAAATCACTTGGTGCTAAACAAAGAGACATTATGAAACAGTTTGTCATAGAGGCAGCAGTGCTCGCTACGATCGGGGGCGGGATCGGTATTGTGATCGGTGGCATCGCAACAACAGCACTCGGCAATGTGATCGGGCTGAGCTGTGCACCTTCGGCAAAGGCGATCGGTATCGCGTTTGGTGTATCAGCGGGGATCGGTATCCTGTTTGGCTATATGCCGGCAAAACGTGCGGCGCGCCTGAATCCGATTGATGCACTCCGCAGTGAATAACAGGGAGAGACATGTATGGCGTTACATCTGATATTGGGAAATTCCGGAGCCGGTAAGTCAGATCGGCTCTATGAACATATTTTGGCAGAGGCCGGAAAGTATCCGAAGCGCACCTATTATGTGCTGGTGCCGGAGCAGTTTACGATGGCGACGCAGCGTGAATTTGTCAGCCGCCAGAAAAACCATGCGATTTTAAACGTGGATGTTCTGAGCTTCAAGCGTCTGGCTTACCGCGTGCTTGAGGAGTTGGGCAGGGATACACTGCAGGTACTTGAGGATACCGGTAAGAATCTGATCCTGCGCAAACTGGCCGGGGATCTCGAACCGCGTCTGAAGGTGATGCAGGGCAGTCTGCACCGGATCGGTTATATTGATGAGATTAAGTCCTTCCTGACGGAGCTGGCGCAGTACCGGATTGCTCCCGATACACTGGATGAGATGGCGCTGCAGCCGGGGATCTCACCGCTTCTGGCGGCAAAGCTGGCCGATATACAACTGCTCTATACGGCATTTCTGCAGGAGATAGAGGGGGATTATCTGCTCGCGGAGGAAGTGGTGGAGTATCTGGCGCAGCTTGTGCCGCAGTCGTCATTATTTGATGATGCAGTACTGGTATTTGACGGATTTACCGGATTCACACCGGTTCAGCAGACATTTCTCGAAGCAGTGTTTCCGGTTGTGCGGGATTGCTATGTTGTGTTGACAATTGATGCGGGAGAAGATTTTTTTGCTGCAAGCGATGTGGAACAGCTGTTCTACCTTTCCAGAAAGACCATTCATACATTGATGGATATTGCAGGACGCACACAGGTAGAGGTTTGTGAGCCTGAGGTGTGTCATGATGGGCAGCAGTGCCGCTTTGCAGATGCACCACTGCTCTACCATCTGGAGCAGAATCTGTTCCGGCTGCGGCAGCAGCCGTATGCAGGCAGCATGGATGGACAGGAACAGTTGCATCTGTTAGGCTTTGCAAAGCCGTTAGACGAACTGCGCTATGCGGCGCAGGAGATCAGACGGCTCGTGAGGGAGGGACTCCGGTATCGTGAGATCGCGATTGTATCCGGCGATGTGGAGCTATATGCCTCCTATGTGCCACAGGTATTTTCGGAGTATGGGATTCCCTACTTTTTAGACCAGACGAGTCCGATTCTGTTTCATCCGTTGCTGGAGTGTGTGCGTGGATTGTTGGAGCTGGCCAGGCGGGAGTTTTTGTATCACGAATTATCTTATGAGAGCATCATGCGTGTGCTCAAATCCGGTTTGCTGCCGGTAGAGGCGCGTCAGGCAGACCTGTTGGAAAACTATGTGCTCGCCCGCGGTATCAACCGCCGCCGGCGCTGGCAGGACCGGTGGGTCATCTGTCCGGACTGGCTGACGGCAGATGAACTGCAGGAACTTGACCTGATACGTGCACAGCTGATGGAAGTATTAGATCCGTATCTGACAGTGATGGCAGATGCCCATGCAGATGTGCGGGCACGTACAGCTGCACTCTATGAAGTGATGACCGCCTGGAAACTGGCAGACAGTGATCCGGATGGGCGCATCTGGCGTATACTCATGGAGCTGTTTGACAAGCTGGTCGGGCTGCTCGGAGAGGAAGTGCTGCCGGTAGATGAATATATTGATGTGCTGGAGGCCGGTTTCGAGGGCGCAGAGGTAGCTGTGATTCCGCCCGGTTTTGACCAGGTACTGGTCGGAGATATCGAACGGACGAGACTGGATCATATCAAAGTACTGTTTTTCCTCGGAGTCAATGACGGCGTGATCCCGCGTGTGGCAAACGAAGGTGGGATTCTCAGCCAGCCGGAGCGCCAGATGCTCGCGCAGGCACATTATGAGCTGGCGCCGACGGCACGCGAGCGGGCATTTATCCAACGCTTTTATCTGTATCTGAATCTGACAAAACCATCGGAGCGGCTCTACCTGACGTTTGCAGGACGCGGGGCGGATGGTGCATCGAGACGGAGGTCATACCTGATCGGACAGCTGCTGCGCCTGTTCCCGGATCTGACCGTCACAGATTATACGGGACAGGAACAGGATCTGATGATGCGGATTGAGACACCGAAGGCAGCATTCCGGCTGTTGGGCGATGGCATGGAGAACGCAAAGACAGGAAATGCTTCGCCGCAATGGAGGGCGCTGTTCGCCTGGTATGGCAGGCAGGCAGAATGGCAGGATGCGCTCGGGCGGCTGTTGGATGCCGCTTTTTACCGCTATGGACAGGAGGCACTGCCGGCAGATGTGAGCCATATGCTGTATGGAATGGTGCTGGAAAACAGTGTGACGCGTCTGGAACGGTTTGCAGCGTGTGCGTATGAACATTTCCTGACTTACGGCCTGCATCTGCGGCCGAGGGAGGAGCATACCTTTGAGGCAGTCGATTTCGGTAATCTGGTGCACACGGCACTCGAACACTATGCGCGCGGACTGGCAGACAGCGATTATGACTGGTTTGATGCGCCGGAGGATGTGCGCAGACAGCTTGGAGACCGGGCGATGCAGACAGCGATGGCACAGACACGCAATGATGCATTATATACTTCGGCGAAAAACCGCTATCTTGTGACGCGTATCGAACATCTGCTGCATCAGACGGTAGATACGCTGACCAGGCAGGTGCGCAAGGGACGGTTTCTGCCGGCAGCGTATGAGGTCGGCTTTGGCATGGCAGACCATCTGGATGTGGCAGAGTTTGCACTCAGCGGGGAAGAACGGATGCGCCTGCGTGGACGGATTGACCGCGTAGATGTGATGGAGCATGGGGCAGATACCTATGTGAAGATCATTGATTATAAGTCGGGACAGACAAAGTTCTCTCTGTTGTCCATGTATCACGGATTGCAGCTGCAGCTGGTCGTATATCTGAATGCAGCCATGGAGCTATTGCGGCAGCGGCCGCATACAGGAGAGATCCTTCCGGCAGGTATTTTCTATTATCATGTGGATGAGCCTGTCATTCAGACAGAGGGCAGTGTGGATGAGGAGCAGATCTGGCAGGGTGTCTTTGAACGCCTGCGGCTGGATGGCATCGTGAATGCAGATCCGGATGTCTACGGTGCGATGGATACGGAGTTTACAGACCGATCAGATGTCATTCCGGTCGCCCGGACAAAGAGTGGTGAGTTGTCCAAGACGTCAAAGGTCTATGATACGGATCAGTTCCGGATGATGAGTGAATATGTGAATCAGACGATGATAGGGCTCGGACAGCGCATGCTCTCAGGTGAGATCGCGGCATCCCCGTATGAACTCAAGGGAAAGACTGCATGTACCTGGTGCAGCTACCGCAGTATCTGCGGGTTTGATGAACGGCTGGATGGCTGCAGCTATCGCAGACTGGACCGGATGGGGACGGAAAACGAGATCTTTGATCAGATGCAGCAGTCGCTGGATCACAAAAAGGAGGAAGGTTGACGATGGGGGTAACATGGACCGAGCAGCAACAGCAGGTCATTGACCTGCGGGGCTGTAACCTGCTCGTCTCGGCGGCAGCCGGCAGTGGCAAGACAGCAGTGCTCGTAGAGCGTATCATACAAAAGGTGCTGGATGAGGATCACCCGGTGGATATCGACCGCCTGCTTGTCGTGACATTCACGAAAGCGGCAGCCGCAGAGATGCGGGAACGTGTTGCAAAAGCAATCGAGGCGCGCATGGTGCAGGAGCCCGGCAATGCATATCTGAACCGTCAGTATACACTCGTACACCATGCACAGATCACAACGATCGACAGCTTCTGCCTGTATGTTGTGAAGAATTACTTTCAGTGTATTGATCTGGAACCGGGATTTCGCGTGGGGGATCCGGGAGAATTGTCACTGTTGGCGGAGGATGTGCTGACAGAGGTACTCGAACGCTGGTATGATGAGGCAGATGAGTCATTTATCCGGTTTGTAGATAATTATGCAACTGCAAAAAGTGACGCGCCAATCGCACAGATGGTACAGAATCTGTATACGTTTTCGACCAGTTATCCGTGGCCGCAGGAGTGGCTTCAGAGTCTGTGTGTTCCGTATGAGCCGGATAGGCTCACGCCAGAGGCACTGGCAAGTGATGATAGCTGGCTGCAGGAGCTGCTTGTATATCTGCATGCGGTACTCCGCGGGGAACGTGCGCAGATGGAGCTGGCACGCAGGCTGTGTGAGGAGCCGGATGGACCGGACATGTATCTTGACAATATCAGCTATGTGATCGGGCAGATGGAGCGTCTGGATACAGTCAGTGATTATGATGAACTGGGACGGGCGATCGATGCGGTTGACTTTGGTAGACTCGGTGTCAGACGCGGGTTCACCGGTGATAAGGGTATGCAGGAACTGGTGAAATCACTGCGGACACAGGTAAAGGATGAACTGCAGAAACTGCATAAAAAGTATTTTGCACGGACACTGGCAGAACAGGCAGAAGATCTGGTGATCACCGGACAGGCGGTACGTGTATTAGCAAAACTGACTATGGATTATGCAGATGCATACAGTAGGCAGAAACAGGAACGCGGGCTGTTGGATTTTTCCGATATCGAACATATGGCGCTGCGGATTCTGGTTGACGGGCAGACGAAGGAGCCGACCGGAGTCGCACGCGAGTTCCAATCGCTGTTTGAGGAGGTCATGATTGACGAGTATCAGGATTCCAATTATGTGCAGGAGGCGATCCTGTCTGCGGTATCAGGTGGTGATGGCAGGGACAACTGTTTTATGGTTGGGGATGTCAAGCAGAGTATCTACCGGTTCCGTTTGGCGAGACCGGAATTGTTTATGGAGAAATATGATACCTACACGGAGGAGGCTTCGCCCTGCCGGAAGGTCTGTCTGAAGCAGAACTTCCGCAGTCGTTCCCAGGTACTCGACAGTGTCAATGACCTGTTTTACAGGATTATGCAGCGTGACGTCGGTGGAGTGGAATACGACCGGGATGCAGCACTCTATCCGGGTGCGGCATATCCGGATGCACCGCAGAAAGATGCCTATCGGACGCGGATTCTGCTCGCGGATAGTGCAGCAGAATGTCTGGATGCATCCGGGGCAGACAATGCAAAAGAGCTGGAGGCTGCCATGATCGCGGAAGAGATCGGGAGGGTCATGTCATCACAGCAGATCTCGGATGGAGAGGGTGGCTTGCGTCCGGTACAGTACTCGGATATTGTGATTCTGCTGCGGTCGCCCGGCTCCTGGGGCGATGAACTCGCGGAGCAGCTGGCAGCGCGTGGAATCCCGTCCCATCAGATGTCACAGACCGGGTATTTTGGCACTTCGGAGGTACAGACGGTGCTCGGACTGTGCCAGGTCATCGATAATCCACTACAGGATATACCGCTGGCAGCTGTGATGCGAAGCATGTTTTTTGGTTTTACGGATGCACAGCTGGCACAGATCCGGCTCGTGGGTGAGCACGCATTTTTCTATGACCATGTTGCAGCTTATGCCGCGGAGGGGACGGATCCGGCATTACGGGATAGATGCAGCCATTTTGTGGAACGGATAGATAGCTACCGGGAACTGGCGAGACATCTGAGTGTACATGATCTGTTGGATCAGATCCTGCGCGAGAGCAATTATCTGAATCTGGTGCGTGTGCTGCCGGCAGGTGAGCGGCGGCTGGCTAATGTAGAGATGCTGTTGCAGCATGCAGCCGGGTTCGAGCGTATGAGCTACCAGGGTCTGTTTTCCTTTATCCGGTATATGGAGCAGCTGCAAAAGTACGAGGTAGATTACGGTGAGGCAGATGTGACGGGGGAGCATGAGAATGTCGTGCGCATCATGAGTATCCACAAGAGTAAGGGGCTGGAGTTCCCGGTCGTGTTTGTCAGTGGGCTTGGCCGGAGATTCAATAAAAAGGACAGCGAGGATACGATGATTCTCGACAGTACCTATGGGATCGGACTGACCTGTGCAGAGGGAAAACGCCATAGAAAGCGCACGACCCTGTTAAAAGAAATGATCGCGGCGCATATTGCCGGGGATAATATAGGCGAGGAACTGCGTGTGTTGTATGTGGCACTCACGCGGGCAAAGGAACAGCTCATACTGACGGGAACGCAGAAGGGATTGGAGAATGGCTTGCTCCGTTATGAGCTGCAGTCAGAATCAGAGGCTTCTTTTCTGGATCGGCGGGAGGCAGGATGCTATCTCGACTGGATCATGCCGGGAGCCTATCGCCATCCGGAGCATCTGTCAATTGAGACATATGAGAACTGTGATTTTGTCATGCATGAGCAGCTTCATGAGGCAGAGCAGTATATACAAAAAGAACAGCTGCTCGGACAGCTGGAGGACGTAGACCCTCAGGTGTATGAGACCATTGACGAACGCCTGCGCAGCAGCTATCCATATGAGGATGAAGTCGCGTTGCGCACAAAGGTATCGGTATCTGAGATCAAACATAGAAATATGATTCTGGAGCCGGGCGATGAGGAGGCGCTTGCCTGGTATGCACGGAGTGGGAATGAAGCAGGGCAGGAATTGTATGTGCCGCGCTTTATGCGTGCAACGGACGCAGCGTCTGCAGATGCACCGAACCGCGGTGCGCTGCGCGGTACAGCCATGCACCGGATGATGGAATGTCTGGACTATGGTGCACTGGAGGCACTGGCAGCCGGTGCGCGTGTGCAGGAATCGGAATTGATGGCGGAGATCACCAGGCAGAGGGATGTACTCTGTGAAAATGGACGTTTGCAGGCAGAGGCAGCGCAGCTGATCAATGTCCGGCGGGTTGCACATTTTCTACAGACGGATCTTGCCGGCAGAATTATGCAAGCGCATACACATGACATGCTCTACAGAGAGCAGCCATTTGTTATGGGACTTCCGGCGTGTGAGACAGATCCACAGATCCACAGCAGCCAGCTTGTACTGGTACAGGGTATCATCGACTTGTATTTCGAGGAGGATGGCGGGCTGGTACTGCTCGACTATAAGACCGATGCAGTGCGTGAGTCATCGCAGCTTTTGGATCGCTATCAGACACAGATGGATCTGTATGCACGCGCATTGGCTGCTGCGACCGGCAAACCGGTCAGGGAAAAACTGATCTATTCGTTCCGGTTGGAACAGATCATACAGGCATAAGGAGAATCATATGAATTATATATTAGCATCACAGTCACCGCGCAGGAGGGAACTGCTCGGTATGCTCGGCATCACATTTGATATCGAACCTGCCACAGGTGAAGAACGGCAGGTCGGCACGACACCACAGGAGATTGTACGGAATCTCGCATCGGCAAAGGCCAGTGAGATCGCAGCACACCACACAGGGGAGGATGTGACGGTCATAGGTGCGGACACGATCGTTGTCTGTGGGGGAGAGATCCTTGGCAAACCAAAAGACCGTGCAGATATGGAGCGCATGATCCGTATGTTATCGGGGCGCACACACGAGGTCTACACGGGTGTGGCGATCTGCCGGGTCGGCGGTGGTGTGAGTGGGACAGATGGGCTCCGGACATTCGCGGAGTGTACCAGAGTACATTTTTACCCGATGAGTGAGGAGGAGATCGCCGCTTATGTTGCGCATTCGGATGGCATGGACAAGGCCGGTGCTTATGGAATCCAGAGTGATGCGGCTATCTATATCAGCGGCATTGAAGGAGATTATCAGAATGTTGTTGGTCTGCCGGTTGCAAGACTCTATCACGAACTGAGGGAAATGGCATAGAATATCATTGCCATTTTCTGGTAGATCCGTTAAGATAATAAGAGAATAAAAACGCGTTTTGCGCAAATCACAAAAGGAGAAAACGAGGATGGGTTCGTACAGTGAACAGGATCTGCAGTCCTTTTTGGATCAGCAGTTACAGCTTTTTCCTGAGCCGGTAGCTGAGACACTGGAGGAGGCAGAGTATTTTCTGGAAGACTGCATGGCGGTCATATGTAAAAATAAAAAAGAAGTAAAGCAGTATTTTGAGGAGGAAGGCGTGGATCTGTGTGGGATGTCTGAGAGTGAACTGCTCGAACAGCCCGAGGTATTTGCGCTCGAAGGAGGCCGCTACCTGATTGTAGAGGCATAACGTTTTTGTGATTGAAATTCGATCACTATGAGGATACTGAATCGTGACAAATGAGTAGAAATGAGTAGAGATCAGTAGAAATGAGGGGGAATAGATATGAGTAAATATGATGTGATTATTATCGGTGCAGGTCCTTCCGGGATCTTCTGTGCCTATGAACTGATACACAGCCGGCCGGAGATGAAGGTGTTGCTGATTGAGAAAGGACGCAGAATCGAAGACCGGGCATGTCCGAAGCGAAAGACCAAAGTGTGTGTAGGCTGTACACCGTGCAGTATCACGACCGGATTTGCGGGCGCAGGGGCATTTTCGGATGGCAAGCTGTCATTGTCGCCGGATGTCGGTGGCACGTTGCCGGAGATCCTCGGTTACGATGCAGCTTCGAGGCTGATTCATGAGTCGGATGACATTTATCTGAAGTTCGGTGCGGATACAAGTGTCTACGGTGTGGATAAGGAAAAAGAGATCCGGGAGATCCGCCGGAAAGCGATCAATGCGAACCTGAAACTGATCGAGTGCCCGATCCGTCACCTGGGTACGGAGGAAGGCTACAAGATCTATGCCAAGCTGCAGGCGCATCTGCTTGAACAGGGTGTGGAGATGAAGTTCAATACGATGGTGGAACAGATCATTGTAGAGGATGGAACGGCGGTTGGCATCGTGACTGATAAGGGCGAGCGTTATGAGGCGGATGAGATTGTATCTGCGGTCGGACGTGAGGGCGCGGACTGGTTCTCACATCTCTGCAAGAAAATCGGTGTGGAGACTGAGGTCGGAACCGTCGATATCGGTGTACGTGTAGAGGTACGTGACGAAGTCATGGATATGCTCAATAAGAATCTGTATGAGGCAAAACTGGTATATCATACACCGACATTTGATGACAAGGTGCGTACATTTTGTACGAATCCATCCGGTGAGGTGGCCACAGAATATTATGATAATGGTCTGGCAGTCGTCAATGGGCATGCGTATAAATCGCAGGATATGAAAACCAACAATACCAATTTTGCATTGCTTGTATCGAAAAACTTTACGAAGCCGTTCAAGACACCGATCGAATATGGCAAGCAGATCGCACAGCTATCGAATATGCTCTGTGATGGCAAGATCATGGTGCAGACTTATGGTGACTTCAAGAGGGGACGTAGAACGACAGAAGAGCGCCTGTGCCGTAACAATCTGATCCCGACACTGAAGGATGCGGTACCGGGAGATCTGTCCCTCGTATTCCCGCACCGGATCATGGTCGATATCGAGGAAATGATTGAGGCACTGGATAAGGTGACGCCCGGTATTGCCAGCGAGGAGACGCTGATGTATGGTGTAGAAGTCAAGTTCTACTCCAATAAAGTAGTCGTAAACCGTGATTTCGAGACAAATATTCAAGGATTGCGTGCTATCGGGGACGGTGCGTCTGTGACGCGTGGGCTGCAACAGGCATCGGCCAATGGATTGTCTGTGGCGCGCAGTATCCTGCGTGCACATACGAAATGATCAGACAGGAGAATAAGATGAAAACAAAAGTTTGTCGTCTGGCGGCAGCAGCACTGGCTGCTTCACTGGCAGTGCTGAGCAGTGGATGCCAGATCGGAGGCGAGAAGGTCACGATCAGTCGTGGAATGTCTGAAAATGAGGTATTCCTGGTCAGTGGCAAATCCTGCAAACTGCCGGTCATGAAGCTGCTGCTTGTAAATAATATAAACCTGTACGGGGACAGCTATGGGATCAACCTTGTGAAAAATGAGGATCTAAAAGTACAGAAGAAATTTGGGCAGTTTGTGAAAAAGATCTGTATAGATGAAGCTGCGAAAGTATATACAATGGACGCGCTGGCAGATGAAAAGGGAGTCGCATTGAATGATACCCAGAGAGAGCTGGTGCAGTGGGCAGGGGAAGATTGCTATAAGAACCTCTCCGAGGCAGAGGTGAGTGCCCTTGGTTTGTCACAGGATGAAGTCGTTGATATTTATGGCAAATATGCGCTGGCGGATAAATTGTATGCGACACTGATCGCAGATGTCAATCAGGAAGTCAGTGATGATGAGGCGCGTGTGATGGAGATCCGCCAGATCTATGTGAAGGATGAAGCACAGGCACAGCAGGCATATAGTGAGCTGCAGGAGGAGACTGAATTCTCGACAGTGGCGGCTAATTATAATGAAGCGGATGAGATATCGCTCACCGTAGAACGTGGTATGCTGCCAGAGGAGGCAGAAGCAGTCGCTTTTGCGATGGAAGATGGGACATATTCACAGCCGGTACAGACTCCGGATGGTTATTACATCTTTTATTGCGATAACAAATATGACGAAGAACTGACACAGCAGCATAAGCAGGATATTATTGAACAGCGCAGACAGGACGCGTTTGATGCGGAGTATGATCCGTTTGTTGCAAAGACGACATCCAAGCTGAATGAAAAAGTGTGGAACAATCTATCAATACAAGATTTGGAACAATATTCTTTTGCACAGTTTTATGAGATTTATGACAAATATTTCAGTGAAATAGATTGGGTGTCGGAGGATGCAACTACATCCTGAACATAAAAAAGGAAGAACTGATTTTGTTTGATATGCCGCTTGTCTACTTGACAAGCGGCATATACTTTGAATCTGTTTCTTCCTTTTTATATATAATTATTTTGCAAGCTGTAACATGATGTCATTGGAGCGCTTCATGAATTTTGTCATAGCCTCCGGAGACAGCGGCTGGTTACTGATCATAGCCAGATCATAGAGCTGTTCACAGAACATCGGGACATTTTCGGAATCCTTATGGTTCAGAATATACTGTACAAGCGGATGATTGTAATTCAGGGTCAGTGTATAGTCACCGCCAAACATGGACGGATCCATACCCATGCCACCCATTGCATACATTTTCATCATATCCTGCATTCTGCGGCCTTCCTCAGATAAAGTGATGATGGAAGGTGTATCTGCATTTTTCAGTTTCTGCACCTGGATCGTGAGCTTGTCATTGTTCAATGCCTTTGAGAAGATCTCCTTTAAGCTCTCGGTTGCATCTTTTAGTTCATCTTCACTGGTATCCTCAGTCAGAGTGCCGGTCACATCTGCATCGATACGCATGAATTTGTAGTTATCATTGCGTCGCTCCAGCTGTGTGATGAACGAGCTGTCGATGTTGTGGTCCAGGATGACGGCATCCATGCCCTGCTCACGGAACAGGTTGATATACTGGCTCTGCTGGTTCTTGTCTGTGACATAGTAGATGACAGAACGCTCATCCTTGTATTCGCCTTCTTTGCTTTCTCCATCATCAGCATCCGCTGTATCAGCTTCGCTGTCAGATTTAGCTGCCTCATCGGCTGCATCTTTTTCGGTATCCTTCTCGACCGGTTTTAAGATCTCAGGCAGAGTCAGATACTTGTCATCGATATTCTTAAATAAGATATAATCATTCATCTTATCGCAGAACTTCTCGTCTTTTAAGCAGCCAAACTTGATGAAGGGACTGATATCATCCCAGTATTTCTCATAAGTTTCCTTTTCGGTCTTGCACATACCGATGAGCTTGTCAGCAACTTTCTTTGTAATGTACTCAGAGATCTTCTTGACAAATCCATCATTCTGCAGTGCACTTCTGGATACATTTAGCGGCAGATCCGGGCAGTCGATGACACCCTTGAGCAACATCAGGAATTCGGGGATGACTTCCTTAATATTATCTGCGATGAATACCTGGTTGTTGTACAGCTTGATCGTGCCCTCAATGGAATCATACTCGGTATTGATCTTCGGGAAGTATAAGATACCCTTCAGATTAAACGGATAATCCATATTCAGGTGAATCCAGAACAGAGGCTCTTTATAATCATGGAATACATTGCGGTAGAATTCTTTGTATTCATCTTCGGTGCAGTCGTTCGGGTTCTTGGTCCACAACGGTGTTGTATCATTCAGGGCAACCGGACGCTTTACGATCTTGAGCTTTTCAGTAGCAGGAGATACTTCTACGACTTCCTTCTCACCGTTTTCGTTTTCTTTTTCTTCTGTCTTGGCTTCCTCAACGATTGTCTCGACAACCGTATCTGTATCGAGCTTGTCTGCCGGATCGATGGTTTCATATTCCTCAGGGGCATTGGCTTTGCTCAGGTAGATCGGGGTAGGCATGAAAGAGCAGTACTTCTCCAATACCTCTCTGGCACGGTATTCATTGGCATATTCCAGACAATCCTCATTCAGGAACAGTGTGATTGTTGTGCCGACACCTTCCTTGATACCATCCGTCATATCAAATTCTGTGCCGCCATCGCATTCCCAGTGAACAGCAGCAGCGCCCTTCTGGTAAGAAAGTGTATCGATATGCACTGCATCAGCTACCATGAAAGCAGAGTAGAAGCCGAGACCGAAATGTCCGATGATCTGATCTTCATTTGCTTTATCTTTATATTTTGTAATGAAATCGGTCGCACCGGAAAATGCGATCTGGTTAATGTATTCTTCTACCTCGTCTGCAGTCATTCCCAGACCGTTATCTGTGATCGTTACCTTTTTGTTATCCGGATCAACGACGATCTGTATCTGCGGCTTGTAATCTGCGGGTAATTCATATTCACCCATCATGTCCAGCTTTTTCAGCTTTGTGATTGCATCGCAGCCGTTGCTGACGAGCTCGCGGTAAAAAATGTCCTGATCGGAATACAGCCATTTTTTAATAATCGGGAAAATGTTGTCACTGTTAATGGAAAGACTTCCGTGTTTGTTACTCATTTCTATCACTCCTTATCAATCTTCGTTCCTATGTTCATAGAGCCGTCTGCCTCGATAGCTGCAGTACAGCATGAGTGAGGCTTCATTATAAAAAAGAATCCTGCGAGCAGGATTCTCCGCCTGCGGCGGGTCGCTTCTGCGACATACTTCCTAACCGCCGCAGTGCGATCCTCACGGAGCATTTTCTGTGATAGGAATTTCCTATCACAGAAAATAGTGTAACGCTGCCGCACGCAAATGTCAATAAAAAATTAGCACTCTTTTTAAGCGAGTGCTAACAAAAGCGCATTTTAGAAGATCCTACACTTGAAATTCGACCGCATCGTGTTGGAACCGCTTCGGGATCATCTGTGACTGCAAATGAGGATTTTTGCGGGCATCAATCGTAATATTGTGGAAAAAGGTGATCCAAAGCTGCTGGAAATGCGTTTCGTCTGCAGAGAAACACCGGATCAGATCCTGATCCAGCGTGTCTGCATCTGCGAGAAAGAAATGTTCACCTGCGGGATGGAGCAGGGCAAGCTGTCTTGTCTCATCATAGATCATGAAATTTTCCTCTGGCAGCCGATCGGAAAAATGCTCGCCGAGGATCGGTAAAACATGATGCTTCGGATGAATGTTCGAAAACAGGATCCCGTTTTCAAGCTCCTGAAACCGGACGAAACCGAGTAAATGCATTGCTTCGCGCCCGGTCGCACGGCACAATTCAAATACGCGGTAGACACACGGTTCTCCGAGGGAGAGCAGTGTTTTCGTGCCGTCACCGGAAGCGAGCGCCAGTGCGACAGTCTCAAAAATGGCATCGGCCTTATCCATCGTACTTTTTCCGGGTACATTACCGGACATGGCAGCCTGATAGATTGTCTCGTAAAAGTCCTGGCCAAAGCGGTTTTTGAGTGTGTTTGCAACCTTAGATGCCTTTTCTGCATCCGGTTGTACATCGATATACTGCGTAAACAGTGAAAAAGACATGCCTTCACTCACGCTCAGATGGATGTCACGCAGTGGATGGCGGTCGGCATAGGCATCATAGATACCGGTGAGGATGCCATTAATAGTATTTTCACAGAGATACGTGTACATAATATAGAAATTCCTTTCCTGATGAATTCACGGGATTGCAGATGCAGAAAACAACCGGTCATCAAACAGTGATAGCTGCTGATAACCAGCCTGGCGTACTTCGCGCGGGATCTGCGACCGGTCGGATAGCAGCTGTCTTGTGATATAGTCCTGATCCATCCGGATCGGATACATGGTGTGTCCATTACATGTAATAAAGTAGATGGCACGTTTTAATACGACACCGATACGCTTGAGATCCGCAAAATCCAGATGGTTCGTACGTCTGGCGGCTACGATGCGCCTGGCTGACAGGTAGCCGATGCCTGGCACACGCAGCAGTGTCTGATACGGGGCACGGTTGATCTCGACCGGAAAGTGTTCCAGATGGCGCAGCGCCCAGTCGCATTTCGGATCGAGATAGATGTTAAAATCCGGTTGGGCTTCACTGAGCAGTTCATCGGCGCGAAAATGATAGTAGCGCAGCAGCCAGTCAGCCTGATACAGCCGGTGTTCACGCAACAGAGGCGGCCCGTCAGTGACCGCAGGCAGGGTGGTACTTCCGGTGACATTGACAAATGCCGAGTAAAATACCCGTTTCAGGTCAAAACGGTCATACAGGCTTTCTGCTACCTTTATAATCTGATAATCACTCTCCGGGGTCGCACCGATGATCATCTGCGTACTCTGACCGGCTGGTACAAAGCGTTTTTGACAGGGGTCACGGCTGGAGAGCCGGACGACTTCCGGCAGAGGCATACGGTCGGCAGGCTTTTGCGGTGTCAGTTCATGAGATCCCAGCAACCGTGACTGATGGATTCCGTTCTGGATCTGACGCATCGGGCGCAGGATCGTCTGACGGCTTTTGCAGGGGGCGAGCGTGCGCAGTCCTTCGGCGGTCGGGAGCTCCAGATTGATGCTCATGCGATCCGCGAGATATCCGGTCAGCTCGATCAGGCGCGGGTCGGCACCGGGGATCGCCTTCACATGGATGTAGCCATTAAATTCATATCTGGTGCGCAGCAGATATAAGGTCTGGAACAGCAGCTCCATGGTACGGGTTGGGTTATCGATGATCCCGGAGCTGAGAAACAGGCCTTCGATATAATTGCGGCGGTAAAACTGGATCACCAGAGTGCAGATCTCCTCCGGGGTGAATGTAGCGCGGGGCAGATCGTTGTTGCAGTTATTCTGGCAATAGCTGCAGTTGTATACGCAGTGATTGGTCATGAGTATCTTCAACAGGGAAATACAGCGGCCGTCACCGGAAAAGCTGTGACAGATACCTGCCGCGACAGAATTGCCTATACCGTGTCCCCTGCCACGGCGGTCAACACCGCTGGATGTACATGCTACATCATATTTGGCAGCATCCGTAAGGATCGCCAGTTTTTCCATGAGATCTGATTGTAAACAAAGCTCCATAAAAGCTACCTCTTGCCGAACAAATGTTCATGTGATATATATGGACTATAACACAAAAACAAACAGAACACAAGTTCGTTTTATAAAAAATTAATATTTAGATTGTTGACAAAAAAAATGTAAGCGGTAAAATACAATACTATGCAACAATTGGATATTTGGAAAGGATAGAACATGAAACACATTTTTGGAAATCTGCTCAGGCACAAAGCGGCGGTATGTGCGATTATCCTGCTGTTGATTACACAGGCGTACTGTGATCTGGCACTGCCGACGTATACATCAGATATTGTGGATGTAGGGTTGCAGCAGTATGGTATTGAAGACTGTGTTATGACGCAGATGAGGGAATCGACGGGAAAGGCATTGCAGGATATGCTGCCAGATGAGGGTCGGGCGGCATTTGCGGATGCCTATGTGCTCAATGACACGACCGGTAATTATGAATTGCAGTCCATCACAAAGGAGCAGCGCAGCGCGCTGGGTGAACAGCTGCAGCAGCCGCTGGTGCTGATGTATGCGGCATCACATATGGATGAATTGCAGGAGCAGACCGGCATGGACACCTCCATGCTGCAGGCGGTGAGCAGGGATCCGGATGCCATGCAGCAGATGCTGTCACAGTACGGTGATATGAGTGATTCGATCATGGAACAGATCGCTGTGCAGAGTGTCACAGAGGAATATGAGGCATGTGGCATTGATCTGAATACATTGCAGCGGCAGTACCTGCTCACGACGGGAGCAAAGATGATGGCATTGTCACTGCTCATGCTAGCAGCGGCGGTACTTTGCGGATACTTATCAGCAAAGACTGCAGCCCGGATCGGAATGGAGCTTCGCAGCAGCGTATTCAGGAATGTACTCAGTTTTTCCAGTGTGGAAATGAACCGGTTTTCTACGGCTTCACTGATTACGCGAAGCACCAATGATATCCAGCAGATTCAGATGGTCACTGTCATGCTGCTGCGTATGGTGCTCTACGCGCCGGTGCTCGGTATCGGAGCGATTCTGAAGGTTGTGACGACAAAGACCGGTATGGGCTGGATCATCGTGCTGGCAGTCGTCATTATCAGTGGACTAGTACTTGTCCTGATGGGTGTGACACTGCCAAAGTTTAAGATGATGCAGAAGCTGGTAGACCGCCTGAATCTCGTATCACGTGAGATATTGACCGGTCTGCCTGTCATCCGTGCATTTTCAAGAGAAAAATTTGAAGAAGATCGGTTTGATAAGGCCAATCGTGACCTGATGGGTACACAGTTATTTACAAACCGCGTCATGACACTGATGATGCCGGCGATGATGATGCTCATGAATGGTGTCACCGTACTGATCGTATGGATGGGTGGAAAAGGTATCGATATGGGCAATCTCCAGGTCGGAGATATGATTGCATTCATTTCTTATACAATGCAGATTATTATGTCATTCCTTATGATCACGATGGTTTCTGTCATGCTGCCGCGTGCAGGTGTCGCTGCAGACCGTATTGATGAAGTGGTCCGGACAAAAGGATCTATCTGTGATGCAGCGCATGTGCGTGATGAAGAACACAGTGATTGGAAGGGTCGTGTAGAATTCTCGGATGTATCTTTCCGTTATGAAGGCGCAGATGAGGATGCACTTTCACATCTGTCCTTTGTCGCTGAGCCCGGTAAGACGACAGCGATCATCGGCAGTACCGGCTGCGGCAAGAGTACATTGGTGAATCTGATCCCCAGATTTTATGATGTGACAGACGGTGTCATCACGATGGATGGTGTCGATATCCGTGAATTATCGCAGAAAAAGCTGCGCAGCCTCCTCGGTGTGGTACCGCAGAAGGGTGTGCTGTTTTCTGGGGATATCGCGTCCAATCTGAAATTCGGTGGAGATGATATCACCGATGAGCAGATGACAGAAGCAGCACAGATTGCACAGGCAACGGAGTTTATCGAGGAAAAACCGAACCGCTATCACAGTGAGATCTCACAGGGCGGTACGAATGTATCCGGCGGACAAAAGCAGCGTCTGTCAATCGCGCGTGCGATCGCAAAGCATCCGAAGGTGCTGATCTTTGATGATAGTTTTTCTGCACTTGATTATAAGACCGATGCGGCACTTCGCCGTGCACTGGCAGAAAAGACAGCAGATGCGGCCGTCATTATTGTGGCACAGCGTATCAACACGATCCTGCATGCGGATCAGATCCTTGTATTGGAGGAAGGACGCATCGTCGGAAAAGGAACACACCGTGAATTGATGGAAACTTGTGAGGCATATCAGGAGATCGCCAATTCGCAGCTCTCCGAGGAAGAACTGAAAGGGGGTGTCCACTGATGGCACAGACAGGAAACCGTCCGCGTAGAGGTCCAATGGGGCACGGACCCGGTGCACCGGTAGAAAAAGCAAAAGATTTTAAGGGAACGATCGGCAAGATTCTGGCATATATGGGCAGTTACAAACCGGCATTGGTTGTGGTTCTGATCTTTGCGATCGCAAGTACCGTATTCAACGTGATCGGACCGAAGATACTCAGCCGGGCGACCACAGAACTGTTCAACGGACTGATGAGCAAGCTGTCCGGCGGCAGTGGTATTGACTTTACAAAGATCGGCAGAATATTGATCGGCCTGTTAGGTATCTATATCTGTAGTGCAGTGTTTTCATTTGTACAGGGATGGATCATGACAGGGATCTCGCAGAAGATGACATTCCGTATGCGTCGGGAGATCTCAGAGAAGATCAACCGGATGCCAATGAAGTATTTTGAGTCACGTACCGTCGGAGAAGTGCTCTCACGTATCACGAACGATGTAGATACGATGGGACAGAGCCTGAACCAGTCCGTGACGCAGCTCATCACATCGGTGGCGACGATCATCGGTGTGCTCATCATGATGCTGACGATCAGCCCGCTCATGACCCTGATCGCGCTTGTGATCCTGCCGGTATCGATGATGCTGATGATGTTTGTCATGAAGTTCTCACAGAAGCACTTCAAAAACCATCAGAAATACCTCGGAGAGGTAAACGGACAGGTCGAGGAGATCTACAGCGGTTATCAGGTGATCAAGGCATTTAACCGGGAGGAACAATCGATTCACACGTTTGATGAGACGAATGAAAAGCTGTATGAGTCTGCATGGAAATCACAGTTTTTCTCAGGTATGATGCAGCCGATCATGGTGTTTGTAGGCAATCTCGGATATGTGGCTGTGGCGGTATCCGGCAGTTTCCTCGCGGCAAAGCGCGTCATAGAGGTCGGGGATATCCAGGCATTTATCCAGTATGTGCGCAACTTTACGCAGCCGATCAACCAGCTTGCGCAGATTTCCAACATGCTGCAGTCGATGGCGGCGGCAGCGGAGCGTGTGTTTGAATTCCTTGATGAGGAGGAAGAGAGCAGCGTCGCAGAGCATCCGGTACAGATCGGCCAGGCGAAGGGAGATGTGTCATTCTCACATGTGCAGTTTGGTTACGATCCGGATAAGATAATTATCCATGACTTCAGCAGTGATGTAAAAGCAGGACAGACAGTTGCGATCGTCGGCCCGACCGGAGCCGGAAAAACGACGATGGTCAAGCTGCTCATGCGTTTTTATAATGTAAATAAAGGTTCTATCTGTGTAGACGGACATGATATCCGGGATTTCAACAGAGATGACCTGCGCCGGCAGTTCGGCATGGTATTACAGGATACCTGGCTGTTCAAGGGAACGATCATGGAGAATATCCGCTACGGCAGACTCGATGCGACGGATGAGGAAGTCATCGCAGCAGCCAGGGCAGCGCATGCACACCACTTCATCCAGACGTTACCCGGTGGATATCAGATGGAACTCAATGAGGAGGCCAGCAATGTCTCACAGGGACAGAAGCAGCTGCTCACGATCGCACGTGCGATACTGGCAGACAATCCGATCATGATTCTCGATGAAGCGACCAGCTCCGTCGATACACGTACCGAACAGCGGATTCAGAAGGCGATGGATCATCTGATGAGAGGCAGAACGAGTTTTGTCATTGCACACCGTCTGTCAACGATCAAAAATGCGGATCTGATCCTTGTGATGAAAGATGGAGATATTATCGAGCAGGGTACACATGATGAACTGATTGCATTGGGTGGTTTCTATGCAGACCTGTATGAGAGTCAGTTCGAGAACAGCTCACAGACCAGACAGATCTCATAAACACATAAAGACACATTAAGACACATTAAAATAAGAAAAAATAGAAATCAGTAAGACAAATAAATCCTGCCTCTTCAGGCAGGATTTACGTGTACCATAATATGTTTTACTTTCGGGAAAGTAGATTCGATACGGCTGTGGACAGTCTCAGCGATATCGTGGGATTCACTGAGCGTCTCCTGACCATTCACACGGATCTCCACATCGACATAGACCTTATTGCCAAAGACACGTGTCATCAGAAGATCAATGCCTTCGACACCGGGAACGCTCATCACACAGTCCCGTATCATTTCTTCGGTTGCCTCATCACAGGCTTTATCGACCATCTGATCCATCGCATCCGTGAAGATGTCATAAGCGGCTTTGACGATAAAGATACAGATCACAACGCTGGCAACAGAATCGAGGATCGGGTAGCCAAGGCGTGCACCGCCGATACCGATCAATGCACCGACAGAGGAGAGTGCATCTGACCGATGATGCCATGCGTCAGCCATCAGCGCGCCGGAATCCAGCTTTTTGGCATAATACCGTGTATACCAGAACATGCCCTCCTTGACGATGATCGATACTAGTGCAGCGATCAGAGCCAGTACACCGGGAACAGCCAGCTCCTGATAGTGGCCGCCGAGTATATCTTTGCAGGCATTGATGCCGATGCCGATACCGGTGATGCACAGCACCGTTGCGAGAATGACCGAAGCGACACACTCCAGACGTTCGTGTCCGTAAGGATGCTCTTTGTCAGAATCGCGGCTGGCGATACGCACACCGATGATGACAATGATCGAACTGAACACATCGGACGCAGAGTGAACCGCATCGGAGATCATTGCACCGGAATGCGCCAGAATACCGGCGAGTAATTTTCCAATAGATAAAACAATATTCCATACAATCGTAACGAGTGCGACTTTTGTCGCGCTTTTTTCATAATTTGCTGTTTCAGCCATAAAAATGCCCCCTCAAAATAAACAGACCATCGATCAGGTTTCCTTGCACTATAGCACATGATATGCGCCGATTCAAGCGTGTTTGCGCAAAAAAACACATTTGAAAACGCTAAACTTTCTTACCCACAACTAACTGTGAACATCACGGAATTTTCAAAATTGTATCTATAATATGTATAAAAAAAGAAAATGCAACACATTGTATAAAGTGTTGCATTTTCCTTTGTACACTTTGTATTTCGGTCGTTTCCCACAAATCTTAACCCCTAAAATCAAAAAATTGCAAACAATTTTTTGAAATCTATTGATGTCTCATGAATTGATATAGCTTATGCCTGCAAAAGATTAGAAATCCATCTCTTTAAACAGTGCATCGCGGTCATCCTGATCGATGCCGAGGTACCGCCGTGTGATCACAAAAGATGAATGATTGTATACATCCATGATCAGTACCGGAGAGATCCCCTGTTTCCACGCATGATACCCAAAGGTCTTGCGCAGGGAATGGCAGCTGATATGCGGCTCATTCAGGGTCGCTTCTGCCGCTTTCTTCACAATCCGGTATGCCTGCGAGCGACACAGCGGATGCGACGGGTCATTCATTTTGGAAAAGATATAATCCTGCGGCTGTGGATTGCGGCTGTTGCGGTATTCCTCGAGAGCCTGTAAAACGTGCTGATTAAAGGCAAGCCGGCTGATTTTTCCTGTTTTTTTCTCATAGACACTCAGATGATCCACATAACGTTTCTTTTTAAAATGGTAGACATTCTCCCAGCGCAGCGCCAGAATGTCGCTGATTCTCAGTGCTGTGTGCAGTGCAAATATAATCAGCGTCTTATTTCTCAGATTAGGCTCCTCCTGTTCATAATAATCGATGAGTTTGTGGACGTCTTCGCCGTCTCTGATTGGTTGTGTTGTACTCATTGGTTGTCCTTTCCCGCATGATCCTATGCGAATGTTTTTACTATATGCAACACTTTATACAAAATGTTGCGGATAGCCTGATCGATAGAGACTGCCACCAGCAGTTTCTGACGGATGCATGGCAACAAAAGCAAGGAGGCTTTTATGTTAAAACTGACACTTCATCCCGGCGATTTTATTGATATTGGAGAAGATATCAGAGTCGTATTTTCAGGAGGCTCGGCAAACAACATTCATCTGCTTGTCGATGCACCGAGGGAGATGAACATCGCACGCAGCACCGCAAACGGAAGAAGCGATACCACATCGTACCGGCCGGAGCGAAAGATATCGCCCGAGGCACAAAAGGAGATCGTGGATATCATCCGGCGTGAAAAGAAGCAGATGAATCAGAAAAAACCGGTCACACAGTGACACCAATCCGGTAATAATGCAAAGATATCCTAGGCTCTTTGTTTTATTATATGACACACAATAAATCAATTCAATGTGGGAAAGGATTCCCGCAGACACACACACGGAGGTAAAATCATGGTAGTACAGCACAATTTAACAGCAATGAACTCTAACAGAATGTTAGGCGTAACCACAAGCGCACAGGCAAAGTCTTCAGAGAAGCTTTCTTCAGGCTATAGAATCAACCGTGCAGCAGATGATGCAGCAGGATTAACCATTTCCGAGAAGATGAGAAAGCAGATGCGTGGTCTCGACCGTGCATCTACAAACGCACAGGATGGTGTATCTGCAGTGCAGACAGCAGAAGGTGCTCTGACAGAAGTTCATTCTATGTTACAGCGTATGAACGAGCTGGCAAACCAGGCTTCAAACGGAACCAACAGCACATCAGACCGTGATGCAATTCAGGCAGAGATCGATCAGTTGACAACAGAGATCGATCGTGTATCTGAGACAACGAAGTTCAATGAGACTTATCTGTTAAAGGGTAATGCAGATGGAACAACCAAGACAAATACGATCAATGCACATGATGCAGGTCTTGCAGGAAAGTTAGTAGATAACGGAAATGGAACTTCTACATTTACGGCTGATGCATTAGCAGTCGGTGATAAGGTTTCAATCGCAGGAAAAGAGTATAAAATTGGAAAATCTGCGGATTCTGCAGATTATCAGAATGTTGCTGATGCGAAAGCTGCTATTGACAATGGTCATGTAGGTGATACCGTAACTAGCAATGGTGTGACGACGTCTATTGTAGCAAAAATAACGACTACAGACGCGACAGCTGCAGCAAATTGGGCAAATGTTGGAGATACATTTACTGATGCTGACGGAAAAGAATGGACGATTGCGGGTACAACTGATGAAAAAAATGGTAAAGTAGCAGCAGCTGATGTAGACAAGTATTTGAAAGCAGGTTCAACTATTACAAAGAACACAGTATTGAAGATAAATGCTGCAGCGGCTACAGATGTAGCAAAATCGCTTGAGGTAGTAGACGATCTTGCCAATAATGAAGTCTCTATTACTAAGGGGGCAGATATAACCACATTAAAGAACAGCATTAAGGCTGGCGATACTGTATCTGTAGGCGGAACGACCAAGACTATTACTGCTGAGACACCGAAGACTTTAGATGAAATCGGTAATATAGGAGATCTTGCCACCGTTGATACGGAGGTTAAAATTGGTTCGAAAGCGTACAAAATCAAAACCAGTACGGATCTCGATAAGAATGAGATTACAAAAGACGATTTCCTTGCAATGATCAAAGATGGAGATAAAGTGACTGTTGCTGGTGACGATTATACTGCGATCGTTAAGGCATCCGATGATGACTCTATCACCTTAGATGAAGCCTACAGCAAGATGGCTGAGGAACTCAAGACAGCTAGCTCCATCGGTACAGATACAGCTGCCACTGTGAAGAACAATGGCAATGGTACATTTGAGATTACACAGGGATCTGTAAAAGTGAAGGATGCTCTTTCTTTCAGCTTACATGTAGGCGCAGATGCTGATATGACCAACAAGATAAACGTAGATATCGAGTCTATGAGTGCTGCAGGTCTTGGAGTGAAGGGAATCAACGTATCTGACAAGAATGGTGTAGCAGGTACTTATGCAATCGATGCGATTCAGGATGCGATCGAGAAGGTATCCTCACAGCGTTCCGCACTCGGTGCAGTCCAGAACCGTTTAGAGCACACGATCTCTAACTTGGATAACGTCGTAGAGAACACCACAGCAGCTGAGTCACGTATCCGTGATACAGATATGGCAGAAGAGATGGTTAACTACAGCAAGAACAACATCCTCGCTCAGGCAGGACAGTCTATGCTGGCACAGGCAAACCAGTCAAATCAGGGTGTACTCTCTCTGTTACAGTAAGAGTAAGCGATTACAGCTATCGGAATTTTTCAATAATTTCAAAATTTATCAAAAGGGATTCCTCGGAATCCCTTTTGGTGGTTGTGAGAATCAAAGCCCCACATGATGTGGGGCTTTTGTTGTTAAGTAGAGCGTTCATGAAAATTATAAAACAGATTCAACTACGCCGACAATGCATTTCTTTTGTGCATGTTGTATAATAGCTATATAAGAATTAGGTAAATGTATACGAAATATCAGGGCAAAAGACTGTTACATTATGCCATTGCATTCGCGTGTGCTCAGTGTTAAGGTAAGAATAATCGTTGGACAGATCATGTCTGACAGGAACATTCTGAAAGATCTGGCATATCGTCATATTTTTCAAACACTGAACAGGGAGTTGATATATAGGAAAATAGCCGGTTTTATGATACCAGGTATTTTCTATGTATGACAGGAAGGACTGCGGATGAAAATAATTGTGCCTGTAACAGATTTTTGCGCAAAGGAATTGTTTGCAAATGAGATCATACGCAAACAATTTATCAGTGATGTAACAGGGATTCCTATGCAGGAGATCCATGCGGCATACTTGTGCACACCATTTTTAAGAAGGCGTTACCGGAAGCAAAAACAGGGCGTACTGGATGTGCTGGTGGAACTTAATAACAGTACAAAAATAAATATAGAAATACAGATAAAAGCACAGAAATACTGGGCACAGAGAAATTTATTCTACTTATCAAAAATGTATACTGAAGGACTGTATGAAAGAGAAAATTACACAAAATTAAAGAAGTGTATAGCGATTAGTTTATTGGACTTTGATGTGACGGACTCTGACATATGTCATTCCGTATTTCAGCTGCGTGATACGGCAGGAATCAGTTATACGGACTTGTTTGAGGTACATATCATAGAGCTAAAAAAGAAGCTGACCGGTGACAGCCCGGTGGATGACTGGGTACGGTTTTTCAGGGCAAAGACAAAGGAGGATCTGGATATGATAATAACGAAGAATCCCGGAATCAATATGGCAATCCAAGAAGTAAAACGGATGAGTCTGAGTGAACGCATGCGAGCCAAGTATGAGGCATATCTAAAAGAAGTCCGCGATCAGAATACATGGGAAGAATACCTCAGGGATGAAGGGCGAGCAGAAGGACGAGCAGAAGGACGAGTAGAAGGACAGGCAGAAGGATGTATGCTGGGAAGCAACCGGGAGAAGGAAAAGATGATCAACAGACTGCTTGGGAAAGGGAAAAAACCCGAAGAGATCACAGAACTGCTAGGTTATAGTCAGCAGGAGATAGAGGATGTCCGGTGCCGTGGCGCGCGATGAAACATAGAAATCGTGCATAGAGGCAGTGGAATCCGTCAAAGCAAACGAGAAGTGGAGGATTGCATATATGACGTTGCAGGAGCATTATGACGAGAAATATAATGAAGGTTACGCAGATGGTCTAAAACAAGGAATAGAACAGGGGATAGAGCAGGTACGAGAGCGAGGTCGATTACAGGAGATTTTTATGTCAGTGCAGGAGGGGGATTATTCTATTGAGCGTGGCGCGCAAAAAGCAGGAATGTCTCTGGAGCAATTTCAGGCTGCAATGGCAGAGACACAATTATAACGATCAAAAACAGATGAAAGCCCCGTATTTTGCGGGGCTTTTGTTATGCAGAGCGTTCGTAAAAATTCCATAACAGATTCAACTATGCCGACAATGCATTTTTTTTGTGCATGTTGTATAATAGCTATATAAGAATTAGGTAAATGTATACGAAATATCAGGGCAAAAGACTGTTACAT
>CAKRIZ010000011.1 GCA_934351445.1 uncultured Eubacterium sp.
GCCAAGGCTGAAGAGACAGCGAGACACCGCCGGGCAATCGGAGCAGCTTGATCAGAATGCCACTGCGCCCACAGCCAAGTAGCCCGATGATTAAATAGTTTCGCAAACGCCTATATTCGCAATGATTATAACAATTTTTTTTCATAAACACAACATTTTCGAAAAAAACTGTTGCAAAAAGTACAAACTATCGTTATAATGCTAAAGGTGATGTGTTTCAGACACAGTTCACAGGCTGGAATGGCGCAGTTGGTAGCGCAACTGATTCGTAATCAGTAGGTCGTCGGTTCAAGTCCGATTTCCAGCTTTCAATAACTATTCTAGACTCCGGTTTAGAATAGTTTTTTTATTACATCTGAACGCTATATTTTAGGAGGATACTCTCATGATGAATGCAAGACAGTTGGCAAATACTCTGGATGAAATGATGAAAGAGACCCGCCGTGGACGGCTGAACTGGAGTATGCAGATCGAATCGACCGACGATCTGGATGCATCCTGCAAGGAACATGTAACACAAGACGGCAACGACTGGCTGGTGGATGAATGTTTTGTAGAATATGCATGTACATGGAGAGGTCAGGACTTTTGCATGATCTCCTACGAACATGTGCTGACCCATGCAGACCAGACACGCATGACCTGTCTGATCTTTCTGCCGCCGCTTGGAATGCGCTTCTTTGATGTCGCCGAACTGGCTCCCTATGCCATCGAAGCCGATGCCTACGTTTCCAGCAAAGTACACCTGTTATTTGAACAGTTGATGGAACTCTACCGCACAGACGCGTCACGCTGCCGCCTGCGCGTCATCGATCCATTGAAAAACTAACCAATTATTTCATATCGCATTTAGTAATATTGCCCTATCAAACCGGCAATTTCTACTTATTTGACAATTGAAATAGCAGTTCTTCTATGCTACAGTTAATCCACGCAGACCGTTTCTTTCGTCTGCGTGGATTTTTCATCATAATAGCTTTCCCACAGATGGAATCTATTACCTTTCCTGTATCACACCTGACATTTCTCCCTCTGTCCCATCTGACAAGGAGGTATTTTTATGAATCACACGTTCACTTTTACCCAGTTTTCCGATGAACTGATCCGTCAGCTCACACCGATGTTCCCGGTACAGACGCAGATCAGCCGCCAGCCCATCCAGAAAAACAACGATATCTCTCTGGACGCACTGATCATCCGCGAACCCGGCACCAACATCTCACCTACGATCTATCTGGATGATTACTATGCACTCTATAACAATGGCACACCGATCGATGAGCTGTGCCATATCATCTGCGATGTATTTCTGGAAGTACGGCTCAACCACCCGATCGACCCGAGTTTTTTCACAGACTACGAACAGGCGTGCAAACGGCTCGTCTTTCAGGTCATTAACTACGAAAAAAATGAAAATCGCCTGCAGGATCTGCCCCACATCCGATATCTGGATCTGGCGATCATTTTCTGCTGTATCCTGCACATGGAAAACGGTGAATCTGCCACCATCACCATCCGGAATGAACACCTGGATCTGTGGAATACGGATCTGGAGGCAATCAAAAAGCAGGCGTTTGCAAATACTCCCCGCCTGCTCCCTGCCTATATTCAACCGATTACGGATGTCATCTGCGATCTCGCAGAGGGCAATCCTCCCCTCGGACGCCTCCTCTCACTGCCCGAGGAATGCCCGGATGTGCCGATGCTGTATGTACTGACAAATGAGGCACAGATCGGTGGCGCTGCCTGTATGTTCTATCCTGCCATGCTCGCAGATTTTGCAGAAAGTATTGGCAAAGATCTGTATATTCTGCCCAGCAGCATCCATGAGATTCTCCTGCTCCCGACCGAGACACGCGAAGACGATACATCCCTCAATGAACTCATTCAACAGGTCAACGCAGATCAGCTGCCCCTGACCCAACAGCTATCCGACCATGTCTATTTCTACTCCAGATCATCAGCGGCCATCAGTGCCTAACAGACGCTCGTACAACTGTTCATATGCCCGTGCAGATTTCTTCCATGAATAATCCAGCCGCATATCGCGCTGCGCCATCTCATCCCAATGTGCACGTTCATCATAGTAGACATGCATCGCATAATAGATAATCTGGAGCATCTCATGCGCATTATAGTTGGCAAATGAGAAACCGGTTCCGGTATGGTCGTACTCATTATATGGCTGTACCGTATCCTTCAGTCCACCAGTCTCACGGACAATCGGGAGTGTACCATAGCAATAGCCCATCAACTGACTGAGTCCACACGGTTCAAACAGCGACGGCATAATCAGCGCATCTGCTGATGCATAGATCCGGTGCGCCATCTGTTCGGAATAACAGATATTCGCTGAGAGTTTATCCGGGTACTTATCTGCAAAAGAGCGCAGCATATCCACATACTGTTCCTGACCTGTACCGAGTACGACAAACTGCAGCCTGGCATGCCCCAACAGCTCATCCATGACATATGCAAGCAGGTCAAGTCCCTTCTGATCCGTCAGTCTCGATACCATAGCGAGCATCATCGTATCCGCATCCTCAGGCAGACCGAGCTCCCGCTGCAAGGCCAGCTTGTTTTCCCGCTTTCCTTCACGCATATCTGAGACACCAAAATTGTACTTCAGATAGATATCATGTCCCGGATCATATGCCTGCGCATCCAAGCCATTGATAATGCCATACAACTGGTCACGTCTGGCATACAGCAGACCATCCAGACTCTCACCACCTTCCTTCGTCATGATCTCCAGTGCATAGGTAGGACTGACCGTTGTCACGATATCTGCATAGGCGATACCTCCCTTCAGGAAATTGGCCTCGCCATAGGATTCGAGCTTGTCCGGTGTAAAATATTCATCCGGCAGCCCCGTCAGATTCTTGACAACATCGATCGTATAGCGTCCCTGGAAACGCAGATTGTGGATCGTAAAGATTGTCTTTGTCTTTTGTAACTGCGGATAATCTGCCGCAAATGCCTTTAAAAACACAGGCACGAGCGCAGCCTGCCAGTCATGGCAATGGATGATATCCGGCACAAAACCAATCATCTGTGTCGCTGCAAGCACAGCTTTTGAAAAATATGCAAATTTTTCTATGTCTTCATGCAACTGGTTATAAGGCTGCGAACCTGCAAAATAATATTCGTTATCAACAAAATAGTAATGTACGCCAGCCTCCTCTGTCTCTAAAATACCAACGTACTGATTTCTCCAGCCCAGCGATATATAGAAATGAGAATGAAACCTCAGCTTCTTTTTGAGTGTTTCCTCCATACAGGCATATTTTGGCAAAATCACGCGGACATCGAAGTTCTGCCTGTCAATGTAATGTGCCAGCGATCCGGTCACATCTGCGAGCCCGCCTGTCTTGATAAAAGGGATTGCCTCTGAGGCTACAAATAATATTTTTTTCATCTACGCACGCATCTCCTGTACAGCAAATATTTTATTACCAGTATACACCTATGCGCGCTTATATTCCAGACGTATTTTATCAGCAATGAGCGCGATGAACTCTGAATTGGTCGGCTTGCCCTTGCCATTGCTGATCGTATAACCGAATAATTCATCGATCGTATCCGTCTTTCCGCGGTTCCACGCTACCTCAATCGCATGGCGGATCGCCCGCTCGACACGGCTCGGGGTCGTCTGAAATTTCTTTGCAATCGTCGGATACAATACTTTCGTGATGGATCCGAGCATCTCAATGTCATCCACCGCCATCATGATCGCTTCCCGCAGATACTGGTATCCCTTGATATGTGCCGGCACACCGATCTCATGGATAATATTTGTCACATCTGCCTCCAGATCATGTGCGGCGGGTTCGGGCACTTTCTCATAACTGCCTGCCGCACGCACTTCGCTGCCCCGGCGGCTGCGATTGTCCCGCAACCGTTTGATATGACGCAATACAACCTCATTTTCGAACGGTTTCATAATAAAATAATCGGCTCCCTTCTGGAACGCATCCTCGGTAATACTCTCCTGTCCGACTGCACTGATAATTATGACTGCCGGTTTCTTTTTCAGGCTATGGTCACGATTCAGTTTGTCCAACACACTCAGTCCGTCAAGTTTTGGCATAACAATATCCAAGAGCATGACATCCGGCTGCTTGCTTTTGATCAGATCATATGCCTCCACTCCATCCTTTGCGGTTCCTACTACCTCTAATTCGGCATCCTTTGCCACGATATCTCCCAGTAATCTTAACATTTTCTCATTATCGTCTGCGATTGCTACATTAAATTTGTCCATTGCTGTCCCTCCTTAACGAACTATCGCTATTATAAGAGGTTCATTTCAAGTAATCTGTCAATTCTTGTCGTTAAATTAAATTTTTGTAAAAATTAGTGTTTAGCCTTCTTATTATATCAATATATTGTGGTATGCTCACGCAGCATGGATTCCGCAAAGATTCCATAGCCCCTCGTCGGGTCATCGACAAATACATGTGTGACTGCACCTACGAGTCTGCCATTCTGGATGATCGGGCTGCCACTCATGCCCTGGACGATGCCGCCGGTACGCGCCAGCAGCCGCTCATCGGTCACGCGGTAACGGATGCCTTTGTTCGCTTCTGCGGTATGATAGTCAATCCGTTCTATCTCGATATCATAAGCCAGCCGCTCCCCCGTAACCGAGCAAATGATCTGTGCCGGTCCCTGTGTAATCTCCTGTTTGTAGGCGACCGGTATTTCTTCCACATCATCCAATGCCTGCGGCAGCTGTTCGAGCATCCCATAGATACCGTTTTCCGTATTTCCACCTACAGTTCCCAGATAACAGGAAGGCTGAAAACGGATGAGTCCCGTCACTTCTCCCGGATTGCCGCGCCTACCCTTGGAGATACCAGTGATCGTCGTCTCATAGACGCTTCCGTCATCAATGTCTATCAGTTCTCCTGTATCGATATCACTCACACCATGTCCGAGTGCCCCATAGCCACCTTCATCCGTCACAAATGTCATCGTCCCGATGCCAGCGATATCATCACGCACCCAGATGCCCAGCTTGTTGGTGCCATCCGCAGCTACCTCCGGCGTGACTGCAACATCGATTGGTTCTCCGGCACGCAGCACATGCAGCACCATTCGCCTGCCACCGTTCGCAGCGACCAGATCCATCAATTCTTCCTTCGTATGAACAGCCGTATCATCCACCTGCATGATCACATCCCCGCTTCGGATCCGATATGCAGCCGGCGCGATCAACGCTCCATTTTGATCTGTAAAACTCGCACACTCTACGACCAGTACACCGTGATTCTTCAAATAAATACCGATGTTTGTGCCTGCCGCCAGCACTTCTTCACGATCCGTATAATGAACAACCACCTGTTTGAATGGAATCAGGTCAAACAGCCGGCAGGTCAATATTCCATCATTTTCCGATGCAGCAAGTGTGCGTTGTGCACCAAAGACAGGCTGCACATCCTCCTCATAAGTGACCCCGACCGGCAGTCCGTTCGAAAAAGCGGGTACTTCTCCCTCCTGCTGTTCTTCTTTCGTCAGATAAATCTCATCCGGCACATAGGCAAACAGCAGGGCATAGGAAAATGCAACCCATGTCAGAAAACCGTACCATCCATAGCGCCTTCTGAACCATCTTCCTGAGCTTCTTTTGTTTTCTTTCTTATCCATCTTCTTCTGTCTCATCATTTTCATTATTCTCATTATTCTCATCGTTCTTTTCGTTCTCATTTCAGCAATGCAGCGCCTCCCGGGTAAAAACAGCCCATACTAAAAGAAGAACGCATCATGCGTTCTTCTTTTAGTATGGGTTGTTTTCAATTTTCCAATCAGGTTTATTTCGCCTGCATCGCCAATTTTTTCATTTCACGCGCACTTTTGAGCACGGTATCGGTCACTTCCACACCGCCGAGCATTCTTCCAAGCTCCGCGATACTGCGTTCCTCATCCAATAACGTGAGCTGTGTCACAGTCGTGCCGTCAACGACCTTTTTTTCAATAAAATAATGCGCGTCGGCCATCGCTGCGATCTGCGGCAGATGGGTAATACAGATCACCTGATGATTCCCGGCGATCTTATGCAGCTTTTGGGATACCATCTGTGCAGTTCTTCCGCTGATTCCGGTATCGATCTCGTCAAAGATCAATGTTTTGATGCCATCATTTTCTGCGAGTACTGATTTGAGTGCCAGCATCACACGTGACAATTCACCGCCGGAAGCGATATTTTTCAATTCACGCAATGACTCCCCCGGATTCGTCGAGATCATAAATTCCATTGCATCATATCCATTTGCACTGTAATGATCCATGCGTGTAAATTTCAGATCAAACGCGACATCCAGAAAATTCAGATCACGCAATGCCTGCAGCATCTTCTCCCGCAATGACCGTCCGGCCTTCTGACGCAGCTTGCTCACCTGCGAACACAACCCTTCCAACTGATCACGTGCCTCGTCCAGTTCACGCCTCAGACGCTGTTCATAGACATCAATGTCACTGATCTGTTCGATGCGCTCCTGCTTTTTGGCACAGGCAGCCATGATCTGTTCGATCGTATCTCCATATTTCGATTTCAGATGATTGATCACATCCAGCCGCTCTTCGACCTGCGCAAACTGCTCGCCGTCAAACTGAGCCTCATCCATATAGGCAGCCAGATCACGCCCAAAATCCGATAACAGCTCCTCGATCTGTGTGATCTGTGCACTCATCGAATCCAGAGCTGTATCAAAACTGCTCACAGACATCAGCTCGCGTGCTGCCCTGCCAATCAGTGCAGACGCTCCATCCTCGCCAACCGCCTGATCAACCGTCTGCAGCGCTTCCATGATCCGTTTGCTGTTTGTCATACGCCGGTAGCGTGTCTCCAGTTCCTCATCTTCACCGGTTACCAGTCTGGCTCCCTCGATCTCCGAGACCTCATACTCTAAAAATGATTGTTCCCTGGCCAGTGCCTCCCGATCACTGCACTGCTCATTCAGGCGTTTCTGGCAGGCCGTGTATATATGATACGCCTCTGCCAGCTTATGCTTCTTTTCAATTAATTCTGCACCTGCATAATCATCCAGATATTCCAAATGCTTGCTCGCGTGCAAAAGCGACTGATGCTCATGCTGCCCATGAATATCTATGAGGCAGGCAGCCGCCTCACGCAATTTTGATGCCGGGACACTCTCACCGTTGATCTTTGCCACACTGCGGCCACCGGAGATTCTGCGCGATAAGATAACCGTCTGTTCCTCCGGCTCTATCTCAAGCATCCGCAGCTGTTTGCAGACAGGCTCCGATAGATCAGAAAATATCAGCTCCACATATCCTGCCTCATCATGCGCTCTGAGCATATTCCGGTCTATCTTCCCACCCAATGCAAAACTGATCGAATCAATGATAATCGATTTACCGGCACCGGTCTCTCCGGTAAGGATATTCAGACCATCTCTCAGATCTATCTCTACCTCATTGATCAATGCCAGGTTTTTTACATATAGCGTTTGTAGCATAGATTACTTCCTTTTTTTATGCAATTGTAAAATATTAGATTGTTATTTATATTACGTTATGATATTACTCTGCTGCCAGCTTTTTCAGACGCACCAGCAGGTTCTGTGCCTCAGCACTCGTGCGGACTGCACACATGATCGTATCGTCACCGGCAATGCTGCCAACGATCTCATCACACTGCATATGATCGAGCGCTGCCGCTACTGCCATCGCCATACCTGCCACTGTCTTTACTACCAGTATGTTCTGTGCTGTATCTGCGGAACGGAATCCCTCTTTAAATACACGCACATAAGTTCCATTCATATCCTCGTCCGGCTCCGACAGCGTCGCATAGCGCTGTCTGCCGTTTGCCTGTGCCACTTTTGTGAGTTTGAGTTCCCTGATATCACGGGATACGGTTGCCTGTGTGACCTGATAGCCTTCCCGTCTGAGATAATCAGACAGTTCCTCCTGTGTCTCAATATCGTATTGTCTGATCAATTCGAGTATTTTCGTGTGTCTGGTTGCTTTCATCGTCTCTCCTCACCCAATCATATCCTCTGCATATATCAATCATATATATCAATCATATATATCAATGATAAGACTGCATTTTTTTTCGTAAAATCTCTAAGAAGCTCAGCTTTCCGAGTTTTAAAATTCTGCAGTCCTCCTTCGCCTGACAGATCACGATACGATCCCCGACATCCAGACTCGCATAATGATCCCCATCAAAGCTCACGACGACCTGTTCATCTGCCTCGCAGCGTCTCGCACCGATCTCTACGACAACTTCATCTTCCGCGCCCAGCACGATACTCTTTGAATTTAATGTATGGGAATTAATCGGCGTGATCAGTATCATACGCGCCTTCGGATCTACGATCGGCCCGCCCGCCGACAGATTATATCCGGTCGACCCGGTCGGTGTCGACACAATCACACCATCGCCGTCAAACGTATTCAGATATTGTCCATTGACATACAGCACCAGACTGACCAGCTGCAATGCGCCACTGCGGTGAATGACTATGTCATTGAGCGCAGCCTGCTGCGTGAGCTCCACACCGCCCTGCACAGGTGTTCCACACAGTCTCATACGCTCCTCCAGCACAAACTGGCCAGCCATAATCTGATCGATCGCTCCATACACCGTAGCCTCCTCCAGTTCACACAGATATCCCAGTGTGCCGAGATTGACCCCGATCAGCGGTACATTCTTGGAGGCTGTGTCCCTGGCTGCCCGGATCAGGGTGCCGTCACCACCGATCACAAATATGAGATCCAACTGTTCCGGCAGCAGATCTGTCCGCACACAGCCATCGGGCTGTTCCTCTCCACGGCTCACCAGATAACTGCAGCTGCCGCCTTTTGTCTCGATATAGTCCTGCATACTCTTTGTGAGTCTCAGACCCTTATCCTTATAGGAATTCGTGATAATGAAAAAATTCTTCATCGCATGCCTCACTCGTGTCCGGTCTTTGCCACATCCAGTGTTTTGTGCGCAGCCTCAACAATCTGTTCAGGTGACACACCCGAGTCACATGCAGCCTGTCCATCATTTTTCAAATGTACCAGATACTCAATATTACCCTCCGGCCCTTTGATCGGTGAGAAGGACAGATGCAGCACGGAAAATCCCAGTTCTCCCGCAAATGCCAGTATTTTCTCAATGACTTCCAGATGCACTGCCTGATCGCGCACAACACCTTTCTTGCCTACCTTTTCCCTGCCTGCCTCAAACTGTGGCTTGATCAGGCATACCATCTGCGCATCTTCCTTTAACAGTGCCTGCGCCGGACCGAGCACTTTGGTCAGCGAGATGAAGGATACATCTACCGATGCAAAGTCAAGCGGCTCACCGATATCCTCCGGTGTCACATAACGGATATTTGTCTTTTCCATGCACACGACACGTTCATCCTGACGCAGTTTCCATGCAAACTGTCCATATCCGACATCCACCGCATATACTCTGGCTGCACCATTTTGCAGCATACAATCGGTAAATCCACCGGTAGAGGCACCGATATCCATACACACCATGCCGGTTAAGGTCAATGCAAATTCTTTCATCGCCTTTTCGAGTTTCAATCCGCCGCGGCTCACATAAGCAAGTGTATTGCCACGCACTTCGATTGGAGCCTGCGTGTCAAATCCAGCTCCTGCCTTGTCCTCTTTCTGCCCATTGACATATACAGTTCCTTCCATGATCATCGCTTTGGCTTTTTCCCTGGAAGGAGCCAGTCCACGCTGCACAAGCAGCACATCTAAACGTTCTTTCAAACCTTATATTCTCCCATATGTTTACTTCATACCGATATATTCTACCAGAATCCGCTTCAGGATCGACTCTGTATCCAGCCCGACCTCATGATAGAGCTGTTCCACTGTGCCCTGCTCCACGAACTGATCCGGGATCGCAATCTGCAGGACGCGGATCGGCTGTCCGGTGTCGGTCAGGTATTGTGTCACCTGCTGTCCGAAACCGCCGGTGATGACATTTTCCTCAAACGTCACGAGCAGTTTATGATCTGACGACAACGATAACAGCAGTTCCTCATCCAGCGGCTTTGCAAACCGCGCATTGATCAGTGAGCACTGGTAATGCCTGTCTTTTAACTGTTCCCGGACTTCACGTGCGACCGGTATCATACTGCCATAAGCGAGCAATGCGATCTCTGTCTCATCGTATATGATCTCGCTCTTGCCCAGACGGATCGGTGCACGGAATTCCTTCCATTCGTCATATGCACTGCCTCTCGGATAGCGCAGCGCAATCGGTCCATCATATTCGAACGCAAACCGCAGCATATCTGCCAGCTCCCACTTGTTTTTCGGTGCCATGAGTACGATATTCGGTATCGTCATCAGATAGGAAATATCAAAAATACCCTGATGCGTCTCACCGTCACTGCCAACGATCCCCGCGCGGTCGATCGCAAAGATCACATGCTGATTCTGAAGACACACATCATGTAAGATCTGGTCATACGCGCGCTGCAGGAAAGACGAATACACCGCAAACACCGGTATGAGACCTTTCATCGCCAGTCCCGCCGCAAATGTCACTGCATGTTCCTCCGCAATACCCACATCGAAAAAACGCTCCGGAAACTGATTATGGAACCGTTTGAGTCCCGTGCCCGTCTCCATGGCTGCCGTGATTGCTATGATCCGGTCATTTTCCTTCGCAGCCATATTCATGACAGAGGCAAATACATCCGTATAATCTGCCTTTGCCTTTTTCTTTTTCGGGAGTCCCGTCTCAATATCGAATGCCCCTGTTCCATGAAATCTCGCCGGATGCCGCTCTGCCGGTGCATAGCCCTTGCCCTTTTTGGTAATCACATGCACGATCACAGGTCCGTTCACGCGTGCAGCCTTTGTAAATGTACGCACGAGCAGCGGAATATCATGCCCGTCCACCGGTCCGAGATAGGTCAGCCCCATATTTTCAAAGAGCATGCCCGGTATGAACAGCTGTTTGATACTGCTCTTGGTTCTGCGGATACGGCTGACCATCCGGTTTCCGTATACCGGTATCTTCTGCAGTGAATCAAGCACTTCGTTTTTGAATTCCTGATAGCCGTCTGCCGTCCGTATGCTGTCGAGATACTGGGACATGCCTCCGACATTGTGCGAGATCGACATCTCATTGTCATTTAATACAATAATAAAATTCGTGTTGAGCTTGGCCGCATTATTCATCGCTTCAAATGCCATTCCACCAGTGAGCGCACCATCTCCGATGACCGATATCACCTTATAGTCCCCGCCGTTTAAATCCCTGGCTACAGCCAGCCCCAGTCCGGCAGAGATCGATGTTGAACTGTGCCCGGTATCAAACGCATCTGCCTGACTCTCCTTACGTTTCGGGAATCCACTCATTCCACCAAATTCCCGCAGGGAATCAAACCCTTCCCGTCTGCCTGTCAGCAGCTTATGCGTATAACTCTGGTGTCCGACATCCCAGATCAATGCATCCTGCTCCAGGTCAAACGCCAGATGCAGAGCCATCGTCAGTTCTACGACACCCAGATTGGATGCGAGATGTCCTCCGTGTTCACTGACCCGTTCTATCAGGAACTCCCGGATCTCCTGCGCCAGTGCATCATAATCACGTGGATGTACCTGCTTGATATCATTGGTGTGCCTGATATGGTCTAACAGACAGCCATGATGCAGCTGTGCGTTATGCTCTGTGCGCGTATCGCCGGCTGCGTTCTGATTACTATTTTTATTTATATGCTTATCTTTATAGTTGAATGCCATCCTGACATCCTCCCATGATTGTTCTTTAATGATTGCGTACTGTCAGCATCTGCACCAGCTCCTCCAGGAACTTTGTATCACCCGGCAGATGCTGTAAAATATCGACAGCCTGTGCAGATAACCGCTGCACCTCACACACAGATGCCTCCATGCCACGAAGTGTAACATACGTCGTCTTGTCATTTCTGGCATCACTGCCGATCGGCTTGCCGAGCACCTCCTGCGTGCTTGTGATATCTAAAATGTCGTCCTGTATCTGGAAGGCGATGCCCACCGCACGTGCGGCCTGCTCCATCTGCCCAATCTGTGTATCATCTGCACCTGCAAGGATTGCCCCGATCATAAGCGCCGCCTCGATCAGCGCTGCCGTCTTGAGCGTATGTATCTGCAGGATCTTGTCCAACGTCATTCCCGGCTGACCCTCAGATTCCACATCGATCACCTGTCCACCGAGCATACCATAGACGCCAGCCTTATTTGCCAGTACCTGCAAGGCATACGCTGCACGTGCTGCGTCCGCCGGATCTCTCACCTGATCAAATGCCTTTGCTGCAGTCTCGAACGCATACGTGAGCAGCCCATCGCCTGCCAGTATACCCATTGCTTCACCGTATTTTGCATGTGTCGTGAGTTTTCCCCTCCGATAGCGGTCGTTATCCATAGCGGGAAGATCATCATGCACGAGCGAATACGTATGTATCATCTCGATCGCAGCCGCAAACGGCTCTACGACTGTACCATCTCCACCAAATAGCCGATAACTCTCCAGCATCAGAACCGGCCGCAGACGTTTGCCTCCCACCAGTACACTGTATTCCATGGCCTCCAGCACGGTCTGCTGCATCCCATCCACCGGTGGCAGATACTTTTTTATCATCTGCTCTGCCCGCGCCACATCCTGCTGCAGCTGCCCTTCTGCGCCCATATGGTTCTCATGATTCATCAATATGTCCGCCTCCGATCTCATTGTCTGCTCCGTCATCAACGGCATCCTCCCTGTCAAACAAGTCCAGTCCCCCGTCCTCATTCATCACGAGCATTTTTTTCTCGACCTGATCGATCCTCGCATTACATGCACGGATGATCTGCATTCCCTGCTCATAAGCTGCAAACGCATCCTCCAATGCGATCTGCGGTTCCTCCAATCTGGCTACGATCGTCTCTGCCTGCGCAAATAATTCTTCCAGACTCACTTCCTGCATTGTTTTTCCTCCACACGGGTTTTCACATCCCCATCCAGCATGTGTAATGTCAGTACCATACCGGTCTCTATCCGTTCAAAATCATTGACAATATTGCCCTGTTCATCCGTCACAAGCGAATACCCCGCAGACAGCTTGCGCAGCGGTGAACCGGATTCCAGCCGCTGTGCCAGAAGCTGCATCCGATGTCTGGCTTCTGACAGCAGCTGTTCCATCCGCTTTGTCATGCGGTCCTCCAGATCCATTATATACTGCAGCCGCATGTTCAGCTGGTTTTCCGGACTCGCATACTTCATCTGCAGAGTCAGTGACTCCAGCCGGCTGCGAAGCTGCGCGATCTGCCCACGCATCAACTGATCCATCTGAAGCCTCAGATCCTCAATATGACCATGCGCCGTATCCAGCTTCCACACTGCCAGCTCAGCCGCTGCCGAAGGTGTCGGCGCACGCAGGTCTGCCACATAATCGATCAGTGTCGTATCCGTCTCATGTCCGACTGCCGAGATGACCGGTATCGAACAGTCAAATACTGCCCGCGCTACCGCCTCCTCATTAAATGCCCACAGATCCTCGATTGATCCACCGCCGCGCCCAACGATCATCACGTCTACGCCCAGCTGTTCCAACGCATGGATGCCGTTTATAATACTCGCCACCGCGCCATCCCCCTGTACGAGTGCCGGGTACAATATGAGCTGTACGGTTGGATTCCTCCTGGATGCAATCGTTTGAATATCACGGATCGCCGCGCCGGTCGGTGCGGTGACGATACCAATCGTGCGTGCATATGCGGGAACCGGCCGCTTGTACTCCGGTGCAAACATTCCCATCTCCGCGAGTTCCCTCTTGAGCTGCTCCAGCCGCACATAGCGCTCCCCGACACCATCCAGTGAGATCTCTCTGGCATAGAGCTGGTATTTTCCGTCACGCTCATACACCTGCACAGAACCGCTTACGATCACATTATCACCTTCCTTCATACGGAAGGTGAGTCCGCGCCGGTTTCCCGCAAACATCACACATGCAATCGCTCCTGCCGTATCCTTGAGCGTAAAATATATATGCCCCGATGCGTGGTATTTGCAATTGGACACCTCGCCGCGCACCAGGATCCGCTCCAACAGGAAATCCTGTGCAAACATATTTTTAATATATTGATTTACCTGCCCAACGGAATATACATTTCTTTTCATAAATTTCTTTTCATAAATTCCTTTTCACAAACGCCACTTATGCGATACGTGCCAGCACACCATTGACAAAAGCAGGCGAATTATCCTCTCCATAAGCCTTGGCCAATTCCACTGCCTCGTTGATCGCTACTCCGGTCGGCACGCCTTCCTCGAATTTCATCTCATAGACCGCCAGACGGATCAAGGTGAGTTCCACCTTTGCCATACGGCTCGTCTTCCAGTTCGTCGCACTGGCATCAATGATCTCATCGATCTCTGTCAGATGCGCCAGAAGATCCTCTACCTTGTGTTCAATATAAGCGCGGTCCTTCTCGCCCGCCTGATCCAGCGCATCCATAAACAGCCGCAGCTGTTCCGGGATCTCCTCCTCGGTATGGAATTCTACGCGGAATACCATTTTAAAAATCAATTCTCTGATTTCTCGTCTTGTCATTTATGCTCTCCCTTTTACTGTTTCGAGTCATTGATTCATCGTGTAAAAAATGAGTGTCTGTGTATTCACAGACACTCAGGTGCCGCTTTGTCTGACTCTAGTTTGTATCCGTCATATCTACGCTTGCAATCCGCACATTGATCGTTCCTACCTCAAGCCCGGTCATCGTCTCGATTGCAGTGCGCACACGCTCCTGCACATTTCCGGATACTTCCGGGATGGCATAACCATATCTGATATTCAGATTTACGTCAACAGTCACAATGCCATCCAGCACTTCTACGCGAATTCCCTTTGCCAGATTTTTAATACCTGTCTTGGCAACAATCTCATTTGTAATGTTGCCTGCCATGGATGCGACTCCCTCTACTTCTGTCGCTGCCAGCCCTGCAATGATTGATACCACGTCGTCTGCCACACGGATCACACCCATCTGGTCTTCTTTTATTTTTAATGATTTGCGTTTTTCTTCCATGTTGTATAACCTCCTGCTTCATTCCGAATAGCTACCGTCTATCCATAGCTGTCCCCATTCTCACATCATTTTACACCATCCGGAACTAAATAACAAGCAAAACGTGTGCCATGCTTGCAGAACCTGCAAAAAATGTATATACTGGTAACAGTTCAGCCATGGCGCGGGCTGAACTGTTAGATATATTTTTGCAACCGAAAGGAGTCCACCATGGTTCAACGAAGTGACCTGTTCCATCTGTCATTTTATAAAAAAACACATTTTACCGGCAGTTGTGAGGGTATGCGCTACTATATTACCAAAGCCAGCGCATCCGATGCAGAAGATGCACCGGATGTACTGCGTGCGACCGTCTATCCGGAGCCGTACAACTTCGAACATACGCCGGACGAGGACAAGACATCCGCAGATTTTCCATTTTCTGAGGAGGGGCTGGATCTCGCCTGCGAATGGCTGAACGAACAATATGAATCACGCAGTGAATACTGGCAGCTTTGTCTGCACGCAGATCTCTGATACCGCACTACACCTGAAAGGAGCATTTTTATGAAAAAGGTAAAACAAATCCTCGCTATCATCGGCTGTATACTCCTCGTGTCTATGTATGTAGTCACGCTCGTACTCGCCGTCACAGATGATCCGAATACAATGAATGCATTCCGTGCTTCGATCTACTGTACGATCATTGTACCGGTACTGATCTGGGCATACAGCTTCATTTACAAACTACTAAAAAAATAACACGCATAACGCGTGTTATTTTTTTGCATTTATATTAGAATTCTATTTTAAAGCTGACGTTCTGTAAATGATGTCCTCTCTGCCCGGTCCGTTGGATACCATTGTGATCGGGTATCCGATATGCTGCTCGATAAATTCAATATATTTACGGCAGTTTTCCGGCAGTTCTTCATAGCTTCTGATTCCCTGAATATCGCATTTCCATCCGGGCAGCACCTCGATGACGGGCTTTGCCTTTTTCAATCTTGCGGTAACCGGGAAATCTGTCGTCACTTCACCGTCGATCTCATAACCGGTACATACAGGGATCTCATCGAGATAGCCCAGTGCATCTACAACGGTCAGAACCACGTCAGTCGTTCCCTGCAGACGGCAGCCATATTTGCTGGCTACACAATCAAACCAGCCGACGCGTCTGGGTCTTCCGGTCGTAGCACCGTATTCTCCGCCATCTCCACCGTGGTTTCTCAGCAGATCTGCTTCCTCACCAAAGATCTCGCTGACGAACTCGCCTGCACCGACTGCTGATGAATATGCCTTGACAACTGTCACAATCTGCTTGATCTCATACGGCGGGATACCTGCTCCGATCGCACCGTAAGCAGCCAGCGTAGAGGAAGATGTAACCATCGGGTAGATACCATGGTCGGGATCTTTCATCGTTCCAAGCTGTCCCTCTAAAAGAATCGTCTTATTCTCCTTTAATGCCTCTGCCAGATATGCGGATACATCGCATACATACGGCTCGATCATCTCACGGTAACTGTGCAGCTCCTCTAACAGCTCCTCCGGCTTGATCGCAGGTTTGTGATACAGATGCTCTAAAATCACGTTCTTCTGCTCACAGATGCGCGCTACCTTCTCCTTTAACAGATCCTCATCAAACAACTCACTGACCTGAAAACCGATCTTGGCATATTTATCTGAATAAAAAGGTGCAATACCGGATTTTGTTGATCCGAAGGATTTGCCGCCCAGACGTTCCTCCTCATACTGATCAAACAATACATGGTATGACATTACCATCTGCGCACGATCCGATACGAGGATCTTCGGTGTCGGCACACCCTTTGATGTAATATCCCTGATCTCGTTAAAGAGCTTCTTCACATCCAGAGCCACACCATTTCCGATAATGCTCGTCGTATGGTCATAGAACACACCGCTGGGCAATGTATGTAATGCAAACTTGCCATAATTATTTTTGATTGTATGACCTGCGTTTGCTCCGCCCTGGAAACGAATGATAATATCCGCATCCTTTGCAAGCATATCGGTAATCTTACCTTTACCTTCGTCTCCCCAGTTTGCTCCTACTACTGCTTTAACCATTTCGGTACCTCCTAATTATTATCAAATAATAAAAAGCAGGTGTAAAAACCTGCTTTTTCAATGACCGTTTTTACTTTCTGATTATACATGATAACAACCAGAAAGTAAAGGGCTATTGTCCATCATCTTACAGCGGATCGCCTATACGGTGTGAAGTCGCAAGCGCAAGTGCACCCGGTCCGATATGGCAAGATACACTTAAAGAGAGCGGATTCATCACGATCTCGTGATCCGGGAAATGCTCCTGTACTTCACGCTTGAACTGTTCTGCCGCTTCAAGGTCATAAGTATATGCGATCTCCAGATACATATTGCTGCCGGATGCATCATGAAACCGCTCCGCAAAATCTTTTTTGATCGCATCGATCATGATGGTCTTTGCCTGTTTGACTGTACGAGCCTTTGCAAATGCATCGAGCTTTTCTCCCTGAATCTGTAACACCGGTTTGAGACGCAGCAGGGTGCCGAGTGCCGCTGCTGCCGGTGTGATACGTCCACCACGTTTCAGATAGGTCAGCGTATCCACCATGATATAAATAGACGACTGGAACTTTTCATCCATCAAGATATCCCTGATCTGCGCCCCGCTCCTGCCCTGGTCGGCAAGCATCTTTGCGTCATATGCGGACTGACGCTGTGTAACAGAGATACGCTGATTGTCCACGACAAATACTTTTCCGTCAAATTCCTCATCCTGCGCGAGCATATATGCCGTCTCACAAGAACTGGACAGTCCACTGGACATCGGAATATATACGATCTCATCATAGTCCTTCAGCAGCTTCCTCCACTGGTCAGTCACACTGCCGACCGTCGGCATGGACGTCTTAATCTCTGCCCCTTCTGTCAGTCTGCCATAAAAATCCTCCTGAGAGAGATCAATCTCCTCAAAAAGCATCTGGTCATTAATATAAAATGGCATCGGTACGACATACAGGCCTTCGCGTTCAGCTTCTGCCTGTGTGATACCGGAATTGCTGTCCGTCAAAATTGCTACCTTACTCATATGTATCCTCCACAAATGCAAATATATTTCTCATCATAGCATACTTCTGCTGTGAATGCAAAAAAAGTGTGCGCAATGCGCACACTTTTCTGAATTACTTGTCACTGCTTAGTACTCTCGCAGTTCTCGCAGTTATAATTATTTTTATTGTATGTACCCGATGAATCCGATTAGTTATTCATCATGAAGTGAAGGATCTTCTCTACATCCTCTTTCTCATGTGCAACGATCTCCATCTCAGGAATGTCTCCGTTTGAGAAGATGTTTGCCAATGATACATACTGGCTGAGCTTTGACTTTAAGTTCAGGCGGTCGCCCTCGCCGGTAACCAGCTCTACTGTACCATCACAGCTATCGATCATCTTGAAAAATGCGTTTACGTCTTTAATGTTCTGAACCTTCATAATTAGTTCTCCTTTCCGTGCACTGCCTCTTCTTCTATCTTCTTCTAAGCAGTTTTTCTTGTTATCTTTTCTCTTACTTACGCCCTAAGTATATCATACTTTTGCGGAATTGCAATGTACAATATGTACAAAAAATACGGTCGATTCATTCAAAAAATCGACCGTATTTATACATTTTGCACAAATATTACATACTGTGCAAAACCAGCACATGATCAGCATTCGCCGCTCATTATATCATGTGCAAAACCAGCACATGATCAACATTCGTCACTCGTCAACCATGCAAGCATGTTGACTCGTTTGCACTCATTATATCGTGATTTCATCACTCAATAATATCGCCGTTCGTCAAATGCAAATAAATTTGCATTTTTCTCACTTTCGCTCATTACATCATGCCCATGCCGGGTGCTCCGCCAGCAGGCATTGCGGGAACATCTTCCTTGATATTGGCTACCACAGACTCAGTAGTCAGCAATGTACTAGCCACGCTGGTAGCGTTCTGCAGGGCGCTTCTTGTTACCTTTACAGGATCAAGGATACCACTCTTAACCATATCTACATACTCCTCAGCGGCTGCATCGTATCCGACACCGACCTCTGACTCACGTACCTTATTGATAATGACGGAACCCTCGAGACCTGCATTGTCTGCGATGAAGTATAACGGAGCCTCCAGTGCCTTTAAGATCACATTTGCACCAGTCTTCTCATCTCCCTCTAGTCCGGCAGCATACTCTGCAACCTTCTTGGAAGCATGAATATATGCAGATCCACCACCTGAGATGATACCTTCCTCAACTGCTGCACGGGTAGCATTTAATGCATCCTCCATACGCAGCTTGCTCTCCTTCATCTCTGTCTCAGTAGCTGCACCAACACGGATGACTGCGACACCACCGGCGAGTTTTGCCAGACGCTCCTGTAATTTTTCTTTATCGAACTCTGATGTTGTCTCATCGATCTGTGCACGGATCTGGGCAACACGTGAGCTGATGGCATCCTTATCGCCGTAGCCATCTACGATCACGGTATTCTCTTTCTGTACCTTTACGGATTTTGCACGTCCGAGCATATCCATCGTAGCCTCTTTGAGTTCCATTCCAAGCTCAGATGAGATCACCTGTCCGCCTGTCAGAATTGCGATATCCTCCAGCATTGCTTTTCTTCTGTCACCATATCCGGGAGCCTTAACAGCTACAACATTGAATGTACCACGCAGCTTGTTCAGGATCAATGTAGTCAGGGCTTCACCCTCTACATCCTCTGCAATGATCAGCAGTCTTGCACCAGCCTGGACGATCTGCTCTAAGAGCGGTAACAGATCCTGAATATTGCTGATCTTCTTATCTGTAATCAGAATATACGGATCATCCAGAACAGCTTCCATCTTATCCATATCAGTTGCCATATATGCGGAAATGTATCCACGGTCGAACTGCATACCTTCTACGAGATCCAGCTCGGTCTGCATTGTCTTGCTCTCCTCGATCGTGATTACACCGTCTTTTGATACTTTCTCCATTGCGTCTGCAACGAGATCACCAACCTCTGCATCACCTGCTGAGATAGCTGCTACCTTAGCGATCTGATCCTTGCCATCGACTGCCTTGCTCATCTGTGCCAGAGCCTCTACAGCCTTCTCAGTCGCCTTCTTCATACCTTTTCTGAGGATGATCGGGTTTGCTCCTGCTGCGAGGTTCTTCATACCCTCTTTGATCATTGCCTGTGCTAATACAGTCGCTGTCGTAGTACCGTCACCGGCTACATCATTTGTCTTTGTTGCGACTTCCCTGACGAGCTGTGCACCCATATTCTCGAATGCATCCTCTAACTCGATCTCTTTTGCGATTGTCACACCATCGTTTGTGATGAGCGGAGCACCGTAAGATTTGTCAAGTACGACATTACGTCCCTTCGGTCCGATCGTCACACGAACGGTATTTGCTAATTTATCTACGCCTGCTTCTAAGGCTGCACGCGCTTCTGCGCCGTATTTAATCTCTTTTGCCATGATAATTACTCTCCTTTTATGAAATATGATTTTTCCGGGATATTCAGGGAATCACTGTGTCACAGCTCTATCTCCGAATGTTCCTACTCTACGATTGCGAGAATGTCGCTCTGGCGGACGATGATATATTCCTGTCCATCCAGCTTTACCTCTGTGCCTGCATACTTGGAATAGATCACCTTCTGACCTTCCTTCACCTGCATCGTCACTTCCTTGCCGTCAACGACTCCACCCGGTCCGACTGCAACGATCTCTGCCTCCTGAGGCTTCTCCTGTGCGGAGCTTGCTAAGATAATGCCTGACTTTGTCTTTTCTTCTGCTTCGAGCTGTTTGATGACAACTCTGTCTAATAACGGTACTAACTTCATGTGAAAATGCCTCCTTCATATATTCATCTGCTTTTTTGTCTTTTGCTTGTTAGCACTCCTTTATACCGAGTGCTAATTGCTAGTTCATATGATATGTTTTTCATCATTGATGTGCAACCGAACGAAGTTTCCGTTTTTTATAGATATTGTATACTATTCTCTCGTATTCTCATTTTTTCTCTCGTTTTCTCACTTTTTTATTTTTTAGAAATTTTTTATAATTATAATTTCCTATCGCAAAAAAGAAGATGTCTTGCGACATCCTCTTTTGACTGTGATGCAATATTTTTTACATTTTCTGCCTTGAAGTGGCATTGGCATTAACAACGGTCTTCATATGATCGTATGTCGGATAGGTGGCTCGCAAAAACAGCGATTGACGTTTCATTGCAGCACCTTTCGTGCCTTTTTTCCCAAGAACGATCATCTGATACTCCACACCGATCAGCTTGTCGTCCTTATCGTAGAGCATGATATAGCAGACACCCTTCACGCCATCATTAAATTTGTTTTTCAAATTCACATTATAGTGTATGGTGCCATCTTGTTCCTTCTCATCACTGATCGTTGCCTTTACTTTTTTCGATACATCCTTATACACGGTCACCGGATAACTCTCCAGATATGTCACCTTAGCAGTACAGGAAGCTGCATCGATCTGTTTTCTGTATTTTCCAACATAAATACTGGTGTAAGACGTTTTTTTCGCACACATGTCAAAGGATTTGAGTTCCTTTTTATCTTCCTCAAGTACATTGCCATCTGCATCCTTTAAAGTATAACTGATCTCGACCTTTTCAAACACCTTGTTGGCATGATTCTCGACCACAAATGTGATCTTCGACGGAGACAGCTGCTTTACCTTTACCGGCATATCCAGCTTCTTTACGGTAACATTGACTTTCTCTGTGCCGTTATTCGTCTTAACCGTAACTGTAGATTTTCCGGTTTTTTCTGCAACCATCTCGACTTCTGAGGATGAGCCGTGCCGCTTACTTTGGCCAGCCTCTACAACCCCACTTTTTGTCGAAGTGACATTGGATACAATCCCATGGGCGCGGTAGTATGATGTCTCGCCAACATACATGGTCACGTTTGTGGAAGCTGCCTGTGCCGGTACCGTCGGCAGTACAGTGAGTACCATCACGAATGCCAGACCTGCAGTCAGCAGACGCTTCATTTTGTTTGTCAAATGTTTCATCATATCTGTCCTCCCTTTTTCGTCTATCCCAGGCTTTCATTGCACTGTTTTCATTCATTTAAAAATTTTAAGCACGCTTGACTGCATATGCATGGACAACGAGCTTCATATGGTCATAATTCGGATATGCCCGCTTTGAAACATATCCGTAAGTAACTGTTTTTGTTTCTTTTTTATCCAAGTTAATACTGTTGCTTTCTACGCCAAGCAGATTGTTATCTGCATCATATACCATAGTATAGACTTTTCCGCTTACAGAATCATTATAGCTGTTTTTCAGTTTCATATTGTACGAGATACCGCTATCAGTTTCTTCTGTCACCTGCGGTGTGCATGTGATCTTTGAAGAAACATCCTTGTAAGTATAACCAAGCCAGCTCCTTGAATACCCGGTTACCTTCGCCAGAGACTGTGACAGACTCAGATTTTCCATATTATCTGATCCGATATATACATTGGTGTAGGCAGTCTTGTTCGGCAATATAGAGTTCATCTTCTCGCTCTTTTGTGCGATCACGCCACCATTAGAATCCTTAATCGTGTAGGTCATCTCGATACTATCAAAAACATCTTTTGAATTGTTCTTTACAGATATCAGAACATAACCACTCTCATTCACGGACTCAATCTTTGATGTAAATTTTGCGTTTTTTACAGTGACTGCAACGACAGCATTTCCACTCTTTGTGCGAATGGTCACATTTGTTTTTCCTGCTTTCTTTGCAACAATATTTGTTTTGTAATCGGCTGATTTGTCCCTGGATGCTTTGGCAACCTTGGAATTGGATGATTTGACACTTTTTACCGTAGAATAATCGGTATAATAGATTGCCTCGCCTTTGTAAAGGGTGATACTCTTTTTGGTTGTCTTTGCCTGTACAGTTGCAGGCAGTAACGCAATGACCATTGCACAGACAAATGCTGATGCCATCAGCTGTTTCATAAATTTCTTCATTTTCTTCTCCTTTATGTTTGAATAATTTTTAGGCGTTTGCGAAACTGTTTTTGTCAGGTTTTGGGGCATGCAAGCACATGATTAAGAACCCGCAGCTCCCGCAAGCATGTCTGTTTTGCTTTCGTTGCACGAACCATTCCGATGAGCCTTGAAAAAACCTAACTCGTGTTCAGCAGAGGCTTCCACGAGTTACAAGTCTCCTCTCCATCGTGCAAAGGCAGCAAAATCAGACACGCCTTTGCTCGCGCTGCTCCTTCTGCATCTGAGTTGATAGTGCTTGCATCCCCTATTCACTTACTAAAATGTTTCGCAAACAGTATCTGCCGCTGGGCTAACGGCTGTGGGCACAGTGGATTCTGTCAACTGCGACTTTTGTCCGGCGAAGTGCGAGCGATTCGTAAACGAACTTCATGTCATAGCTGAAAGCCGCAGGCTATGTGTGCGAAGGACACATCGAGCCAAGGCTGAAGAGACAGCGAGACACCGCTGGGCAACCGGAGCAGCTTGATCAGAATGCCGCTGCGCCCACAGCCAGGCAGCCCAATGATGAAATAGTTTCGCAAACGCCTATGAATACTTTTTAGAAAATCCCATCAGATTTTCGCTTATCCGGACACCGCCGGTAAGATTCTCATTGTTATCCATTCTGCTTTGTCAGGTCAAGTACCGCTCTCTGTACGCAAGTGGCCTGACAATCCGGCAACAGATGTTGTACCAGTTTTGCTGATGATGCAGTGATCGTCGGGATCTCCACAACCACATCACCCGGCAGCTGTCTGATCAGCGCATCTGCCGCTGCCTGTAACACACATACCCCCGCCGCTTTATTTCCGTTTGCCGTAAAAAACTGCGACAGGTACACATGTGTATCATCCTGCTTTGATACGATCGCACATGCGACCGGCTCAGCGTTTTCATCCCACAAAATATAACTCGCACCGGTCAGAGACTGGCGCATCTGTGACACAGTCAGGTCTGCCACACCATTTTGTGCCAGCTTCTCCACGAGCTGTCTCAGAGCCAGATCCTGTGCATGTTCCAGCGTGCGCAGCATACACCTGCCCGGCACCGGCACACGCCGTGCGAACAACGGGCTGCCCATCAGCTTTTTCAGAGGGATCTGCCACGAAGTAACCGCGGATTGTTCCTCAATGACAAAGCCCACACGCGTAAATAGCTGCTCCAGACCATCCATCTGTGGCGAAAATGCCGCCGTGACGTATGTCAGCATCCCATCCATCGCAGACTCCATCTCCTCCAATAATTCCATCAGCAGCGTAGCGCCCAGTCCTCTGCGCCGATATCCCGGCGCGACATACAGACTGATCAGCTCCAGATGTGTCTCATTCTCCGGAAGCAGTCTCGCACAGACCGCAGCCCTGACTTCTCCCTCTTCCACCAGCGCCATTCCAAATGCCATTCCTGCCTTGATCTCCTCCACTGCCTCGCCTGTCAGCAGCGGAGCCGCATAATCTGCCTCATCCGGTCCGATACTATACAATTCTACTTCCGGTAACGGTTCCTTCTCCATTTCCATTTCTGTTTCTGTTCTCCTATCCCACCATCATCACATCTGACGATAAACGGTATTTCCAATCATCTATGCATCCATGCCAAGCAGCTCACTCATGCGCGTCCAGTTCCATACATGTAATGACTCGCCTGCGAGCAGACGCATTGCCTCCTCCGCCTCTGCACCTGACATGCCATCCGGCTGTGACTGCCACTCCTGCATTTTCCTCTCGAGCGCTGTCATCCACCGGGTAATCTCCCGCGCCGACTTTTTGGACAGGTCACACTGACGTCCGCCGTATTTGTTTCCGACCTCATCCGTGCGCTGTCCTCCGAAGCTGGATGCCTTTTCCGGTGTCGCATGGATGTCATGGGTGTGTCCCATCTGATTCATCACGCCATGGGCATCCGACTCCATGCCCATCAGCATCGCCCCGTAATGCTCCTCGTCGCCTTCCTTGTACATCGAATAAAAATGTCCGCAGCTTCCGTTGTTTAAGATCGTTTTGCCACTGACGCCGGGATTGCCAAGCCCTCCGATCGCACAGTTCATGCCGCGCTGTCCGATAAAATTGAACAACACCTTTTTTTCTTTGCTTTTTCTGACCGTTGCTCCCTCTCCGGGTACGACACGCCGCCGCTCGATGGAATGCGTCGAGCTGGCACGGCTGTTGTCCTGCGCCGTATTCTCTCCGTTGATCGTCATGATCGAGCGCCACATTGCCTGTTGTTCATCAGCATTGCCGGCATATTCACCGACCTTTGGCATCGTCAGCACGACCCGTGAACAGTGGCTGAGTGCAACTGCCATAGACCGGTCCCACTCACCCACGCTCTCACTTCCATCCGTGTCCGTTGTGATCTTTGAAAAGTCTGACAGCTGCATGAGCAGCAGCCGTTTGGCAATCTGTATCTGCTGCGCCTTATTCGCCTCGATCGCACGGTTGGCATCCTCCACCGCATGCATATTCTGCGTGTTTCCTACTCCCGAATAATAAGCCACCACCCTTGCGGTGTCAGCCTGCGCCGTCAGTGTCGCCACCATCACCTCCGTGGACATCTCATCATCCAGCTTGCGGCAGAAACCCTTGAATTCATCTGAAAATTCATCCATTCTCTGCGCGAGCGACAATGCAAGCCGCAGTCCCGGATTCAGCAGTGCGCTGACTCCTGCTCCGCTTGCCCTGATCTGCTGACAGATCTGCGCCGGATCCGCATGACCATTCTGTATATCATAATCATGCAAAAACTGTTTGAGCGCCCTGGTCGCCACGACATTGCGCATGACCTGATCCAGATTCTCAAAATTGGAGTAGTCACCGTCATTTAAGATCTGCTTTAATGTATCCTCACGCGTGAGTGTAGAATGCGGCAGCGTTTCCTTCGCCCACGCTTCTCTTGTGGCAGCACTCTGAAAGACCTTTAATCGGTGCAGCTCACCCTCGTCCATCAGACGCGGTGTCTCTTTCATCTGCTTCACGTAGTCTGCATAATCCGCTTTCGCTTCACTCGCACGCCGCTTTTCCAGACGCTTCTGCTCCCGTTTTTGCGCTTTTGTCTGTGCCGGCGCCTCCACCGGAGCAGGGCCCTGTGCAACCGGTATGTGCGGAAGCGGTTTTAAGTTCTGGAAAAAGCGCTCATACACGGTAGGCATCCGGTGCTGCTGTGCCTGCGCCTGTGCCTGCATCTGTTGCTGCTGTCCGACCGGTCCCTGATGCATCTGTTGCTGCTGCTCCTGCATCTGCTGCTGTTCCTGATGCAGGAGTTCATGATTCATCTGTTCGTTTCGTAGCTGAAACTGATCCATAAAAACCTCCTCTCATTAAAAGCTGTGAACTATTTTACAATGCAATCAATCCTGTGCAATCAATCCTGATCTCATCTGCCCATTGATCCAATCAGGTCAAAATGAACCAACGCACGGTATATTCCATCATCCGTCAGATCTGATGTAATATAATCAGCAATCTCTTTTGCCTCCGGCGTGCCGTTGCCCATCGCAATACCGTGTCCCGCATATTCCAGCATCGCCAGATCATTCACGCTATCCCCAATCGCAAATGTATCCTCACGCGCAATGCCGAGCGCCTCACACATCTTCTGTATGCCGGTCGCCTTGGTATGTCCTTTCGGCACCAGTTCTGCAATTGCATCATTATGTACCAGATAAGTATAATATTCGTCCAACGCCGCAAAACAGCCCTCACGGTCTGCGTGATCCGTCGCACAGGAGAGCTTATTGATCTCCCACGCCCCATAATGGTCTGTGATCCCGACCAGTTGATCGCCCAATTCACGCATGAGCTTTTGTCCATACGGCTCATGACCGAAATCTGCTTCATCCATATACAGATATTCCGGACCCTCCAGAATCGGACGGAATCCATATTTGCGCACGGTCTCCACGGTATGTACCGCCAGCTGCGGATCAATCAGCTTTTCATAAATCCGTTTTCCATCCAGTTCTACATGCGTTCCACAGGCTGCGACCAGTCCGTCAAAGCCGATCGCAAACAGATCCGGGTGCGTGATATAAGCACGCGCGCGCCCGCTGCAGATAAATGCATAGTGTCCATTTGCACGCAATGCCCGGATTGCACGCACCGTACTCTCCGGGATCACATTATGAAAATCCCACAACGTTCCATCGATATCAAAAAATACTGCTTTACTCACGATCTGATCTCCAATAATTTTGCCTTTAGTTCATTTTCCATATTCTGAAGCTCACCCTCGGCAGCCGCACGCTTTGCACGACCCTCCGTCTGGATCTTCATCACCTCATCCAGTGTAGAAATCAGTGATTCATTCGTATGCTTGAGCGTCTCGATGTCTACAATGCCACGCTCTGATTCTTTTGCTGCCTCAATCGTCGCTGTCTTGAGCCGGTCTGCATTTTTCTTTAATAATTCATTGGTCATATCTGATACCGCACGCTGCGCCTCTGCCGCCTGTGTGCTGTGCTCGACACCGAGCGCGATGACCATCTGGCTCTTCCACAGCGGAATCGTATTAACGATCGTGGACTGGATCTTCTCTGCCATCACCGTATTGCTGCCCTGTACAAGACGGATCTGCGGTGCTGTCTGCAATGCGATCGTACGTGTCAGCTCCAGGTCGTGCAGCTTCTTCTCAAACCGGTCAATCAGCCCCTCATAATCCTTTGCCGCCTGTGCATCCTCAGGCAGGCCGCTGGCTGCTGCTTTTTCACGCAGCGCTGTCAGCTCCGTCTCACGTGCAGCCTGCAGCTTTTTCTTACCGGCGAGAATATACATGGATAATTCCTTAAAATAATTCAGGTTCATCTCGTACATCCGGTCTAACATCTGTGCATCCTTGATCAACTGGATCTGATGTGACTCGAGCGCCGCTGTGATCTTGTTGACATTCACCTCGGTTTTATCATATTTTGCCTTGAGCTCCGTCAGCTTATTGGCACGCTTTTTGAAAAAGGCACCGAAACCTTTTTCCTCTTCTTCGACATCAAAATTCTTCAGTTCACCGACCAGATCCGTGAGCATATTACCGATCTCGCCCATATCCTTTGTCCGCACATTTTCCAGTGCCTTTTCTGAAAAATCTGCCATCTTCTTCTGTGTGCCTGCCCCGTACTGTAAAATAGCATTCGAATTGCGCAGGTCTATCTTCTCTACGAACTCGCTCACCATCTGCTTCTGCTCCTCAGAGAGCATCGAGTCATCCATCTCATTCTGCGGCGCAGGAATCACCTCTGCTTCTTTTGTCTCCGCGGGTACTTCCTTCTCCTGCGGTGCATCAAAGGAACCAAAATCCAAGGTCGGTGCCTCAGCTGTCAGTGTATCAAAATCTGTCATATCAAACTTCCTCCTTTTTAGAATGTCATATGCGTATCAGATGTAAAATCTTTGTTTTTTGTCAATCCCTCCTGCTCGAGCATGACCTTCATCGTAGAAATATCAGATGAGATATCCCACGCAGTATCCTCAAACAGACTGTCAAACAGATTCTCAAATGCCTCATTGATCGTATCGAGCGTATCCTCAATCTCTTTTTTGGTATTGGCAATATTTGTTCCATATTCCGGCTGCCCATCGAGATCACGGTAGGCATCGATGAGCTTTGTCGTCGTCGGCAGATAATAGGTCATCATCTTATGCAGTTCCTGCGCACTGTCCGGCTGTTTTTCCACCTGTGCAAATATACGGCGCATGATATCCTCAAGCTTTGCCAGCTTTGCGCTCATGACCTCTCCAGGAATCGCATCATTGCACTCATGGATATGCCTGATATATGCTTCACCCTCTGCCAGTATGTTACGCACTTCCTCCGGACACTGTGCCTGTGTCTGTGCCGTGATCGCTGCCTGCTGCTCACGTTCCCGGCGTGAGCGCTCCGCCTGCTCATACTGCTGATATGTCTCCCGATCCACGATCAGCGTCGTCTGCCCGGCATCCATGTGTCCTTCCAGAAAATAACCCTTATCCAACATATGCTGCAGATCCTTCTGCACATAGGAGGTGCGTTTGCCGACTGCACGCGCGAGATCCTCAATCTTACAATATCCGCGGTCGCCAATCACACGCACATACTGCCGGAATCGGCTGTTGCGTCCGGTCAGTCCTACGCCCTTTGTGATCATGCCTATAAAAGGGATCGCCGCGATGCCAAGTCCGACCGGCACACCCCACGGTACTCCGGCAAACACCAGTCCCCCGGTAATGACTGCCGCCAGACCAAACAGGCTCGTTCCAACAATACCCAGTGACAGGCAGACCGGTCCGGCCGCCTGTCCGGGCAGATATCTGCGGTACCGCATAGTGGGCTGTTTGGGTGATACAACTGTCCCATTCACTGCGCGTTCCCTGCGCATCTGCGCCTGCTGCCCATAGATCGTCTGTCTGGCAGTCTGCGTATATTCCTTTGTCTGCCACCCGGTCTGCCTGCCGGCCTGATTCATGCTGCGTCCAAAACGATCTGCTGCCTGATTGATCACATCACCGACACACTGGCTGAGCCCGGTATAATCACCGGATTCTACTGCTTTGAGAACAGAATTCATAATGTCCTCTCCCACACTGTTCCATTTATTTGATGCAGCCATTTTTTCTACTTCCTTACTCTGTGATAATTTGTCATGCTCCCAAAACGTCAAATCACGATCTCCCATGACAATCTATCTGTATTTTAATCAAATACCAGTGAAAAATCAAGTAACAAAGAATCCCGCCTGCAGCTATGAACGAAAAAAAGAATCCCGCCCACCCGCGAAATTCTTTTTATTTCATGACCGTATGTGCCGGGGTATCCACCCCTTATCTCCGTCTCCGGTCAATTCCGTGTTTTCTGTAATACTCAGCCTTGTTCTCATACATTTGTTTCTCAGCTTCCCGCAGGAACGCATCCAGATCTGTCACAGCCTGTGCACTCCACAATGATCCAATCGCCATATTGACGGAACATCCCTCCATCAACGTATGCAGCTTTGCAATCCGCTCCTCTAAATCCTCCGCTGCAATACCGGGACAGAGCACCAGCAGCTCATCACCTCCCATGCGGAAGATGCCATACCCGTCAAACACCTCCATCAGACAGCCACATGCCCGCAGGATCAGTCGGTCTCCTGCCACATGTCCCTTGCAGTCATTCACACATTTCAAGCTGGTGATATCACCATAAATGACACCCAGACCCGCCTCCTTATCCATCTCATCTACAAAGACACTCAGTGCAAAACGGTTTCCCAGTCCGGTCATCGGATCCTTGTAACTCATATCCATGAGCTTTTGCATCAGATTTCTCCGTTTGATGCAGGATACGAGAAAATATCCCATGATCCGCAGCATGCTCGATGTATATTGCAACGAATCGCACGGCGGGTTATCTGCGCCATAAAATGCTATGATATTCCCCCTATCATACAACGGCAGTACTACGACCGAACGAATGCCCTGCCGCTTCAGGTTTTCATACTGCAGCGGATCGCTCTCCCTGATCTCCTCCCGATCCGGGATTAAAACAAATTCGCCCTCCGAAAAAATCTGATACCAGTTTGCACAGACCTCCGGCGGCAGATTCTGAAGATGATCCTTTTCAGGCACGATACCCGGTGCTGTCCACTCATAGGTGTTATCATCACAGCCCTGTGCATTCTTTTCGAAAATATAAGTCCGCTCAGCATTCAGCACCTTTCCCAGATGCTCCAGTATGATCTGGATCGTCTCATCCGGGGTATCTGCCGCAAGCGCTACCCGAAGTCCCTCATTTACGACCGCTTCCATAGCTCTGTACTTTTGAATCCGCTTATCCTGTGCGCGCTCCTCGCTGATATCAATACTGAACTCGACACGGTATCTTTTCCCCGTCTCAGCATCCTCGACCAGTGTATCCTTCACGATCATATATTTATCGATCACCGGATTATAATAACGCCATTCCTCAAATTTTCCGCTACAAAGCTTGTCATTGTTACACATCCCACATGGGACAGAGGAATTCTGTATCACCTCATAACACTTTTTACCCTGAATATCATCCACCGAATGAAACCCAAACGCGTCCAGCGTCTTGCGGTTCATATAAACGAGTTCATTCGTCTCTATTTCTGCCGCATAGACATACTCATTCAGATTTTCGAAAAACTGCCAGATATCCTGTATATCCTTCATATTCCGTTCCCCTAAAAAATACCCATATATTTGTACATCTCTACATCATAAAGAGATGTCGTTCTTTTTATGTAAGAATAAACTGCTGCATAAACTGATCCCTTCCGCAAGGTCTGCCAAACAGGTATCCTTGCAAATAATCACTCATCAGCTCTTTCATTTCCAGATGCCATTCTTCTTTTTCAATCCCCTCAGTACAGATCTTGATACCTATATCGTGTACCATCTCAATGATTTTTTTGAAAAGCTCATAATCCTTCGCATCACGCATCGCCTTTGCGGTAAAATCCCTGTCCAGCTTAATATAACAGGGATTCATATCACTGATACAATGCAGATTGGAATATCCGGTTCCAAAATCATCAATGACAAACAAAATCCCGTGTTCTTTCAGTTTCTCCCGGAATCTGCAAAACAGCGGTGTCATATCTACGAATCTGCTCTCTGTCATTTCCACGCAAAGGCATGCCGGATTCAGATCATTTTCCCTGAGCAATGCCAGTATCTCATCGGCAAGCTCTCCCCGCTCAATCTGCACATATGAGACATTGACGTTCATCTTGAAATCCGGCACATACTGCTGCAGCTCACGGCACATGTTCACTGCTTTTCCTAACACAAACCTGCCGGCAGGAATGATCAGTCCGGTCTCCTCCAGAATGGGGATGAATTCCATCGGGGATACAAACTGCTCTCCTGCTTCGGTCATCATTGTAAAACGCATCAGCGCTTCCGCTCCCGCTATACGCCCGGAGCTACAGTCGATGATCGGCTGATAATACACATCAAAGCCCTCAAACTGATTCATCACAGCATTCCGCAGGGCACTGTGGATCTTTCTCTTGTGCAGAAACTGTTCATAATCCTTCTGATCGAAAAAATAGATACTGTTCTTTCCCATGCGCTTTGCTTTATTCAACGCAAATTCGAACTTCTTGCGGCATTCTTCATAGCCATCTGCCACGGCCGCTGCCTCTACAACTCCTACGGAGATAGAAAATACAGCCTCATACTTCTCAGCAACGATAAACTCATCAATCTTTCCACAGATCCGCTGCCGAAGCTGTGCGGCATCATCCATGGAACGGCTCTCCAGATCTACGATCACAAACTGGCCTGACACCAGATGATATACTCTCTGGCTATCGTTCAGACACTCCGTCATGCAGCCGGCTACATGTCTTAATATATAATCCCCGTAGCCTGAGCCATACGCACCGTTTATAGCGCCGAAATCATCAATCCCTACATGCATCAGAAAGCCATGCGGAACTGCTTCCTTTCGCTCACGCAGATACGCGCAAAAATCCATACCACCGAGCAGTCCGCTCGTATTATCCGCACGCTGCTGTGTTCCGGTCTCATTCAGGCAGCCGATCAGATACGCCGGCTTGTCTGCCGGATCATTGACAACGACTCCACGGCAGTTGATCCATACCGGCAGGCCTTCCCTGCTGACCCAGCGATAATGCAGGTCATGGATCTTCTCCCTGCCATCAACCAGCCTTGCAAAATGATCAACCAGCATCTCGCGATCCCCTTCAAAAATCGCAGGCAGCATGTCCGGCATCGCATGCTCCATATACTTGCCAGGCAGCATAAAACGATCCACCGCACGCTGTGACATGACCATCTGATTATTCTGCAGGTCAATCACATACAGATGATCATCCATACACGGTGCAATCACATCAATCAGACATCCCATATCAATCTCCTGAAACATCCGATATATATTCAAGGCATCTACATTCAAATCTCCTAACTGCATGGTGACATAAATCCTCTCTCCTAGATTGTTGCCGGTTGCACTGCATCAACTATTCATCAAACTTTGCGATATGGAATCTGCTGATCATATCACGCAGGCTTTCTGCCTCGCCACTCATCTGCTCACTGGCAGCCGCACATTCTTCCGATGTCGCCGAGTTGGTCTGTACCACATCGTTGATCTGCTCAATACCCTCATTGATCTGTTTGATCTCTGCGGTCTGGGTCTCCAGCGTCTCTGCGATTCCGGTCACTTCCTGTGTGATGACCTTCGAACCATCCGCGACTTCTTCCAGCTGTGTAGCAGTCTCTTTTGCAACAACCATACCCTTTTCTACAGCCTTTACAGAAGTCTCGATCAGTGCAGCAGATTCCTTTGCCGCCTGTGCACTCTGATCAGCCAGTACATTGACCTGATTGGCAACCACCGCAAATCCCTTTCCGGCTTCACCGGCTCTGGCTGCCTCGATCGAAGCATTCAATGCCAGCAGGTTCGTCTGTGATGCGATCTCATTAATCGTTGCGATGATCTTGTCGATCTCCTGCGATGCCTGATTGATCTCATTCATAGAGCCGACCATCTCCTGCATCTTTCCGTTACTGTCAAGGATCGCATGCCCCAGTTTCTCTACCCTGCCGCTGATCTCCTTTGCTGTATGTGCATTGTTCTCTACCTGCTCAGACACACCTGCCACCGTCGCGGTCAGCTCCTGCACAACTGCAGCCTGACTGGTCGCACCGTCTGCCAGATCATTGGAGCTGGATGCCACCTGCTCTGCCCCGCTGGATACCTCGTTGGACACACGCTGGATACCCTTTACCGTATCTGACATACTCTTTTCAAAGTTCATGAAGGAATCCAGAATACCGACAAAATCTCCTCTCCACTCAACCTCTGGCTGTACATCAAAATCGCCCTCCGAGAACAGCTTCATCGCACGGTCGATATCGTCTACATAGGTGCCAAGTATACGGAGTGATTTACGCATGCTGTGTGCCAGTCTTCCGATCTCATCATCCGAATGATACTCTAAGTCACTGTGCAGATTTCCTTCTGTCAGCTCCTTTGCGACATCCTCGATCGCATGCAGCGGCTCGAGAATACTATTCAGTACGAGCCTGCTCGTCTTCTTTGCAATCATCAGTGCAACCACAATAAATAAAATGATAATAGCAAAACCTGCCACAGCACACACGACTGTGCTTCTGACTGCTTCCTGCATCCGCTCATCGGTCACTGCATCCATCTTCTTGGCGATCTCTACTAAATTGTTCAATGCCGGTGTACACTCATTCAGAATCTGATCGGTCGCCCCTGCATCATCCCCGGATTTGATATCCGCTACGATTGCCAGTCCGATGGTCGTCCAGTCGTCCAGCGCATTGGCATACTCCTGATACAGCTCATCCGAGAGAACATTGGTTCCCTGAAGAATACCCATCTGTTCATCAACAACTCCCAGCAGTTCATTCACCTTCTGCTCGTAGCTGTCATAGGTAGACGTATCCTGGTTCAGTGCCATCTCACGGATATTTCTGGCAGCGGCATTGACATTGATCCGGCAGGTCTTCACCGCCCTATCTGCAGCGTTTACTTCATTGACAAAGTTCATCATGTTGGAAAACAACACACCGATAATGATCACCGACAGCACGCCGGATGCAATCATCATCATGATGACTCTGCGGTAGCCATAATTAATCCTTTCCTTCAGATGCAGACTTTCCAACTTTTGTTTCATTGTTCCCTTCTTTGGCAAAGCCTTTGTTGTGGTCTTTGTTGTAGTCTTTGTTGTGGTCTTTTGTGACAACATAGCGATACATCCCTTTCCGTATTCTCTTATTTTTCCGCAGCCTTCCGATAGATCTACAGGCACGGAATTTCTTCATTCACATATTATAATTTATATCAAATCCCCAAATTTAAGTCAACAGCTTTCGACATATTTTGACAGTTATTCACAACTGTTCATATATTCAACCTGCCGCTATTTTATATGATATAAAAAGAGGAACTGTCCGGCGTTCTCACCTGAACAATTCCCCTTTTTTTCTTACCTGCATACATTGTATCACAGAAAAAACAATTTGTTACTGGATCGACAGATAAGAATATCCCATCAGGCTCTCATCGACTTCACGTGCGACCTCACGGCCCTCACGGATTGCCCATACGACGAGCGACTGTCCGCGGTGCATATCTCCTGCGGTGTAGACATGATCTACGTTTGTCTTATATCTGCCCTGTTCGGTCGCCACATTCGTGCGCTCATTGACAGAGACACCGAATGCCTTTGTGATATATGCCTCACTGCCTAAAAATCCCGCTGCGATCAGTACAATGTCTGCCTGCAGCTTTTTCTCACTGCCTTCTACCGGCTGCATGGTCATACGGCCGGTCTTTTCGTCTTTCACACTCTCCAAACGTACCGTAACCAGTTCCTTCAGATTACCGGTCTTGTCTTTGACGAATTCCTTGACCGTCGTCTGGTAGATGCGTGGATCATGACCAAATTTTGCAATCGCCTCTTTCTGACCGTAGTCGGTCTTGCACACCTTTGGCCATTCGGGCCACGGATTATTCTCCGCACGTGTATCCGGTGCCTTCGGCATCATCTCAAGCTGCGTCACAGATGCGGCACCCAGGCGGATACTCGTACCGACACAGTCATTTCCGGTATCACCACCACCGATGATGACGACATGCTTATCCTTGACATCCACATACTTTTTGTCCTTTAAATCCGAATCGAGCAGACTCTTGGTCACGCCGCTTAAGAAATCCACTGCAAAGCAGATGCCCTTTGCATCCCTGCCCGGAGCCTTGATATCACGTGGGTTTTTCGCTCCACAGGCTAAGATTACACGGTCGTAGTCCTTTAACAATTTTGCTGCCTTGATATCCTTGCCCACATCCACACCAGTGAGGAAGGTCACGCCCTCCTGCTTCATGATACTGATCTTACGGTCAATGACCTGCTTCTCCAGCTTCATATTCGGAATACCGTACATGAGCAGCCCACCGACACGGTCATCCCGCTCATAGACGGTCACCTCATGGCCACGTTTGTTGAGCTGGTCTGCGGCAGCCAGCCCGGAAGGTCCGGAGCCGATCACCGCTACTTTCTTCCCGGTACGCACCTTCGGCGGTTTTGCATCTGCATAACCATGCTCATATGCATACTCGATGATTCCATGCTCGTTTTCTTTTGTCGTCACACTCTCGCCGTAATGACCGCAGGTACATGCTGCCTCGCAGAGCGCCGGGCATACACGGGAGGTGAACTCCGGAAAGTTATTCGTTTTTTTCAGACGCTGGTATGCCTGCTCCCAGTTGCCTCTATATACGAGGTCGTTCCATTCCGGGATCAGATTGTGGAGCGGACATCCGCTCGTCATCCCCATGATCGTCATTCCGGCCTGACAGAACGGGACACCACACGACATACAGCGTGCACCCTGTTCCTGTTGTTCTTCCAGAGAGAGCGGAAGATGGAATTCATGAAAATTTCTGATACGTTCGGTTGGATCTATCTCGACCGCCGTCTTTCTCTCATAATCTAAAAATCCAGTCGGTTTTCCCATGTTCCTGTCCCTCCTTAATGTTTTGCATTTGCATAAAACGCTTCTATCTGTGCCTGTTCTGAACTGAGTCCCTTTTCTTCCATCTGTACGATCGCCATCATCATGCGGTTGTAATCATAAGGAATGATCTTCTTGAACTTCGGCAGATAATCTGCAAAATGATCCAGAATCTCTTTTCCTTTTTCGGAATTTGTGAGCGTCACATGCTCTCCGATCAGTTCTTTCAGTTCTAATACGTCATATTTATTGGTCAGTTCCTCGGTAAATACCATCTCTTTGTTGGTACGTGTATAGAGATCATTATCCTCATCCAGTACATATGCGATACCGCCACTCATACCTGCAGCAAAGTTCTTTCCGGTCTTTCCGAGTACAACGACACGTCCACCGGTCATATATTCACAGCCGTGGTCTCCGACGCCCTCGACAACCGCAACTGCACCGGAGTTACGCACGCAGAAACGTTCACCTGCCACACCGCTTATAAATGCTTTTCCGCTCGTTGCACCGTAGAGTGCCACGTTGCCGATGATGATATTTTCATCCTTTTTATAGGTAACTCCTGCCGGCGGATAGACGATCAGCTTGCCGCCTGATAAGCCTTTTCCAAAATAGTCGTTGGAATCCCCGACCAGTTCTAACGTCAGTCCTTTCGGAATAAATGCACCGAAGCTCTGTCCGCCTGCGCCCTTACACTTGACAACAAATGTATCATCCTCAAGCGTCTCTGCGTACTTTTTCGTGATCTCTGATCCAAAGATCGTACCGAGCGAACGATCCGTGTTCGATACCTCCAGCTCGATCACACGCTTTTGTCCAAGATTCAACGCACTCTGGAACTGCTTTAACAGTACCGTCTCATCCTTCGTCTTTTCCAGTTCGAAATCATAGACCTTCTTCGGATCAAATATGAAACGCTCCTTCGTGCCAATATAAGGATTGTATAAAATATTGGTGAGATCCACTTTTTTCTGTTTTTCATTCAGATCGTCGCGTGTGCGGAGCAGGTCACTTCTGCCGACCAGCTCATCGACACTGCGCACACCGAGCTTTGCCATATACTCACGCAGATCCTGTGCGATAAAGCGCATAAAGTTCACCACATATTCCGGTTTTCCTGCAAAACGCTTTCTCAGCTCAGGATTCTGTGTTGCCACACCGGCCGGACAGGTATCCAGATTACATACACGCATCATGATACAGCCCATCGTAACGAGGGGCGCTGTCGCAAATCCAAATTCCTCTGCACCGAGTGCTGCCGCAATCGCGACATCCCTGCCGCTCATCAGCTTACCGTCTGTCTCCACACGCACTTTTTCACGCAGACCGTTCATGATCAGTGTCTGATGTGTCTCCGCAAGACCAAGCTCCCACGGAAGTCCTGCATTATGAATCGAGCTGCGCGGTGCAGCACCGGTTCCTCCGTCATAACCGGAGATCAGGATGACCTGTGCACCGGCTTTTGCGACACCGGCTGCGACCGTTCCGACGCCTGCCTCCGATACGAGTTTGACAGAGATACGTGCATCACGGTTGGAGTTCTTCAGATCATAGATCAGCTGCTCCAGATCCTCGATCGAATAAATATCGTGATGGGGCGGCGGTGAGATCAATGATACACCGGGTGTGGAATGTCTCGTCTTTGCAATCCACGGATAGACCTTGGCTCCGGGCAGATGACCGCCCTCTCCAGGCTTGGCTCCCTGCGCCATCTTGATCTGGATCTCCTGTGCACTGACCAGATAGGTACTCGTCACACCGAAACGGCCACTGGCTACCTGCTTGATTGCAGAGCAGCGGTTTTTACCATCCGCACCGATCTTGAGACGGTCCAGACTCTCGCCACCCTCTCCGGTATTGGATTTACCGTGAATCATATTCATCGCAACCGCCAGTGTCTCATGCGCCTCCTGTGAGATCGAGCCATAGCTCATCGCACCCGTCTTGAAACGTGTCACGATAGAATCCACACTCTCTACTTCCTCAATCGGCACACCCTTCTTCGGATAGTTAAAATCGAGCATACCGCGGATATAATTGCGGTTTTCCAGTTCATTCACAGCCTTTTCATACTGCTTGAACATCTCGTAGTCGCCACGTTTGGTGGACTCCTGCAGCAGATGGATCGTCAGCGGATTATACAGATGCTCATCTGCGCCGCTGCGCATCGCATGGCGTCCAAAAGAATCGAGTGTCATATCATTTTCGAGTCCGAGCGGATCATATGCCTCCGAATGCAGGAAGTTGACCTGTGTCTCGATGTCCTTTAAGGTGATACCTCCAATACGGCTGACTGTATTCGTAAAATATTTATCAATGACGGATTTATCAATACCGATCGCCTCAAAGATCTTCGATCCCTGATAAGACTGGATCGTAGAGATACCCATCTTTGCCGCGATCTTTACAATACCACCGATCACCGCCTGATTGTAGTCTTCGATCGCTGCATAATAATCTTTGTCTAACAGATGGTCATCCACAAGCTGCTTCACGGTATCCTGTGCCAGATACGGATTGACCGCACACGCTCCATAGCCGAGCAGCGTTGCAAAATGATGTACCTCATGCGGCTCACCGGATTCCAGAATAATCGCAAGTGCTGTTCTCTTTTTTGTGACAACCAGATGCTCATGGAGTGCCGCTACTGCAAGCAGTGAAGGGATCGCTACATGATTCTCATCAACACCGCGGTCTGACAGAATCAGGATATTTGCCCCGTCACGGTACGCACGGTCTGCCTCGACAAACAGACGGTCAATCGCTTTCTCCAGACTCGTATTCTTATAATAGGTAATCGGAATCTCTACGACATGGAAACCTTCCTTATTCATCGATTTAATCTTCATCAGATCTGTATTTGTCAGAATCGGATTATTCACCTTGATCACATGGCAGTTTTCCGGTTTTTCCAATAATAAGTTGCCATCCTCACCAATGTAAGTTGTCGTAGAGGTGACGATCTTCTCACGGATGGAATCAATCGGAGGATTCGTCACCTGCGCAAACAACTGCTTGAAATAGTTAAACAGTGGCTGATATTTGCTGTCAAGTACCGCTAACGGAATATCGATTCCCATCGCACTCGTAGACTCCCCACCATTTTGTGCCATCGGCAGGATCACTTCCTTGAGCGACTCATACGAATAGCCGAATGCCTTCATCATGCGCTGGCGCTCCTCATAACTATACGCGGGTACACGCTGATTCGGAATGCGCAGATCTTTCAACTGTACCAGATTCCGGTCAATCCACTCACCGTAGGGCTGTCTGCCGGCATAATAGTTTTTCAGTTCCTCATCATCTATGATCCGTCCTGCCTTTGTGTCTACGAGCAACATTTTTCCGGGACGCAGACGATCCTTGGACACGATATGTGTCGGGTCGATATCGAGCACTCCAACCTCTGATGACAAAATCAACTGATCATTGTCAAGCACATAATATCTGGACGGACGCAGACCGTTGCGGTCAAGCACTGCCCCCAGATAATCCCCATCAGAGAACACGATTGATGCCGGTCCATCCCACGGCTCCATCATTGTCGCATAATACTGATAAAAATCTTTCTTCTTCTGGCTCATCAGATGATTGTTTGCCCAGGGCTCCGGGATCATGATCATGACTGCGAGCGGCAGCGGCATGCCATTCATCACGAGAAATTCCAGCGTGTTATCTGTCATCGCTGAATCTGAGCCCTCGGTATTGATCACCGGCAATACCTTGGTCAGCTGATCGTGCAGCTTGCCGGATGTCATCGTCTCCTCGCGTGCCAGCATCTTATCCGCATTGCCACGGATCGTGTTGATCTCACCGTTATGGACAATCAAACGGTTCGGATGCGCACGCTCCCAGCTCGGATTCGTATTCGTACTGAATCTGGAGTGTACGGTAGCGATCGCTGATTCGTAATCGGGATCCTGCAGATCGTCAAAGAATAAACGCAGCTGGTCAACTAAAAACATTCCCTTATATACAATCGTGCGGCTTGAAAGTGATGCCACATAGGTATCTTCATTACTCTGTTCGAATACACGTCTCACAATATATAACATCCGGTCAAAATCCAGACCTTTTTCTACATGCTCCGGGCGCTTGATAAATGCCTGCATAATACAAGGCATGCAGGCACGCGCCTTCTGTCCAAGTACATTGGCATGCGTCGGCACCTCACGCCAGCCGAGCAGCTCCAGACCTTCCTTCGCCACAATAACCTCGAACATCTTCTTCGCCTGATTGCGCTGCAGCTCATCCTGCGGGAAGAAAAACATGCCAACACCGAAATCACGGTCTCCACCAAGCTCAATACCGAGCGGCTTTACTGCTTTCGAGAAAAATTTGTAGGATACCTGCAGCAGAATGCCGACACCGTCTCCGGTCTTTCCTTCTGCATCCTTTCCTGCACGGTGCTTCAGATTCTCTACGATCTTTAATGCCTGTTCAACAGTCGCATGGCTCTTTCTTCCTTTGACATCCACGACGGCACCGATACCGCAGTTATCATGTTCAAATGCCGGATCATACAGACCCTGTGCGCGCTGTCTGCTCTCATCTACCACATGTTCTCTCATACGCGTGTCCTCTCTTTACTGGGATTTGTATTCATTCAATTGAGGTAACTGTTCAGAGCCAACCTCCAAAATGCTACGCATTTCGTCGGTGTGGCGTATCCGCCAAATAAAATTTCAAAAACAGTCTTAAAAATGCAAGCATTTTACACCTGTTTTATGAAATTTTGCTTGGCTCTGAACAGTTACAGATTACTAATATGATAGCCCAAAGAGATTTCTGCGTCCATCCCTGTTTTTTATTAAATTGTCTGATTGTTTTCTTTTTCTGGATTTTTAATGTTATTTTCTGACTTTTATTTGATTTTTTTCAGTAAAATAGATTGATACGCACAATTTCGTGTGTTATTACCAAGAAAAACCTAAGAATATAAAGTGGGAAAAACGCCGGATATTCGAATTGTGTCCGAATTGTCCTGAATCGTTTTTCCCATTTTCCTGCATAAAGCAGGGTAAATATGAAGTATTACTTCTTATTTTTGCAGGATTTGATACAGTATCCTGCAAGTATAATCGTCACCACTGCCAAAACCACCGTCACCGGAACGAACAACGGATTTCCCTGTTTCAACCACGATAGAAATCCCGTCTCACCACGCAATACCGCTATGATATTTGCTGCCGCATGCCCCGCAAATGGTACACGCATATCCTGATACCGTTCCATTAACAATGCCAACAGCAATCCGAGCACAAATGCATAGATGATCTGTACAAGGTTCATGTGCAGCAGGGCAAAAATCAATGAAGAACCGATGACCGCTGTCACTGCACCATAGCTTTCCCGCATCCGTTGATAAACGACAGAACGGTATAACAGCTCCTCGGTAAACGGCGTGATGATGCCGAGTACGAGAAGCTCACAAAGCAGATCCGACGAATAAAATGCCTGCTCTACCTGCTGATAAGCACCCGACAGTTTCTGCAGTCCACTCACAGCGATCAGATTGTTCACCGCGATACCGGCACATGACAGCCATACGGCTGAGAGCGCAAGCCCCTTGCAGACATCTGCCGTGACGGGGCGAAAAAAAATCCGCTGACTCTTAGCGCCCGGCTGCGCTCCGGACACAGATGTACTCCGGTCTATGTGTTCCGTTTCCCACTGCCGCTTTTGTGGTACATATACAAAAAACAAATAAATCACCACTCCGCCGGCCACCGCTGTCATGCCCTGCAGCACCACAAGGTCAACCGATATCAGGTATAGATATGGCAAAAGCAGCTGATTCATCGCCGCGCTCACCACATAATATAGCATTACCGGATAAATAAAATCTAGTTTGTCAGTCTTTCTCTGCCTAAATGCCATCCAGATATGCCTCCACTTCCTGCGGAGTATCGACCACTGCCACCGCCCCGGCAGCAACCAGCTCCTCACGTGTGCCGAATCCATAGGACACACCCAGACAGTCGACTCCAGCTTTATGTGCACCCTCTGCATCATATTTTGTATCACCCACTAATACAACCTCGCTGCAGTCAGTGACATTCATGCGCCGGAATGCTTCTTCCAGTACAAGCGCCTTTTCCCTGCGTTCAGGTCCGAGTGATGCCCCGACAATATAGTCAAAATACTGTGCCACGTGATGAAACTCCAGAATCTCCACACAGCTTGACTCCGGTTTCGATGACGCAACGCCCAGCATATATCCTTTTTCCTTTAAACGGATGAGTAATTCCCCGATCCCCGGATATAACCGGTTCTGCCTCACCCCTGTCGCATCATAATAGACCCGGTAAGTCTTTACCAATGGCTCAATCTGTTCGTCCGGCACATGATATTTCTGCTTGAACATGAGCGCGAGCGGTGGACCGATAAAGCAAGTCAGTGACTCCAGATCGGTCTCTTCTATGCCAAGTCCCTCTCTGAGTGCATACTGCACACCCTTGGTGATTCCCTCTTTCGAATCGACCAGCGTACCATCCAGGTCGAACAATATCTTATGTTTCAGCTTCATCAGCGTTTTACTCCTTTTGTATCACGATTGCAGATATGCAGCCGGTTCAGGGCAACCGTCCCGTCCTTGCCTCCATACTGCATGTCCGTATCTTCCGCGCCCAGATAATGAATCGCGGCCAGCGCATCCTTTTCTGACAGCCGCATACCCCGGACACCGAGTGCCATCTTCTTTTTCTCCGGAACCGTCTCTGTCGATATCCGTAAGAATACACTCTTTTCTGACTCCATGACAAGTGTCGAACCAGGCTCAGCTATATGCATAAATAACAGTTCATCCCCATCTGCCAGCTTCGTCGCCGCCGTCGTCCGCTTGCCCACATCAAATTCTGCTCCATCCACCAGCTTTAGCATAGATGTCTTTGTTCCGAAAATAAATTTATGATTTAATATATTGCTCATCGCATCCATATAGACAACCGACTCCGCAGAGCTGTCATAGTTGCTCATATTGTCGATCGGCTTGCCCTTATCGCGGAACTTGCCAAACGGCAGATCGAGTACCTTGAGCAGATGCATGTTTCCGGCATTTGTGAAGATACATAGCCTGTCTGTATTCTTGCATGCAATGATCTGGCGGTTTTCGCTATCTGCAGCCTCCCTATTCCGCTCATAAGTCGCTGCATCGACCGCCTTGGCATAGCCGAACCGATCCACAAGGACGACCACATCGATCTCTTCAAGCTTTGGAGCCTCGATCACAACATCTGCCACATTATCGATCTGTGTACGGCGCGCGCGGTCATATTCTTTTTTATATCCATCGAGTTCACGGATGATGACCTTTGCCATCGCAGAACGGCTGCTCAGGATATTCTCATATTCAGCGATGTTTTTCATTGTCTGCTCATGCTCCTTAAGCAATGCCTCGATCTCAAGACCGATCAGCTTATACAGGCGCATCTCCAAAATTGCTGTCGCCTGACGCTCTGTAAAACACAGCTTTGCCGCATCTTTTTCCGATTCCTTATGTTTAAATTTAATTTTTGATGTATCACCGGTCATCAGGCATGCCTTGGCATCCTTGATATTTTTGCTGCCACGCAGGATCTCGATGATCAGGTCGATCACATCACAGGCCTTGATCAGACCTTCCTGCACTTCCTGCTTTTCTAACTCTTTGGCGAGCAGTGTCTTATATTTTCTGGTTGCCAGCTCGTACTGGAAATCTACGTGATGACGGATCATCGGCACAAGTCCCATCGTCTCCGGCTTGCCATCTGCCACCGCGAGCATATTCACACCGAACGTGTCCTCGAGCTTGGTCTTTTTATACAACAGGTTGCAGATATTCTGCGCATCCGCCCCCTTGCGCAGCTCGATCACGATACGGATACCCTCTTTGGAGGACTGATTGGAGATGTCTACGATATCATTTGTGACTTTCTTCTCCACGAGGGCATAGACATCGTTTAAAAACTTGCCGATTCCGGCTCCAATCATCGTGTACGGGATCTCTGTGACGACGATGCACTCCTTGCCGCCTTTCATCTTCTCGATCTCCACCTTGCCACGGATCTTGATCTTGCCTGTTCCGGTCGAATAGATGCCAGCCAGTTCATCCTGATTGGTGACGATACCTCCGGTCGGGAAATCCGGTCCCTTGATATAGTGCATCATCTGCTCGGTATTGATATCCGGATCTTTCATATATGCTTTGACACCATCAATGACTTCGCCAAAATTGTGTGGTGGAATGGATGTAGCCATACCGACTGCAATACCCTCTGCACCGTTGATCAGTATATTCGGCACCTTTACCGGCAGCACTTCCGGTTCCTTCTCTGTCTCATCGAAGTTCGGCACAAAGTCTACGACATCCTTATCGAGATCTGCCAGATATGCTTCCTGCGTAATCTTGTGAAGTCTGGCCTCTGTATAACGCATCGCAGCGGCTCCGTCTCCCTCGATCGATCCAAAATTACCGTGCCCATCGATGAGCGGCAGCCCCTTCTTAAAATCCTGCGACATCACAACGAGCGCATCATAGATCGAACTGTCTCCATGCGGGTGGTATTTACCCATCGTATCGCCGACAATACGCGCACTCTTTCGATAAGGCCTGTCATAACGGATTCCCAGCTCATACATGTCATAGAGGGTACGGCGCTGTACCGGCTTGAGTCCATCTCTCACATCCGGCAGCGCACGTGCGACAATGACACTCATCGCATAGTCGATATAGGATTTTTGCATGACCTCCGAATACTCGGTCCGTATCAGTCTCTCTTCTACATCCATTTATTTCATCTCCATTTAATTTTATACATCCAGTTCCGCATCATGCGCATGTTCATAGATAAACGCCTTTCGCGGCGGTACATCTGTCCCCATGAGCATCGCCGTCACATCGCTCGCCATACGGCCATCCTCAATCTCAACTTTTTTAAGCATGCGCGTCTCGGGGTTCAGTGTCGTCTCCCACAGCTGGGATGCATCCATCTCGCCAAGACCCTTGTAGCGCTGCAGCGTAAAGCTGCCCTTGTGCGTCTTGCGGTACCGCTCCAATGCCGCATCATCATAGAGGTATTCCTCCTCTCCTTTTTTCGGCATCGCCTTATACAGCGGCGGCATCGCAATATAGACATGTCCCTCGAAGATCAGTTCCGGCATAAACCGGTAAAACAACGTCAGCAGCAATGTGGAGATATGTGCACCATCCACATCGGCATCTGCCATGATGATGATCTTATCATAACGCAGCTTGGCAATATCAAAATCATTGCCATAGCCTTCTGAGAATCCGCAGCCAAACGCATTGATCATCGTCTTGATCTCCGCATTGGCGAGCACCTTATCAATCGATGCTTTCTCTACATTTAAGATCTTTCCACGGATCGGCATGATCGCCTGAAACATACGGTTTCTCGCCATCTTGGCCGAACCGCCTGCCGAATCTCCCTCGACGATAAAGATCTCACACTGTGAGGCATCGCGCGACTCACAGTTTGCCAGCTTTCCATTCGAATCAAACGAGAACTTCTGCTTGGTCAGCAGATTCGTCTTTGCCCGCTCCTCGCTCTTACGGATCTTTGCTGCCTTGAGCGCACAATCGATCACCGCCTTGAGCGTCTCTAAATTTTTATCAAAATACAACTGGATTTCCTCTCCGGTCACTTTGGAAGTCACCTTTGCGGCATCCTGATTGTCGAGTTTTGTCTTGGTCTGTCCCTCAAACCGCGGATCGGGATGCTTGATCGAAATGACAGCCGTCATACCGTTTCTGACATCCGTTCCGGTGAAGTTCGCATCTTTTTCCTTTAAAATGCCCAGTTCCCTCGCATACTGGTTGAGCACGGTCGTGAATACCGTCTTGAAACCGGTGATATGCGCACCACCCTCTGCATTGTAGATATTATTGCAGAAGCCTAAAATATTCTCATGAAATTCATTCGTATACTGAAAGGCAGCCTCTACCTCGATCCCGTCACTCTCTCCCTTGAAATAGACCACATCATGAATCGTCTCCAGGTTTTTATTCAGATCGCGCACAAATCCGATGAGCCCCTCCGGCTCATGATATTCAATATGCTCGTTTTGTCCATCGCGCTTATCCTCATATACGATTGTTAAATTTGGATTTAAATATGCCGTCTCATGCATACGGCTCTTGACATCGTCACCCTTGAATCTCGTTTTTTCAAAGATCTCCGGGTCCGGCAGAAAGTTGATCTTCGTTCCGGTCTTTCTCGTCTTGCCAATCACCGGAAGTAATCCGTTCTCTAATTCCAGTACCGGCTTGCCCCGCTCATAGCGGTCATGGTGTACAAAACCTTCCCTGCTGATCTCTACATCCATATAGGTCGACAACGCATTCACTACCGAAGAACCTACGCCATGCAAGCCACCGCTCGTCTTGTATGCCTCGTTGTCAAATTTTCCTCCTGCATGCAGTGTCGTAAAGACAAGCCGTGCAGCAGAAATACCTTTCTCGTGCATGCCGACCGGAATACCACGGCCGTTATCCTCTACCGTGCACGAACCGTCTGCCTCGAGTGTGACATGTATCCTGTCACAATAACCTGCCAGATGCTCGTCCACCGAATTGTCCACAATCTCATAGATCAGATGATTCAGACCCTTGCGCGACACGCTTCCGATATACATTCCGGGCCGCTTTCGTACCGCCTCAAGTCCCTCTAATACCGATATGCTGCTGGCATCATAACTGCTGTTTGCCATAATTATCTGCCCCTCTCTCCAGATGTCCTGCTATTCGAAGATTATAGCACAACCATTTGTTCTCCGTAAAGGAGTTTTTATTATTTTTCGAACATTTGTTTGTTTTTCATTTGCACCCGCGTGATTATCCGCGTTTTTCGATGATATAAAAGACACCGTCCTCCTTCGGCCGGATCCTGATCTCGTGAATCAGCGCAAGTTTTTTGTTCAGCCGCAGATTTTTCTTGACAAAGCCCTCCTCACCGGCATATAGAAACAGGTGTCCCTTGGGCTCCAGCAGCTCAGAAAACTGCCGGAAACATCCGCTATAGAGCGCATCCAGTTCTTCTTTTGTCTTTTTCCCTCGCTTTGGCATATCCGCAAAGATCTCCGTCATCCGGTGTTTGGATGTAAACTGGGTAAAATCCTTCGTGATAAAATTGCACGTCACACCTGCGGCAGCGGCATTCTGTCTCGCTCCTGCGATCGCCTGTCCATACAGATCCACTGCATAGTTATCATATGCTTTCATGCGCAGGTTGCGCTCGATCACAAATGTCCCAACACCACATAGCGCATCGAGTACAACCGACTGCTCACTCAGATACGGCCTTGCCAGCTCAATCAGTGCCGCCGCCAGCGACGGATGCATGGATGCCGAGATCGTCTGCTTTCTCCATGCAAAACGGTCATCTGCAATCGTATACAGCTTCAGGCACGGATAAAAGCTGCCATCCTTTGTGCGCATCAGGCGCAGTTCAACCTCATAGTCTGTCGTAGAATTGAACAGTCTGCCACCGCTGCCCTGCTCCAGTTCCAGCGCCAGTTCCTTTGCCAACGCCGTCTTTTGTACAGTATCTTCCATGCCACGCACTTCTATACGGAAATAGAAAGGTGCGGTCTCTGCATGCAGTTCTTCCAGAAGCGTGATCAGCCCGCCATCCAGCAATGCCCGTGACAGTTCTGCTGCATTGCCGCGTACTGTCCCCCTGATCCGTAACGTAAACAGCAATTCCCTATATGTATGCATCCGACTAAGCTGTGACAGCTCCGTTGTACGGACACGTACCCCAAACGGATGCAAAGCCGTGCGCACCGCTTCCCTGCTGCGCATCTCAATCTGTTTTTGCAAGGGCTCACGAAGTGCATACTCTGTCGTAAATATCACATCATTCGTTCTGCGCCAGCCACTGAAGGTATGTTTTTTCAGCACATCATTTTCTGATAACAGCTGCTGGAGCAGGCTGCGCTCCTGGGCAACATGCTTTTTCTCATCCTCTGACGGCTCATAGGCCAGAAGCTGCTGATACCGCTCACGGAGCGCGTCCAGATACGGTGTCACATCCAGTTCCTTTAACGCCTGCAGATAGGCACTTTTCACAAAACGCGTCTGTTCTGCTCCATATGCCTCAAAAAGCGCATGGGCACTCTCGTCAAGCCCCAGCTCACCCAGCAGCAATGCCGCATTTTTACGCACCTTGGCATCCTCATGTGACAACAGTTTTTCAAAGATCTGCGGCACTCCATCCTCCGCGCGCAGCGCCCAGGCTGCCTTCGGGTCTTCTTTACAGTGCATCTTTAATTCGATCAGATTCGCCCGGATCTCTTCACCGCGACGTATTGCTTCCATACATTTATCCATTTACTTTTTTCTCCATATATGCGTTGACATCGCTGCAGAAGGTCTCCCATGCCTGCGGCTGTTCTACAAAATACTTCGGACAATTCTTCCCCGTAACATCATAATGACGCAGCAGATCCGTCTGATCGAGGCTATAGCGAAAACAGAGCCATGAGACAAGTTCGACAAGCGAATCATACGTCTGATCCGTGAACTTTCCACTCTCGTCCGGTATACAGCATTCAATCGAGATCGTGTCGGCATTTCGTTCATTTGAGGCATATGCCCATTCACTGCACGGAACACACTGGATGATCTCGCCGTCGAGCCCGATGATAAAATGACTGCTCGCCTTTGTTGTATGCGACGTCTTCAGATTCTCAAAATAATCCCGGTTATCCTGTGCGGATGTGCCGGGATTCGCCGTATAGTGAATGACGATCCCGTTGACCTGTTCGAGCGTGATGCCCGGCCTCGAATACTCATTGACCGTGAGCAGCTGCACATCGAGCGGAGGGCGTTCCATCTCTGTCACCTCACGCGCACCTGCCGGCAGATCATCCTCTACGACGACTACCGGTGTCTCTGCCAATACACGTTTTTGAACCTCCCGTCTATGCACTGCCCATATACCCATCAGACATATGAAGGAAATGACCACCACATACCGCCATCTGCTGTGTCGCCTGCGCGAATGATACTGCCTGGTTCTTTTTCTGCTATTTTTATATTTTTTCCGTTTGATTGCCTGCTCGTCCAAACGCTTATTCTTCCTCTGTCATTAAATATTCCATCGCCAGATCAACCGTCTCATCCAGTTGCTGCTGCGTATGCGCCATAGACACAAACATCGCCTCAAACTGTGCCGGTGCCAGATAGATGCCGTGGTCGATCATATAGTTGCAGTAATGCGCATAGCGCGTCGTATCCGACGTCTTGGCACTCTCATAATCGCGTACCTTTTCACCTGTAAAATACAGACATCCAAGCGATCCGACATGGTTGACCTGATACGGCTTGCCTGCTGCCTCTACTGCCATCGCCAGCTTGCCAAAAAACACATCGGACTTTTCGTTCAGCTTTCGGTAATACTCCGGGTGATCCCGAAGAATCGTCAGCTGCGTATAGCCTGCCGCCATCGCGACCGGATTGCCGCTGAGCGTGCCTGCCTGATATACCGGTCCGACCGGAGATACCATCTCCATGATCTCACGCCTGCCACCGTAAGCTCCGACCGGCATCCCAGCGCCGATGATCTTGCCAAATGTCGTCAGATCCGGGCGCACACCGAAATACTCCTGCGCACCGCCAAAGCTCAGACGGAATCCGGTAATCACCTCATCAAAAATGAGCAGTGCACCATATCTCGTACACAGATACCTCAGCCCTTCTAAAAATCCAGCCTCTGCCGGAACAACCCCCATGTTTGCCGCTGCCGGCTCTACGATCACACAAGCAATCTGCTCCGGGAACTGCGCAAATAACGCCTCCACGGACTCTAAATCATTATAATCAGCGGTAAGCGTATCCTGCGTACATCCGACCGGCACACCCGCAGAATCCGGTGTACCGGATGTCATCGCCCCGCTGCCCGCCTTGACAAGCAGGCCATCGGAATGTCCGTGATAGCATCCACTAAATTTTATAATCTTGTCCCGCCCGGTAAATCCACGCGCCGTGCGGATCGCACTCATGACTGCCTCCGTACCGGAATTGACCATACGGACCATATCGATCGAAGGGATGCTGTCACAGATGAGTCTGGCCATATCCACCTCGATCTTAGTGGCAGCGCCAAAGCTGAGTCCCCTTGCACAGGCATCTACGACTGCCTCTAATACATCCGGCTGATTATGCCCCAGGATCATCGGCCCCCACGAACCAATGTAATCGATATATTGGTTTCCGTCTTCATCCCACATATTTGCTCCGGACGCGCGCGCGATCATGCGCGGTGTAGAACCGATGGATCCGAATGCACGCACCGGTGAATTTACGCCTCCCGGTATGAGCCGTACTGCCTCCTCAAATATCTGCTCTGATTTTGTCATTATCCGATCAGTCCTTTCTGCATACATGCTGCCAGTTCTTTTGCAAAATACGTAATATAAATATCCGCTCCCGCGCGGTAAGCACTGACTGCCATCTCACACATGATGCGCTCTTCGTCAATAAATCCGGCTGCCGCCGTCGTCTTGATCATCGAATACTCGCCACTCACGCTGTAGGCTGCCATCGGCACATCCGTTGCATCTTTGATCTCGCGGATCAGATCGCCGTAGCAGGCGGCGGGCTTTACCATGACGATATCTGCGCCTTCTTCCACATCCAGCAATGCCTCCTTGACCGCTTCCCTGCGGTTATGGAAATCCATCTGATAGCTCTTGCGGTCGCCAAAGCTCGGTGCAGACTCTGCTGCATCACGGAACGGTCCGTAAAAGGCAGAGGCAAATTTTGCAGAATACGCCATGATCGGTGTATTCGTAAATCCGTTTTCATCCAGAGCTTCACGGATCGCTGCCACTCTGCCATCCATCATATCAGACGGCGCGATCATATCTGCGCCGGCCTGTGCCTGTGCGACTGCGATCTTTTGCAAATATGCAAGTGTCGCATCATTATCCACCTCTGTGCCGTGCAGAATCCCGCAATGCCCGTGCGAGGTATATTCACACATACAAAGGTCTGCAACCAGATACATGTCCGGATGTGTCTCTTTTGCGTGGCGCAGCGCCTTCTGCACGATGCCGTTGTGGTCATACGCGCCGCTCCCGGTCTCATCCTTATGATCCGGAATGCCAAAAAACATCACTGCATGGACGCCTGCCTCCTCCAGTTCATCCAGGCACTCATCCAGCCGGTCGATACTGTAACGGTACTGTCCCGGCATAGAGGGAATCTCCTCTTTGATATGTTCGCCCTCCATGACAAATGTCGGATACATCAGTGAAGCAGGGCTCATCCGAGTCTCCCTCACCAGGTTACGCAGTACCTGGCTGCTGCGCAGCCTGCGTGGACGCTGTATCAGTTGTGTATGATATGGCATATCTATTACTTCCTTTCTATTCTTTCTATTCTATTAGGCGTTTGCGAAACTATTTAATCATCGGGCTACCTGGCTGTGGGCGCAGTGGCATTCTGATCAAGCTGCTCCGATTGCCCAGCGGTGTCTCGCTGTCTCTTCAGCCTTGGCTCGATGTGTCTTTCGCTTTGCTCACACACATAGCCTGCGGCTTTCAG